>NZ_RFFI01000027.1 GCF_003696205.1 Cellulomonas triticagri
CCGTGCCCGGGAGCGCCGCGACGGCCCCGACGGGGTCGTGCGCGGCGTCCGCTCCGGGCGGCGGGACCGGGCGGCCGTCGAGGCAGCGGCGCAGCAGCCGCTCCACCAGGGCGGCCCGGCGGACCACGTCCGCGGCGTCGAGCGTCCCGGGCAGGACCCGCACCTCCACGGTGTCCCGCAGGGGCCGGTCCACGACGAGCTGCGTGAGATTCACGTCGGCGTACTTGGTGATGCCCGTCCCGCGCGCGGCGCGGCGCAGCTCGTCCCACGTCGGGGTCGCGCCGCGGTCCACCAGGTCCACGAGGTCCGCGGGCAGCGCGCCCAGGCGGCGGCACGCGGGGTTCGTGCCCAGGGCCGCGCGCAGCGGCTCGCGCCAGTGCCCGAACAGCCGGACGAGGTTCGCGAACGCCGCCGGGGTGCGGAACGGGGCGCCGTCGACGTGCAGGTGCACCGCCGCCTCGACCGGCACCGTGAACCCGAGGTCCCGCGCCGGGGTCAGCAGCGCGTCCAGCACGGCGCCGTGGTCGCGGACCAGCGGCGGCGTCACGACCTCGCACGGGCGCTCGCGCCCGCCCGGCAGCGGCATCGCCACCGCGACCGTCGCGCCCGCGGCGTCGTTCACCCGGGCCGCGCCGCCCAGGACCTCCACGGCCGTGCCGACCAGCGCCGCGACCGGCTCCAGCACGTCCGGCAGGGCGGCGTCCGGGTCGACCTGCCGCTCCACGATCCGCAGCAGCCGGGCGTCGTCGCACAGCACCCGGTACCAGCCGCGGTGCCCCGGCGGGGTGCGGGTGCCCGCGAGGTCCGCCTCGATCGTGATGTCGTCCACCAGCCGCGCCACCGGCGCGCCCGCGGCGTCCACGACGTCGAACGCGGGCGACAGGTGCCGGAACACCCCGACGCCCGGCACCGCGGACGGCTCGCTGTCCGTGTGGAACGCCCGCCGCACCGACCCGCCGCAGCGGTCCGCGAGCGCGTCCGCGAGGTCCCGCCGGTCGGAGCCGGCGGGCGCGAGCAGCTCGATCTCGAACCCGGTGCGCAGGGTGAGGGTGTCGATGGTCGTCTCCCGGGAGTCCGTCCGCGGTGCCAGGTGCATCAGCCGAGGTCCGCGCCCGACGGTGCCACGGGGAGGGTCTGCCCGTCGAGCAGGGCCTGCCCGGCGCGCGTCTTCGTCTCCAGGGTGTCGGTCTGCCAGAGCGCGGCGAGTTCCTCCACCTCGGGCCACTGGTAGCCCGCGGCGAAGAACGCGTCGATCGCGGCGGTCTCGTCCGCGCCCAGCGGCGCGGTGGCGTGCGTGCCGGGCTCGAACGGCAGCGCCGCGCCGTCCAGGACGAGCTGGCCCGCGCGGGCCTTGACCTCGGTGGTGTCGAGCGACCACAGGTCCTCGAGCGCGGTCACGTCCTCCGGGACGAAGCCCGCGCCCCAGAACGCCTCGTACTGCTCCTGCGTGTACCCCTCGGGCAGGGCGCTCCAGTCGGTCGCGACCGCGGCGTCCTCCGCCGCGGCAGCGGCGTCGACACGGTCGCGGGCGACGTCCTCGACAGCCCGCGTCGGGGACGCGAGGGTCGCGCCGCCGCCCGCGGCGAAGGCCAGGCCGGTGCCGACGGCGCACAGGCCGGTGGCGGCGACGCCGATGCTCAGGAGCCGGACGCGGGTCGTGCGGGTGGTGCTGGTGCTGCTGGTCGTGCGGGTCACGGTGGACCTCCCTGGTCGTGCGGTGGTGCGTGCACTCCCAGGACGCGTCCCGGCCCCGATCTGTGGAGCCGGGACGCGAACTCGTCAGCGGATGCCGGCGGCGCGGGCCCAGGCGACCGCCTCGGCGCGCGTCGTGGCACCGATCTTCCGGTACACCGAGCGCAGCTGGGTCTTCACCGTGTTGCGGGACACCCACAGGCGCCGCGCGACGTCGTCGAGGGTGACGTCCTCGCCGAGCTCCGCGAGCACGACACGCTCCCGGGGGGTGAGGGGCTCGCCCAGCATGTCGGGGGTGCGGGCGGGGATGTCGATGGTGCTCATGGTGTCCTCCTAGCGGCGCTCAGGTCCGTCGGCGGGACGTCCCGGAGCCTCTCCCCAGGTCGGTGCCCCGCCGTGCCAGGAGTTCGGAGCCCTCGCCCGGACGGCTGGGTCCTGTCACCCGGACGGAGCAGCGCGTCGCCGCGACCGGCGCCGGAGTACGGTGCGCGCAGGTGCACCGCCACGACGACCGGAGGCCGCCCGCCATGTCCGACGACCACGCCGTGACCGTGGGAGCGGGGTCCCTGCGGCCCGACGCACCCGACGCCCTGGCCCTGCCGCACCGGTGGACCACCGCGGGCATGCGCGCGACGCCCGCGCCCACCGGTGCGCACCTGCTGCACCTCGCGGTCGCCGCGTGCGTGCTCAACGACCTCTACCGCGAGGCCGGGGCGCTGGGCGTCACCCTGGACGGCGCCGCCGTCGAGGCCCGCGGCGGGTTCGACCCCGGGACGTGGGCGTCCACCGGCGTCACCTACACCGTCCGGTGCGACACCACCGCACCCGACGACGTCGTCACGCGGCTGCTCGCCGCGGTGGACGCGGTGGCGGAGATCCCGCGCGCCCTGCGGCAGGGCGTGCCCGTCACCCGTGGCGCCTGATAGACGGGGCCGTCGACGGGACGGAGCCCGCCTCCGCCCCGTGGGCGCAGGTGGACTCCGTCCCCGCCAGGGGCGCTACGCGCCGAGCGTCGCGGTGTCGATGACGAACCTGTAGCGGACGTCCGAGCGCAGCACGCGCTCGTAGGCGTCGTTGATCTGCGACGCCGCGATGACCTCGACCTCGGGGGCGATGCCGCGCTCGGCGCAGAAGTCGAGCATCTCCTGC
This sequence comes from Cellulomonas triticagri, assembly GCF_003696205.1. GTDB lineage: Bacteria > Actinomycetota > Actinomycetes > Actinomycetales > Cellulomonadaceae > Cellulomonas > Cellulomonas triticagri. The sequence continues at coordinate 2,842 of NZ_RFFI01000027.1, forward strand.
GTCTCGCCGATCGAGCCGATGCTGGAGCCCGCGAACGAGCGGCGGTTGTTGAACAGCGAGAACACCTGCACCGGCAGCGGCTCCGGCGGGGCGCCGACGCTGACGAACGTGCCGTGCAGGCGCAGCAGCCCGAAGTAGGAGCGCAGGTCGATCGGGGCGCTGACGGTGTTGATGATGAGGTCGAACGAGTTCGCGAGCGTCTCGAACGTCGCCGGGTCGCTGGTCGCGTAGTACGCGCCCGCGCCGAACCGGCGGCCGTCGGCCTCCTTGGACAGCGACTGCGAGAGGACGGTCACGTCGGCACCCATCGCGGCGGCGATCTTCACCGCCATGTGCCCCAGGCCACCCATGCCGACCACGGCGACCTTCTTGCCCGGGCCGGCCTGCCAGTGCGCGAGCGGCGAGTAGGTGGTGATGCCCGCGCACAGCAGCGGCGCGGCGGCCTCGTACGGGATGGCCTCCGGGACGCGCAGCACGAAGTCCTGGTCGACCACGACGTGCGTCGCGTAGCCGCCCTGGGTGATCGTGCCGTCGCGGTCCACGGACGCGTACGTGCCGGTGTTGCCCTTCAGGCAGTAGTTCTCCATGCCCGCGCGGCAGTTCTCGCACTCGCGGCACGAGTTCACCATGCAGCCGACGCCCACCCGGTCGCCGACCGCGTGCTTCGTGACCTCGGCACCGACCTCGACGACCTCGCCGACGATCTCGTGCCCGACGACCTGCGGGTAGGTGATGGGACCCCACTCACCGCGCACGGTGTGGATGTCGGAGTGGCAGATGCCGGCGTAGCGGATGGCGATGAGGACGTCCGCGGGGCCGACGGGGCGGCGCTCGACGGTCGTCGGGACGAGCGGCTCCGTGGCGGACGGGGCGGCGTAGGCGTGCACGATCAAGGCGGTGCCTCCGGGAGGGGATGACGGTGGTGCGGGCGGCGCGCGACGCCGTCGTCGCGGGGGCCGTGGACCATGATGCAACCTCCCGGGCGGTGCCGCGCGGGTGCCACCACGGTCAGGTCCCCGCGGCGACCCGCTGCGTGCCGAGCACCGCGAGCAGCCGGAGCTTGTCGTGGCTCTCCGTGCCGGGCGTCGCCGTGAGCACCATCAGCTGCTGCGCCTGCTCCGGGTCGCGCAGGATCTGGCACTGCACCTCGATCACCCCGACCTCGGGGTGCACCAGCCGCTTCTCCATCGACGACGTCGACGCGATCTCGTGCTGCTCCCACAGCCCCGCGAACTCCGGGCTCGCGGCCAGCAGCGCGTCGACCACGGCGGCGGCCCGCGAGCCCCGGCCGCGCAACCCGTAGACGGCCCGGGCGTCCGCGACGAAGCCCCGGCCGATCCGCTCCTGGTCCTCCACCGGGTAGACGTCGCGCGACGTCGGGTCCGTGAACCACCGATACAGGACGCTGCGCATCAGCCCGGTGAACCGGGTCTCGTCGCCGAACAGCGCCCGCGCCGCCGGGGTCTGCACCAGGGTCTCCCCCGTCTCCGACATCACCTGCGCCGGGGTGTCGGCGAGGCGGTCGAGCACGCGCATCATCGCCGGGGACACGTGGTCGCCACGCAGCGCGCGGGTGGGGGCGGCGTGCCCGGCGAGGTGGAACAGGTGGTCCCGCTCCGGGAGGCTGAGCCGCAGACCGCGCGCCATCGCCGTGAGCACCTGCCCCGACGGCTGCGGGCCGCGGCTCTGCTCCAGCCGGCTGTAGTAGTCGACCGACATGTCGCACAGCGCGGCGACCTCCTCCCGGCGCAGCCCGGTCGCACGGCGGCGCGACCCGCGCGGCAGCCCGACGTCCTCGGGTTGCAGCGCCTCGCGGCGGCGGCGCAGGAAGTCGGCGAGCTGGGGTCGGTCCATGCGCCCATCGTCGCCGGACCGGACCGCGCTGTGCAGGGATCGCCGGTCCCTGGTTCGCGTCACACCGCGAGCGGGACGCCGATCAACCTCTGGGTGACCTCCCACACGCGGCGCGCGTCGTCCGGGTCCGCGAGCCGGGAGTACAGCCGCTGCTCGGCGGGCGGACCGCCGAGGTGCAGCGGCCCGCTCGGCCCGTACAGGTGACCGCCGCGCACGTCCGGGCCGGTCACCGCGAGCACCGCCGGCAGCGCCGCGGACTCCGGGGTCCCGACCAGCAGCCCGTACCGGGACAGCGCGCGGATGAGGCGCACCTCGACGGTGTCCCGCGCCCGGCCCATCCCCGGCTGCGCGGCGAGCAGGTTCGTCGGCGAGACCCCGGGGTGGGACAGGGCGCTGCGGATGCCCCAGCCCTCCGCCTCGCTGCGCCGGTGCAGCTCCCGGGCGAGCAGGCCGGCCGCGATCTTCGACGACGAGTACGCACGCATCGGGTGGTAGCCCCGCTCCCACGACAGGTCCTCCCAGTGCACCGCGTTCTGGTTCGCCGCCACGCTGACCTGCGTGGTCACGCGTGCCCGCCCGGCGACCAGCAGCGGCAGCAGCCGCGCCACCAGCGCCGCGTGCCCCAGGTGGTTCGTGCCGAGCTGCAGCTCGAACCCGTCCTCCGTGACCTGCCGCGTCGGCGGCGTCATCACCCCGGCGTTGTTCACCAGCACGTCGACCGGTCGGCCGTCGGCGAGCAGCCCGTCCGCGAACGCCGCGACCGAGGTCAGCGAGGCGAGGTCCATCGGCCGCAGGTCGACCCGGGCGCGCGGGGCGGCCTCGCGGACGCGGTGCGCCGCGGCGTCGCCCTTCGCCGGGGACCGCACCGGCAGCACCAGGTCGGCCCCCGCCCTGGCGAGGCGGGTGGCGATGCGCAGGCCGATGCCGTCGCTGGCGCCGGTGACGACCGCCAGGCGGCCGGTCAGGTCGGGGACGGGCAGGTCGGTCGTCGTCGGCACGGGTACCTCCAGGGGTCGGCGGTCGCGCGGGGTCCGGCGGCCGGTGCCGACCATGCTGCGCGGGTCTGCCGGGCGCGTTCAGGGCCGGGCGGTCCACGGACCGGCGGTCCCTGGATCCGGTGCGGCCTTCCGTCCTGCCAGGTTGCACACGCCCCGGTGCTCGTTACGTTCGAGGTGAGGGGCCTGCGCGCCCCTCGCGGCATCCCGCGATCGAGCCGCGATCGCGCCGACCCGCTGGAGGACACCCGTGATCACCACCGCGACCCGCACCACCGCCCGCCGCCGCGCCCCGCGCGCGTTCGCCCTCGCCCTGACGGCCGGAGCGCTCGTCGTCGGGACGTCGGCGTGCAGCGGCGACGCGGAGGCCGAGGACACCACCGGGACCGACGTCACCACCCCGGCGCCCGAGGACACCGCGGACGAGACCGCGACCACGCCCCCGACCGAGGAGCCGGTCGACGGCGCCGGCCTGCTCGACGGCACCCGGCAGGTCGACATCCAGACCTACGGCAGCGCCTGGGTGACGACCACCGTGGAGGGTGGCGTCACCACGGTCACCGACCCCGCCGAGGCGGGCGGCGTCCCCACCACCTGGGTGTTCGAGCCGGTGGCCGGCGGCACCTTCCAGGTCCGCACGACCGCCACCACCGACGGCCAGCCGTCCTGCCTCAGCATCCCCGGCGACGACATCGTGACCGTCGCGACGTGCGACCCCGCCGCCGCCGACCAGCAGCTCGACGTCGGCACGCTCGACCAGCCCGACCAGGTGAACATCTCCGGCCCGGGCGGGGTGGTCGTGGCGGACCAGGAGGGCGGCCTCGCCGTCGACCCCGACCCGTCGAGCCCGGCGAGCGTGTTCACGCTCGTGGACCGCGGCGCGGCCGAGGGCTGACCCAGGTCGTCGGCGCACCCCTACTGAACATCCCGGTCCAGCCGGGGACCGCCGACTGAGTGGTCGCCGGGTGCGGCACCCTCCTGGGAGGACCGCGGCGACGCGCCGCGGTCTCGGGGAGGGCTCCTGGTGGGTGCGGTCGACCGTGCTGCTCGTCGCGGGTGGCGTCGTGGTGGCCCGCCGGCCCCGCGTGCGCCCGGCACGACCGGCGCGGCACGGTCATGACACCGGTGTGGCACGTCGTCCTGGCCCTGCTGGCGGTGGTCGGCGTCGTGGGCGGCGGCGCGCGCCTCCGGGACCGTGTCCGCCGGACGGGGCGCCGACCCGGGCGGTGAGGACCCGGGTCGTCACCACGATCCCCCTCAGCCCTCGCCGCCGCACGTGCCGGCGGCGCACCCGGTGACCAGGAGGCTGTCGTGGACGGCCATCGCGACCGTGCCTCCGGTGTCGGAGTCGCCCACCTGCGCGTTCACCGGGCCGCGACCGCCGACGACGACGTTGGTGTCCTCGTCGGAGACCACGTTGCGCGTGCCGTCGACGTGCACGGACCGGTCGTCGACGCCGTCACCCTCGACCACGGGCAGGCTCTCGGCTGGCGGCGCGGCGGAGCCGACCGCGCCCGCGGCGGAACCGGAGGCGGGCTCCTCCGGCTCCGCGGGCTCCTCCCCGTCGGCGCCGTCCGAGCCGCCCACGTCGCCGGTGACGACGACCGACCCGGTGACGTCGACCGCGTTGATCGCGCCGGAGTCGGTGTCACCGGTGTTGGCGTTGACCGGGCCGACGTGGTCGACGACGAGGTTCGCGTCGTCGTAGGCCACGAGGTTGCCCGATCCCGTCACATGCACGGAGTGGTCCTCGTACCCCGCGAGGTCGGCGCCGCCGGGGACCGCGGGTGCCCCGAGCACCGCCTGGGGCCGTCCCGGCACCGAGCCGCTGACCTCGCCGGTCGTCCTCGCCGTCTGCGGCGCCGCCCCGGTGCCGGGTGCGGTCCGGGTCGAGGTCGGCTGCGCCGGTCCCGTCGCGCCGGTCCGCACGGTGGAGGTCTGCGCGTCGAGCACCACGGCGGACCCCGAGGACGGCGACCCCGTGTTCGCGAGCAGCCGCCCATCGTGCCCGACCGTCACCACCGCCCCGTCGCTGGCCACCACCGACCACCAGGAGCTCACGACGGACGTCACGACCGCCTGCACCGCGGGCGACGACGCGACCCCGGCTTCGGCACCGCGCAGGGACGCGTCGTCGGCGTCCTGCGCGGGTGCCGTGCGCAGCGGCTCGCCCGTCGCCTCCGCGACCGGGACAGACGCGACGGTGGCCGTGGGCACGGCACCCGAGGGCGCGGTCCCGTCCGGGGCGACGACCACCACGACCACCTGCGGCGGCTCGGCTGCCGGCACCTCCTGCGGGGAGGCCGCCGTCGGGTCCGGTGGCGTGGCCGCGCGGGCCACGACGACGTCGTGCACGACCCACGCCGCCACGAGCGCGGTGAGCACGAGCAGGAACCACCCGAGCAGGGCGCCCGGGGCAGGTCGGTGGTGCGAGGTCTCGGTCATGATCGGTCCGTCCCAGTCGAGATCCGGGTACCGCGGGCGCGGCGCAGCCGCGACGGGGAGACAGGACTGCGCGACGTGTCCCCCCGGACGAGTCGGTACGAGGGCCGTGCCCAAGGCGCCGACCGAACCGTCACATCGTCCCGCTCGGTGTCGGGCCGCGCGAGACCACCCTCACAACGATGCCTTGCTGGGCTAGTAGTTGATCAGATACAGTACTCGTCATGATCAACTTCACCGACTCCGTCGGGGCCGGAGACCCGTTCGCTGCCGACCTCCTGCGCGGCCACACCGACACGATCGTGCTCGGCGTGCTGCGCGGGGCCGACCGGTACGGGTTCGAGATCTACAAGGCGATCCGCGACGCCACCGGCGGGCAGTACGAGATCAAGGAGGCCACCCTCTACGCCTCGTTCCGCCGCCTCTCCCGCGACGGGCTGGTCGAGGGGTACTGGGGCGACGAGTCCCAGGGCGGGCGCCGCAAGTACTACCGCATCACCGACGCGGGACGGGCCGTCTACCGGCGGGACGTCACCGCGTGGCGCGCGACCCAGCGCATCATCAACACGCTCCTGGACCTGGAGGAGGACCCCCGATGACCAGCACCACGACCCTCAACCTGCACCGCGCGCTCGACGAGGCGTTCGCCGCCGCACCCCCGGGTGCGCCGACCCAGGACCTCAAGGAGGAGGTGCGCGCCAGCCTGCTGGCCCGCAGCGCCGCGCTCGAGGCCGCCGGCGCCGACCCCGGGACCGCAGCCCGCACCGCCCTGGACGAGCTCGGCGACCTCCGGGAGATCGTCGCGACCCTCGACCACCCCGCCACCGACGCCGCCCCGCCGGACCTCGCCGTCGAACGGCTGCTGCACCGCGTCCGCCCGCGCCCTGCCTACGTGCTGCGCACCACCGCCCTCGGGATCGTCGTCGCCGGCGCGGCGACGCTGCTCGCACTCGTCGCTGTCGGCGTCCTGGGCTGGTCGATCACGGTCGGCGCCCTCGCCGTGCCGGTCCTGGCGCTCGGCGCCGGGACGCTCGTCGCGGACGCGCTCCGCCAGGAGACCACGTCCAGCTACGCGCTGCCGACCGGTCGGGCGCTCGGCTTCGGCGCCGCATCGACGGCGACCGGCGCCGCCCTCGGCCTCGCCGCGCTCGTGGTCGCCGCACCCCCGCTCACCTGGGCGGTGGTGGCCGGCGCCGTGCTGCTGGTCGGCGGGGTGCTCGCCTTCGTCGCGCTGGGCACCACCGCCACCAACCGGCACAAGCCGTGGGTGCTCGACGAGCACCGCCGCGCCGCCGCCGGCAACCGGTTCGAGCAGGAGCCGGACGCCGCCGCCCGGTTCGGCATCTACGTCAGCGCCCTGGGCTTCGCCGCGCTGCTCGTCTTCGCGCTGCTCACCCTGACCGTGGGCCTGCGCTGGTCGTGGCTCGCGCTCGCCGTCGCCGTCCCCGCCGTGTTCCTCCTGCTGGCGCGGATGCTGTTCCCGGCTCCCCGGGCCTGAGGCGCTCGGTTCGCACGTCCGGCTCCTGCCGGCCGCGGCGCGCACCGGCGCCGCGGCCGACGAGTCCCCGTCGCACGGCGGTCGAACCGGTCACCCCGCCACGTCGTGCAGGACGTCGGCGGCCGTCCGGGCCCCGTCCGCCGCCCGGACCGCGACCCCGAGGCGTGCCGCCTCGTCGCGGTACGCCCGGTCGGCGAGCACCTCCTGCACCGCCGCGCGCACCTGCGGCACCGAGGCCGACCGGGGCAGCGTCGACCCCGCACCCAGGTCCTGCACCCGACGCCCGATGAGCGGCTGGTCGAACGCCGGGTTGAGCGGCAGCACCACCAGCGGCGCGTCGTGCGCCAGCGCCAGCACCGTCGTCGCGTGCCCGCCGTGCCCGACGACGAGCGACGCCTCCGGCAGGACGTCGACGTGCGGCAGGTACCGGTGCACGTCGGCGTTCGCCGGCGCCCGGAGCCCGGCCGGGTCGACGGCGGGCCCGGTGGTCGCGACCACCCGCACGGGCAACGGCGCCAGCGCGTCCAGGACCCGTTGCAGCACGTCGGCCTGACCGCGGACGAACGTCGTGCTCATGCTCACCAGGACCGTCGGCACGGCACCACGCGGGGGCGACGCGGGTGCGAGGTCCGGCAGCACCGGACCGGTGTGGTGCAGGCGTGGGCGTCTGCGGTCGCCACCCAGGTCGAGCTCCTCGAGCGTCGCCACGACGACCGCGTCCGCCGCGGCCCACAACGGCCACGGGTCCAGCCCCGCCAACCGCGCCGCCGCACCCGGCGCCCCGCGCGTCATCGACCGCTCCACCGCCGCGAACAGCGAGTGCACCAGCACGACGTACGGGATCCGCGCCCGGGAGACCGCGTCCAGCGCGCCGTACAGCAGGCAGTCCACCACCACGAGGTCCACGGGCTCGCGCTCGACCTCCCGCACCAGGTCCCGGCCGAGCCCGCGGCCCAGCAGCAGCCGCAGGAACCCGACCGCCTCGCGGACCGGACCACGCGCGCCGGTCGCCGTCCACGGACCCGAGCGACGGAACCCGGCGAACGCGAACCCCTCGCGCTCCAGGGCCCGCCGCTGCTGCGGCTGGCCCAGGAACCGCACCGCGTCACCGCGGCGACGCAGCTCGCGCGCGAGCAGGACCGCCGGACCGACGTTGCCGCCACCGTCCCAGGTGACCACGCGCACGCGTGCCACTGGCCCCACCCCCTCCGGCGCCGAGCACCATCGTGCCGCCGGGGCGTGGGAGTGCGCACGGGTGAAAGCCACGACGCGCCGTCAGGCGCCGCGCGACGACCGACCGGGACCGGGTCGTGACGTCGCGACGCAGGGGTCAGAGCGTGTACCCCGGGGTGGGGTCTGCGCTGCTCACGGTCACCGGATCAGGCCGTCAGCCCGTCGACCCACGCGCGGTTCTCGTCGATCCAGCCGGCGATCAGGTCGTCGTACTCGCCCGTCTCGGCACCGGGCTGCAGCGCGCTCTGCAGACCGGCGAGCTGGTGGAGGTCCATCTCGAAGTCCGCGAGCCAGCCACGCGCCACCGGGGCGTCGTCGGCGAACCCGGTCCGCGAGAACATCGTGATGCTCTCGGCCTCGCCCAGGGCGCTGTCCGGGTCCTCGAGGTTCTTCAGGTCGAGCTCGCTGTAGATCCAGTGCGGCTGCCACAGGGTCACCGCGATGTTCTCGCCCGCGTCGATCGCGCCCTGCAGCTCCGCGAGCATCGCGGGCGTGGACGACGTGACGAACTCCATGTCCTCCAGCCCGTAGCCCGGGATGACCGCCTCCTCGGTGAGACGGGTGATGCCCGCACCGGCCTCGATGCCGACGATGCGGTTGTCGAACGCCGCCGCGTTCTCCGCGAGCTCCGCCAGCGAGTCGACCGGGGCGTCCGCGTTCACCGCGATGGTGTTCTGCGCCTGGTCGTTCCACACCCCGATCTCCTCGAGGTCGTCGCCGTACTCCTCGATGTACTCGCCGTGCGTCTGCGGCAGCCACGACCCGAGGTACAGGTCGTAGTCCCCGGCGGACAGCCCGACGAACGCCGTGGCGATGTCGACGTACTCGACGGAGACGTCGTAGCCCTGCTCGTTCAGCACGGACTGCCACAGGACGCTCGACGCGACGACGTCGTCCCACCCCGACACCGCGGCGATCGTGATCTCCGACCGGTCGCCGTTGGGCGCCTCCGCCGCCGGACCGTCCGAGGAGGAGCAGGCCGTCAGTGCGAGGGCCGCGGCGGCTGCCGTGGCGAGGATCCGGGCGGTCGAGCGCATCGGGGCGTCATCCAATCTGGTCGCGCGGAGGCGACGTCGGGTTGAGGGTCCGCGGGTGCGGACGGGGCTCAGCCCGGACGGGTGGCGTGCGCGCGATTACCTCGCGCGGCGGCGGCTCCGAGAGCGCCGTCGTATCCTCGCCGACCGTACGCACCCGGGGCGGTCAGCACCCCGGGCTCGCGTCCAGTGCTGTGGCTGGGTGGCCGCGTCCAGACAAGCAGATGATTCAAGGACGAACCAATCGACCGTCACGAATCGCCCTGCGAACGAGCGCTCGGCCTGGCGCGAGCCCCGGCTGGATCCGTGTGATGACGCGGTCGGTCAACCAGCGGTCACAGTTCCATCACGATGATGAGATGGGCCGGTCAGGAGTCAGGGCGTGGCCGGGACGGACGAGGCTCTGATCACGAGCGTGGGCACGGCGACCTCGTGCGCGGTGGCAGCCCCGCCGAGCAGGGTCAGCGCCTGCGCCATCGCGGCGCGACCCATCGCCGCCCGGGGCTGGTCGACGCTGGTGAGCGCGGGCCGGACGAGTCCGGCCAGGTCGGTGTTGTCGTAGCCCACGACGGCGAGGTCCTCGGGGACGCGGACACCGTGGTCGGCGGCGCGGGCGAGGACCTCGGCGGCGAGCCGGTCGTTGGCGGCGAACACCGCTGTGGGGCCGTCGGGGAGCCCGGTCGCGGTGAGCAGGTCGGCGATGCCTCCCGTGCGTGCGTCGAACTCGCGCGGGCGCCCGGGGGCGGCCGCGCGGTAGGCGTCGCGACGCGCTCGGGCGGCGGGGCGGTCGGAGGCGGCGAGGAACGCGATGCGGGTGTGCCCCGCGTCGGCGAGGTGCTGCACCGCGAGGCGGGCCCCGGTCTCGTCGTCGTTGGACACCCACCCCGCCCCGTCCGGCACGCGCGCCGGGCGCCCGACCACCACCAGCGGCACCCGCGCGGCCGCCTGCCGCAGATCGGGCTCGTCGAGGTGCGCGGTCACGGCGATGACGGCGTCGACGCCGAGCTCGACCAGATCGGCGAGCCGGCGGCGCAGGAGATCGGGGTCGCGGCGCCCGTGGCTGAGGATGACGTCGTAGGCGGCTTCCTCGGCCGCGTCCTCGATGCCGTTGACGATGTCGGTGTGGTAGGCGTTGCGCAGGTCGGTGAGCAGCACGCCGACGAGGGCGCTGCGGCCGCTGACGAGCCGCTGCGCCCACCCGTTCGTCCGGTACCCGAGCGCCGCCGCGACCTCGCCGACGCGCCGCCGGCTCTCGGCGCTGACGCCCGGGTCGCCGCGTAGGGCCGCGGAGACGAGCGACTTCGACACGCCGGCCGCGTGCGCGACGTCGATGATCGTGGGGCGGCGAGGGCTGGTGCGGGACATCGGGTCGTTTCTACCACCCGGTACGGGATCTGCCCGGGCATGCCGAGCGACCTTGTCTGGAACGTTCCGGATCTGTTCACCCGCTCGCGGCCCCGCGGCCACCCGCCGCCCCTAGCGTCGCTGCTCGTGACCACTGACGACGACTTCCTCGCACCGGCCGTCCGGAACGTTCCAGGCGCGTTGCTCCTCGACTTCGGCGGGGTGGTGTTCGAGACCGCGAAGGTGCCCGACGGGCGCGACCGGTTGGCTCGGGACCTGGCCGCGCGCCTGGCGCGCGGCGACCTGGACGTGGCTGTGGACCGGGTGCGCGGTTCCCTGGACGCGGGGCTGACGGCGCTCAAGCACTGGAAGCACGCGCAGAGCCGCCGCCTGCAGCCCGTCGAGATGGCGCCGCGGGAGATCGTCGGGGACTTCCTGTTCCCCGATCTGGAGCCCGCCGCTCGCGCGCTGCTGGTCGCGGAGGCGTCCGACGTGCTGCTCGCCCTGACCACGACGCTGTCCGAGCACCGGGTCCGCCCGGGTATCCGGGACCTGCTCGACCTCGCGGACGCCCACGGGATCCCGCTCGGCATCGTCTCCAACGCGCACTCCGGGCGCAGCCACCGGCAGGTGCTCGCCGCGCACGGACTGGCCGGGCGGTTCGCGGTGCAGTGCTACTCGGACGAGGTCGGCATCCGCAAGCCGCACCCGGGCATCATCGAGATGGCCGCGCGGGCGCTGGGCACCGCACCCGGTCGCTGCTGGTACGTCGGGGACACCCAGGACCGCGACGTCGTCGCCGGGCGCCGCGCTGGCGTCGGCGCGGTGGTGCTCACCCGCAGCCACCACACCGACCAGCCGCCGTTCGCCGTGGCCGAGCAGGCCGACGCCGTGTTCGACACTCCCGAGGGCCTGGCCGCCGCGCTGCGGTCGGCGCTCGCCGCCCCGCCCGCACCCAGCCCGATCCCGACCGCGCCCGAGTCGCGGCCGACCCGACCCGCGCTGCTGATCGACCACGGCGGCGTGATCTCCGACTCGCGCGACGACCCGGACCTGCTGCGCGCGTTCGCCGGCTGGCTCGCCGGCCTGCTCCGCGAGCCGGGTCCGGACCTGGACGCCGACACTGTCCTCGGCCTGGTCGCCGACGCCCGGCGCCGCCACCGCGCCTGGAAGGACGACGCCGTCCGGGCGTTCGCCGCGGGCGGCGACCGGCTGCCCGAGGCCGATCCCGTGGTGTTCTGGCGGGACTGGTTCGGAGCGACGCTCAGCGAGCGCCGCCGGACCGTCCTCGGCGCGGAGGCGCACGACGTCATGGCCCGCTACGGGCGCGCGAAGTCCCGCCGGACGCTGCGGGCGGGTGTCCGGGACCTGCTGGAGCACTGCCGCGCGCAGCAGGTGCCGGTCGTGGTGGTGTCCAACACCGTCAGCGGGCGGGCCGTGCGCGCGGAGTGCGCCGAGCACGGGCTCACCGACCTGGTCGCGGCGTTCGTGTGCTCCGACGAGGTCGGTGTGCGCAAGCCGGACCCCGCGATCGTGCGCGAGGCGCTCACGATCGCCGCAGCCGACCCGGCGCGGACGTGGTTCCTCGGCGACAAGCCGCAGAACGACGCCGCGGCCGCTCTCGCCGCAGGGGTCGCCCACCGGGTCCTCGTGCGCGGCGGCTCCACCCCCGACCCCGACCTCGACGCCGCCGTCTCGAGCGGCCTCGCGACGGCCGCCGTCGACACCCCGGGCGACCTGCTCGCCCTGCTCCAGCCCGCGAGCCCCGTGCTCGTGCCCTGACCTGCCCCGTCTCCCCGAACGCACCCAGGAAGGCCACCTCATGTCCACCACCCAGGCCCCGGAGCGCCGCGGCGCCCTGCGCGGCATCGGCTCCGCCCGGACGTCGACGCCGCAGAACCTCATGGTGTTCGTGCTCTCGATGGCGCTCTTCGGCCTCGCGAACATCCTGCTCGAGATCATCCCCGACGTGACAATCGGCCCCGTCGACCTGTCGGTCGCCTACTTCGTGTTCGTCCCGCTGACCCTCGCGGCGCTGCTCAACCCGTTCTGGGCCGCCCTCGGTGCCCCGCTCGGCGAGATCGTGTTCACCGACCTGCTCATGGGCGACTTCTCGGGGCTGTCCGAGCTCGAGGGCTTCATCCAGATGTTCCTGGCGATCTACGTCGCGGGCTCGGTGGTCCGCAACCCGCGCAGCCGCCCGCAGATCTGGCTCGGCGCGCTGCTGATCGTCGGCATCGACAAGTTCCTGTCGGCGGTCGTCGACCTCGCCAAGGTCTGGGTGGGCGTCGAGGACGCGGAGTACGTCCAGGGGCTGCCGCAGTCGATCCTGCTGCTGGAAGGTGTCGGGTTCGGCATCGACCTGGTGATCTCGGGCATCCTGTTCGGCGCGCTGCCCGCGATGTGGCTGATCCCGGCCCTGCACGGCCGCATCGAGCCACTGCTCGGTATGCGTCCCCGGGTCCCGGGCGAGCCGCGCCCGGGGACCGTGCCGTGGGCGGGCTGGTTCGTCGTCGTGGCGGTGCTCGCGTCCCTGCTGTCGTTCGTGTTCGCCTTCCTGGAGGCGTGGGACGTCTCGATCGGGTCCGTCGAGGCGGACTTCCGCGGGCAGTACGGCGACACCTTCCTGTGGGTCAGCGTGGGCGCGCTGGTCGTCGTGCTGGCCCTCGCGGCGATCCTGTTCTCCGTGTGGCGGCGTCGCCGCGCCGACCGATGAGCGGCGGGATTCCGCCGGCCGGACCGGTCATCGAGGCGACCGCGCTGAGCTTCCGCTACCCGGGGGCCGGGTCCGACACGCTGCGCGACGTCGACGTGCGCATCGAGCGCGGCGACTTCGTCGCCGTGGTCGGCGGCAACGGCTCGGGCAAGACGACGCTGTGCAAGACGTTCAACGGGCTGGTCCCGCACTACTGGTCGGGCGAGTTCGCCGGAGAGGTGCGCGTGGGCGGTGTCGACACCTGGGAGTCGTCCGTCGCCGAGCTGTCCAGCGTCGTCGGGTACGTCTACCAGGACTTCCAGAACCAGCTCGTACGTCCGACAGTGCGCGACGAGGTCGCGTTCGGGCCGGTCAACTTCGGCCTGGCGGACCACGCCGAGCGCACGGCGGAGGCGCTGCGGATGGTCGGCATCGAGCACCTCGCCGACCGGTTCGTGTGGCAGCTGTCCGGCGGCCAGGCCCACCTGGTCGCGCTGGCGTCCGTCCTCGCGCTGCGCCCGGAGGTCGTGGTCGTGGACGAGCCCGTCGCCGAGCTCGACCCCGCGGCCGCCGTGGAGATCTACGAGCGGCTCACGGACCTGAACCGGGACCACGGGATCACGGTCGTGACGATCGAGCACCACGCCGAGTTCGTGGCCCGGTACGCGCGGTCCGTGCTGCTGATGAGCGACGGCGCGCCGGTGTGGCACCTGCCCACCGCGCAGGCCCTGGGCCGGGCGGGCGAGCTCGCCCGGCACGGCATCCCCGCGCCGCAGGTCGTCGACGGACTGCGCCGGATCGGGGTGACAGGCGTGCCGCTGTCGGTGGCCGACGCCGCCACGCTGGTCCGCGCCGACCAGGACGGGGGCGTCGTACGCCGGGCCGCACCCCGTGCCGACGTGCCGGACGACCCCGCGCGCGAGCCGGACCGCCGGGCCGTCGCGGTGGCACGCGAGGTGGGGCACGGGTTCCGTGACGTCGGCGGCGGGCTGCGGCCCGTCATCGACGACCTGTCGGTGACGCTCCGCGAGGGTGACCGCGTCGCGCTCGTCGGCGGCAACGGCGCGGGCAAGACCACCCTCATGCGGCTGCTCGCGGGGATCCACGTCCCCCGCGTCGGCACCGTCGAGCTGGACGGCGTCGACACCCGCACGCAGCGGGCCGGACGACTCTCCGAGCGGGCGGCCTACCTCGCCCAGCAGCCCGAGCGGATGTTCCTCAAGGCGTCGGTGCGCGAGGACGTCGCCCTGTTCCCCGCCGGACGGCACGTGCCCGACGTCGACGCCTTGGTCGACCGGATCCTCGACCGGGTGCGGCTCACCGAGCACGCGGACCGGGACGGGCGCACCCTGTCCGGCGGGCAGCAGCGCCGCGCCACCCTGGCGATCGGACTGGCGATGCGCCCCGCGCTGCTGTTGCTCGACGAGCCCACCGCGAGCCTGGACGTCAGCAGCCGCGACGACGTCATCGCGATGCTGGCCGACCTCGCCGAGGACATCGCGTGCACCGTCGTCGCCACCCACGACATGCACCTCGTCGCGGAGTGGGCGACCCGGGTGCTCGTGCTCGACGGCGGACGGGTGGTCGCCGACACGACCCCGCGCGTGCTGTTCGCCGAGCCCGACGTGCTCGCACCGGCGCACCTGGTGCCGCCGCAGATCACCCAGCTCGGCCTGGAGCTCGGCCTCGACCCCCTGCCCCTGACCGTCGAGGAGTTCGCCGCGCACTACGCGCCCGCCCCGCTGGGAGCCCTGACGTGAGCCTGCGCACGCAGCACGACGTGCTGTCCGTCGAGTGGATCAAGCTCGAGCTGATCCGCACCGCCTACTCCACCCGCGGCGGCCTGTTCGCCGCGATGGACCCCCGTGCCGTCATCGGCTGGTACCTGCTGATGGCCGTCGCCCCGTGGCTCACGCACAACCTCACCACCCTGGCAGCGCTGTTCGTGCTCGGGGCGGTCGCGGTCGCGCTCGCCCGGGTCGGACCGCTGGTCCTGGGTCTGTTCGTGATCGGGCTCGGCTTCGAGCTGATCTACCTCGCGCTGGCCGCGACCCTGTTCGGCGGCGACCTCACCACCGTCGTCGCCCTCCTCGAGGTCACCGCCAAGCTCGGCGTGCTGTCGCTGGCCAGCCTCGCGGCGTTCGTGTCCCTCGACCCCGAGAAGCTCTCCGACGCGCTGCTCGCGCTGCGGTTCCCGCCCGCCGTCGCGTTCGCGGTGTCCTACGGGTACCGGATGATGCCGATCCTCGTCGAGGAGTTCGCCACCGTCGTCGAGGGCTACCGCCTCCGCCAGGCCCCACCCGCGGGCCGTGGCCTGCTGGGATGGCGGGCCCTGGTCCACTGGGTGCTCATCACGATCCGGGCGTTCTACCCGATCTTCCTCAACACCGCGAAGTCCGTCCGGACCACCGTCGAGGCGCTCGAGGCCCGCGGGTTCACCTTCGCGACCATCGACCCCCGCGGACGAGCCATCCGCATCGGGTCGCTGAGGTTCGGACCGAGAGACGCCGCGGTCCTGGCAGTCACCGCCCTCGCGGTCGCCTGCTGCTACCTCGTCGGTGCCACCTGGCCGGTGTACCGCGGATGAGCCGGACTCCGCCCGGCGGTCGCCGTCGCCGCGACGATCGCGGCTGCACCCGCAGCCGCCATCGACAGGACGGTGATCCCGGGGAGCCAGGCGGAGGCGACCAGCCCGCTGATCGGTGAGGCGAGCAGCACCCCGGTGTAGATGCCCGACATGGACGCACCGGTCGTCCAGCCCACCCGATCGGGGCTCAGCGACTGCACCCAGGTCAGACCGACCGCGGCGAACAACCCGTAGTAGCCGCCCTCCAGGACGCTCGCGGCGATAGCCAGACCCCACCCGTCGGCGAGCAGGTAGGTCACGTACGCCAGGACGGCGACGACCGCGCACCCGAGCACCGTCATGCGCGGGCTGACCCGAGCGAGGACCCAGGGTGCGAGCAGGATCGCGGCCATCTCGACGAACGCCTTCATCGCGACGACCGCCCCGGTCGCGCGCTCGGGAACCGACGCGTGCTCGACCAGCAGCAACGGCAACGACGTGGTCGTCGCGATGTGCGCGAACGACAGCAGGAACACCAGCGTCACCGCGGACCGCACCCGGCGACGCACCGCCTCGTCCGGCCGCGCAGGTCGCTCGACGGCGCCCGGCACCTGCCCGGTGGCGCCGGCCCGGACGGCCTCGACCCGGCGTCGGACGAGCAGGAGCACCACCAGGGCCGCCAGTGCCGCGGCGCTGACCGCCCACAGAGCCGTCTGCGCGCCGGTCGAGCCGAGCAGCGCGAACGAGGCGGCAGGACCGAGCACCCACCCGGCCGACGTCGCGACCCGCAGCACCGAGTTGAACCGGGTCGCGTCCCGCCCGGCAGCGACGACCGCCGTGCGCCCCATCGCGTAGAACACCGGCACGGTCGCCCCACCCGCCGCGAGCGCCGGGACGACCAGCAGCAGGAACCCCACGTGCGACAGCGCGGCGACGGCGGCGACACCGGCCACCACCTGGGCCGCACCGCCGACCGCGCACAGCAGCACCCCGGACGTCCCCCGGTCGACCAGGGCGGACGCCCGCCGGTTCAGCAGGATCGTGGTCACCGTGACCGCCAACGAGTACAGCCCGACCTGCCACAGCTCCCACCCGAACCGGGTGGCCAGCAGGTAGGGCATCAGGGGCACCATCGCGGAGTTCGCCAGGACGGCGCACGCCAGCACCGCAGGGATCACCCGGTACGCGGTCGTGGCAGTCGGGGACACCTGGACCCGCTCCCTCACGGCGCACCCGCGGAACGCACCCGCACCCGCACCACGAACGCGCGCGCCGGGGACTGCCTCTCGACGTCCTGCCGTGCCAGCACCGCTCGTCCCCGCGCGTCGACCACCAACGCTTCTCCCTTGCCGACCGGACGTCGTCACGCTAGGCAGATCGGGGAAGCGCCGCGGCCAGTTCGCCAGGATGTTCCTCGGGAGTTCACCTGGCCTGCGAGAGCGCCGGTCCTGGCGGGACGACGAAGGCCCGGCACCGTCTCGGTGCTGGGCCTTCGCCTGTTGGGTGCGCCCGGAGGGACTCGACCCCCAACCTTGTGATCCGTAGTCGCGGGGGCGGTGGCCGGTACCGCCAGCGCCCCGCGGACCTCTGCCTACGGCAGGTGGTACGTCGTGCCCCTGCCCTGCCCGCCGACCTGGGTGACGCGTCCGCGCGCACGCAGCGCCCGCAGGGTCTTACGAAGAGCCGGAGCGCCCTTGCCCGTGGCCTCCACGAGATCGTGGATCGTCGCCGGCCCCTCCCGGAGAGCATCGAGCACCACCTGCTCCGCCGCCGTCGGGCGGCGCGGAACGACGACGTCCGACGTCACCTGGACCTCGGGCGGGGCCGATCTGAGGATCGCGGTGAACGCGATACCCCTGTCCTGGAACTCGGGTTCGGGCAGCCCCGCAGCGGACGCGGTGCGCCGGACCGTGGAGATCCCCGTGGCCAGGAGCTCGACGACACGGGCGTCGGTCGCCGTCCGGGCGTAGCGGCAGATCTCGACGAGCCTGCCGTTGCGCGACGACGTCGCGTCGGGCTGCCCGAGACGATCCACCGTCAACCCGTACAGCCCACCCGGGTTCGTGACCACGAGCCGGTCCGACAGCAGGCGGACCTCGATCGCGCGCCCGCGGGACCAGTCCTCGAGGTCGCGGTGCACGAGCGCGTTGGAGATGAGCTCCCGGAACGCCTCCAGGGGGTACGCCCACCGGTCCCGGACAGCGCCGTCGTCGTCACCGGCCACGTGCTGGGGGAACGCCATCCGCGCCCACTCGACCGACTGCTCGAGCATCGCAGGGATCGGGCCCGTCACCGTCCGGGTCATCGACGCACGGACACCGGGCTGGTCCACGACTGCCAGGTTGACGACGAACCGCTCGAAGAACTGCTGGGGGTGCACGCCCAGCGTCAGCAGGCCGGCCGTCGTGACCGCGCCGTCCTTCGACAGGATGCCGGCACGGACGAGCCTCTCGGCGCCACCGAACCGCCCCAGGCCCGACGGGTCACGCTCGACGACCGTGCGATGCCAGATCGCCAGGAGGTCGGGGTCGAGATCATCGACCGTCGCGCCGGGAACGGTCGCCCGGTCGGCGTGCGGCTGCTCCCGCTGCCGCAAGAACCCCTGCGCCTCGACCTCGGACATGCGGTGGTCGCCGTCCCAGCTCCGCAGCCACGCCTCACCCGTCGCCGCGACCCGGGCCGGCTTCGCCGAGGGCGGGCACTCCGGGACACGCGCGATGACCACCGGGTGCCCATCGAGCTCGACCTGACGGAACGTCAGGGTCAGCGGCGGATGGAGTGCACGCGCCTTCCCTGCCAGCCCCTGCTTGAGCGCCTGCGGATCGCCCAGGCCGCTCGGCGCGAAGCCCGCGTGCTCGTCGAGCCCCAGGACGATGCGTCCGCCGCCGGGCAGGTTCGCGAGTGCACAGATCGTCCCCGTGAGGTCGGGTGAGAGCCCACCCGCCGCCGACTTCACCTCGACGTCGGCGGTGTCGCCGTCGTTGGATCGCAGCTCGTGCAGGAGGTCGGCCAGCTCGTGGTCCATGGACCAAAGGTAACCACGAGCGGTGACATTTGAGGTGACATTTGCAGTAACGTTTGTGGCGACCTGCGTCGTGCGAGCAGGGCGCGCGACTCTAGCCGCGTATGACGAAGGCCCAGCACCATCGGTGCCGGGCCTTCGCCTGCGGTGTGCGCCCGGAGGGACTCGAACCCCCAACCTTCTGATCCGTAGTCAGATGCTCTATCCATTGAGCTACGGGCGCATCGGCCCCGGAAGGGCCGTTGAAGAGAGTACAGGCCGCAGCGCCTGAGCCCAAACTCGATCCGGCGTCGCCCGCGTCACACCCGCCGGCCGCCGGTCCCCGGGCCTACCGTGGCCCCGTGGACGACGTCTCCCCACCGGTCCAGGTGCGTCCCGCGGACGAGGTCCCGTTCGAGGACCTGCAGCGGGTCCTGGGCACGCGCGGTGCGGGTCACCGTTGCCAGTGCCAGCGGTACCGCCTGCCGCCCGGGGAGTCCTTCGCGGCGGTGCCGGTCGAGGTGCGGGCGGAGCGGCTGCGCGCGCAGACCGACGCGGGTTCGGGCTCGGGGTCGACGTCGGGGCTGGTGGCGTACCTCGGGGACGAGCCGGTGGGCTGGTGCGCGGTGGCCCCGCGCGCGGATCACGACGGGCTGGTGCGGGTGTTCCGGGTGCCGTGGGACGGCCGGGACGAGGACCGTGCGGACCGGTCGGTGTGGGCGGTGACGTGCCTGTTCGTCCGGGCGGGGTTCCGCCGGCGGGGCATCAGCCGGGTGCTGGCGGCCGCGGCCGTCGAGCACGTGCGGGCGGCGGGTGGGCGCGCGGTGGAGGCGTACCCGATCACGACGACGCGGGTGATCGACGAGGAGCTGCACGTGGGCACGGTGCCGACGTTCGCGGCGGCCGGGCTGGTGGAGGTGTCCCGCCCGACGCAGCGCCGGGCGGTCATGCGCCTGGACCTCTGAGGGCAGGGTGGCCCGGCGGCCGGTACCCGGTCGGCCCGCGACCGCGCGGGTGACATCCCGGCCCGGGGAACCCGTCCGCCACCGCCGGGCCCGGCTCGGCGGCAGACTGGCGCCGCCGGTCGTCCGTGCCGGCTCCGTCCCGACTCCCCCGGAGCCCGCATGCACCCCTCCGCCCACCCTGCCCGGCGCCCCTGGGTGACCACGGCGGTCGCACTGGTGGTGGCAGCGGCCGGGCTGCTGGCAACCGCGGGCCCGGCGGCGGCCGAGCCACCCCTGAACCTGCCCGGCCCGGTGACGGACCTGGTCGACGCCCTGACCCCCGCCGAGGAGGCGGAGGTCGCGGCGGCGCTGGACGACCTCGCGGACTCGTCGCCTTTCGAGCTGTTCGTCGTCTACGTGGACGACTTCGACGGCTGGGACAACCGGGACTGGGCGGACGCGACGGCGTCGGCCTCGGGGCTGGGGCGGGACGACGTGCTCCTGGCCGTGGCGGTGGACGCGCGCCGGTACCAGGTGCGGGTGCAGGGCGACAACGCGCTGACGGACGGGCAGCTCGCGACGGTCGAGCAGGAGCGGATCGAACCGGCGCTGCGGGACGGGGACTGGGCGGGTGCGGCGGTCGCGGCGGCCGCCGGGTACGCCGATCCCCCGGCGTCGGGGTCGTGGGCGGACTTCGCGGTGGTGGCGGCGGTCCTCGTCGGGACCGGCCTGACGTTCGCGTCGCCGGTGTGGATCCCCCTGACGATCTGGCTGGTGCGTCGGCGCAGGCGGGCGAAGCAGGCGGCCGCGGACCTCGCGGCGCTGGAGGACCGGTCGGCGCTGGCGCTGGTCGCGGCGGACGAGGCGGTGGCCCGGGGCGTGCAGGAGCACGCGTTCGCCGAGGCGCAGTTCGGCCCGGTGACGGTGGCGCCGTTCACGGAGGCGCTCGCCCGATCCCGGGAGGTGCTGGCGGAGGGGTTCCGGCTGCGGCAGGTGCTGGACGACGACGAGCACGAGCCGGCGGCACGGCGCCGGGAGGTCGCGGAGGCGGTGCTGCGCGCGTGCGAGCGGGTCGAGGCGCTGATCAGCGCGCAGGAGGCGGCGGCGGGGCGGCACCGGGAGGCGCACGCCCGCGCACCGCAGGACCTCGCGGACGCCCGGACGGCCGCGCACGCGCTGTCGCTGCGGGTGGAGGCGGCGGACCGGTCGTGGGTGGTGGTGCGGCAGCAGTACGCGCCCTCGGCGACGGCCGACGTCCCGGGGGCGGTCGCGCAGGCGCGGGCGGCGGCCGCGCTGGCCGTCGAGCACGTGTCGGCGGGGCTGGCGGCGCTGGAGGACCAGCGGGGCCGCGCGGTCGTGCTCGCCCGGGAGGCGCACGCCGCCCTCGCACGCGGGGCGTCCGTGCTGGACGGACTGGACCGGCGGGCGGCGGATCTGGCGGCGGCACCGGGGGCGGTCGTGCTCGCGATCACGGCGCTGGACGAGGACCTGGCGGACGTCGCCCGGCTGGCCGCGGAGGGCGAGGACGTGCGGACGGCCGCGTCGGCGGCCCGGGCGGCGCTGGAGCGGGCGCGCACCGACGACGTCCGTCGGGACCCGCTGGCGGTGCTGGAGGCGCTGCGGGCGGCGGAGCGGGACCTGGACCGGGCGCTCGAGCCCGCCCGGGCGCCGGAGGTCGCGCTGCGGCTCGCGGTCGAGCGGCTCCCGGGCGCCCTGGGGGACGTGGACCGGTTGGTCGCGCGGGCCCGCGCCCGGATCGAGGCGGGCGGCTCCGCGGTGGGCGTCGCGGCGCGGACCCGGCTGTCGGAGGCCGAGCGGCTCGCGGGCGAGGGTGCGGCGCTGGCGTCCGTCGACCCGCTGGGGGCGATGGCGGTGCTGCGGCAGGCGGCGGACCGGGCGGAGCAGGCGGACTTCCAGGCGACGCGGAACCAGGACACTGCCGGGCTGCGCGCCGCCGGGTTCGACACGGTGAACGGCGCGGACCGACGCGCCGTCCGCTGGACCTGGACCAGCGGCTCCTCGGGCGGGTCCCGCGGCGGTGGCTCGGGTGGCGGCGGGTCCAGCAGCAGCGGCGGGTCCCGCGGGGGCGGCGGACGGTTCTGACCGCGCGCGACACGGCCCCGCCCCGGGGACCCGGGGCGGGGCCGTGCGGTCGGTTGGTCAGGCCGCCGGGCGCCGCACCCGGCGCACGGCGACGAGCGCCGCGCCCACGAGCAGCAGGGCGATCCCCGCGGCCACGGCCGTGCCAGGCTCCGCGCCGGTCGTGGCGAGGCGCGTCCCGGTCCCGGTGACCCGGAGGTCGTCCCACCCGAGGAGCGTCCCGTCCTCGGCGACCACGGCGATCCGGTGGGCGCCCGCCGCGACGTCGGCCGGAAGCGTGACCCGGACGTACCCGTCGGCGCCGACCTGGTGGCGACCCAGATAGACCGGCGCGGAGTGCAGCCACACGTCGACGGTCTCGCCGGCGTGCTCGGTGCCGACGAAGATCGCGATGGTCGCACCGGGTGCCGCCGTGGCGGGCGCGGAGACGCCGCCGCGGGTGGCGTCGGTCATCGCGTCGTCCGCGACCGGGGCGGGGGTGCCGGCGCCGGGCGTGGTGCCCGGCTCGCCCGGCCCTGCCCCGGGGCCGGTGCCCGGGCCCGTCCCGGGGTCGGTACCCGGGTCGGTGCCGGGGTCCGTGCCCGGGTCGGTCGGCGTGCAGTCGAGCGTGCCGCCGCGCAGCGAGTGCCCGTCGGTGGCGGCGTCGTCCACGTAGAACGTCGCCACGGACCCGTCGACGCACTCGGCCTGCGGGGCGACGGCGAAGCCCTCGTTCGCGTAGTTGGCCGCGCCCGCGGGGCGGTCGTAGACGGCGGTGGTGGTGAAGGCGCCGTCGTCGCCGATCGAGGCGAGCGCGATCCGGCCGTCGCACGCCTCGTCGCAGACGATCCACAGCGCGGCGCGGTCGGCGTCGAACTGCACGTCGGCCACGAGCGCGAAGTCCGTCTCGATGGTGGCGACCCTGGTGAACCCGCCGTCGTCCATCAGCGCGTACGCGTACACGGACGCGGTGCCCTCGACGCCGACGAAGAACAGGCCGGAGCCGTGACCCGGGTACCGGGAGGGCTGGTAGGCGCTCCCCGTGGTGGCGTCGGCGAAGCCGTGCGCGACCAGGAAGGAGTCCGGCACCCAGGTGATGCCCTCCAGCCCGGAGTTGGCCCCGAGGCCGGGGAAGTCCGCGGCCAGGTTCCACTCGCGGGTGGCGGTGAGGGTGGTGGCGGTCCCGGTCACGTCGTAGCGCAGGACGGAAGGGCGGCTGACGCCGCTGGCCGCTCCGCCGTCACGCTCGGACGACACGTACACGCCGTTCGCGGGGTCGTCGCCCACGAGGGTCACGCCCTCGGCGTCCACGACCGAGCCGGTCTGGCCGGTGCCGGCCGGGTAGGCGAGGGTCTTGCCGGCCGCCCAGCCGCGCGTGGTGTCGGGCGCCCAGCCGCCCTGGCCGTCGGGGACGATCCGGTAGAGCAGGCCGTCGCCGTTCTGCACGGCCCAGAGGGTGCCGGGCGCGCTGGTGCCGGAGGGCTCGTAGTCGATGCCGCTCATGTCACCGGCGTAGGTGCCCTCGGCGTCGAGCGTGCGGACGTCCGCGCCACCCGGCCAGACCTGGGGCGTGACGATGCCCTCGCACTCGTTGCGGGCGCCCTTGGTCGGCGTGGTCGTGGTGGCGAACTCACCGGTGCCGTCGGGGCAGCGGCCGTAGGTCGTGGCGGCGTGCGCCGTCCAGGTGTACTCGTCCACGACCGTGAGGCCGTCGGGGGTGAGCAGGCGGGCGCTGTCGCCGCCGCCGAGCCCGAAGCCGAAGTCCGCCTCGTCCAGCACCAGGTACGCGCCGGCGGCGAGGGTGGTGCCCGCCGGGACCGGGTACCGGTGGGAGTCGTCGGAGTCGGCGAACAGGTAGCCGGACAGGTCGACGTCCTGCGCCCCGACGTTCACGAGCTCGACCCAGTCGCCGGGGGTGCCGCCGCTGGACTCGACCTCGTTGATCCGCACCGGGACGCGGCAGTCGTTCGGGGTGCCCTTGGTGGAGACGCTGGTGGTGGTGAACTCGCCGGTCCCGTCGGGGCAGCGCCCGTAGGTCACGGTCGCGTGGGTGGTCCAGGAGTACTCGGCGACGAGCGTGACGCCGTCCGGGAGGAAGATCCGGGCGGAGTCGGCGCCGCCCAGCCCGAACGTGAAGTCGGGGTCGGTGGCGGTCTCGCCCTCCAGCACGAGCAGGGCGCCCGGCTCGATGACCGTGCCCGCGGCGACCCGGTCGGTGCGGCCGTCGTCGTTGTCGCGGATGTAGTAGCCGCTGAGGTCGACGGCGGTCTCGCCGGTGTTCATGAGCTCGATCCAGTCGGTGTCGTCACCGTTGGACTCGACCTCGTTGATCACCAGGTCACCGGCGGCGGCCGGCGGCGCGCAGTCGTTCGCGGCGCCCTTGGTGGGCACGGCGGTGGTGGTGAACTCGCCGACGCCGTCGGCGCAGCGGCCGTAGGTGGTGGTGGCGTGCGCAGTCCAGGAGTACGCGTCCACGACGGCGCCGTCCGGGTCGACCAGGCGCGCGCTGTCCTCCCCGCCGAGCCCGAAGGTCGTCGACGTGTCGACGGCGAGGAAACCGCCCGCCGGGATCGTCGTGCCGGGCGCGAGCGTGATGCTCGGCGTCTCCTTGTTGTCCTTCAGCACGTAGCCGGACAGGTCCGCCGGGACGGTGGAGGTGTTGACGAGCTCGATCCAGTCGACGGCGTCGCCGTCGGACTCGACCTCGTTGATGACGACGGCCTCGGCGCCGGTGACCGCGCAGCGGTTCGCGGCGCCGGGCGTGGTCACGGGCTGCGCGACGAACTCGCCCGTGCCGTCGGCGCAGCGGCCCCAGCTCGTCGCGGGCTCCTGGGTCCACGCGTACGCGTCCAGCAGCGTGCTGCCGTCGGCGGCGAACAACCGGGCGGTGTCGGCCTTGCCGAGGCCGAAGCCCGCGGGGTCGCCGTCGGTGTTCGTGGGCACGACCAGGTACGCGCCCGGCGCGAGCAGGGTGCCCGCGGGCAGGGCGAGGGTCCGCTCGTCCTTGTCGTCCTTCAGCACGAAGCCGGAGACGTCGACCGCCTCCGCGCCGGTGTTGACGAGCTCGACCCAGTCCTCGGCGACGTCGACCTCGTTGATGGCGACGGTGCCGGAGACGGGCGGCGCCGCGACGGCGGTGGCGGCCGCGGCGACGGGGAGCGCCGAGGTGAGCAGGAGGGTCGCGGCGGCGGCCGCGGTGGTTCGCCAGGTACGCACGGAAGGCCTCTCACGCGGGGTGGGGGATCGCGCCGAGGTTCCACCCCCGGCGCGAACACCCCGTGAACACCGCATGGCCGGGTGGCGTCCGTCCCCGGAAGCCCGCGCGTCAGGCCAGCGGGTACCGGCGCCGCAGCAGCACCCGCTGCGCGTACGTCCACCACACCGTCACCGCCAGGTACAGCCCGGCGGCGAGCGGGACGACGCACGCGATCACCGCGGTGAGGAACTGCAGCGCCCCGAGCACCCGCCGCATCCCGGGCGCGGCCAGCGGGTTCGCGGCGCCCACCACCCCGCCGCCTACCCCCGGGGCCCCGCCCGCGGCGACCGGTGCCGCGAGCCGCCCGCCTGGCGCCGCCGCACGCCGGGTGACCTCCCCCGCGGCGGCGACGACGAGGACGACGAGGCCGATGACCGCGAGCGTGACGGGCGTGGCCGTCCCCGAGGTCACCGACCCGAGCAGTCCCGTGCCCAGCGGAACGCCCGCGAGGGTCTGCCCGAGCAGGTCGTTGCCGTGCCCGGCGACCTGCGGGTGCGCGAACACCGCGTAGATCAGCCCGACCACGGGGGCCTGCGCGAGCACGGGGAGGCACCCCGCGAACGGGGACGCACCCTCCTCCCGGTACAGCGCCATGGTCGCGCGCTGGAGCCGCTCGGGGTCGTCACGGTGGCGGCGCTGGATCTCCGCGAGCCGGGGCGCGAGGCGCGCGCGGGTGCGCTCGGCGCGCGCCTGGGAGACGCCGACGGGGACGAGCGCGGCACGGACGAGCAGAGTGACCAGCACGACGGCGAGCGCCGCGGCGCCGGTGCCGGCGAGCGGTTCGAGCAGGTGGGTCAGGCCCATGAGGGCGCGGGAGGCCGCGTCGAGGGCGGCGGCGACAGGGGGCAGGGCGAACAGGTCCACGGGGAGTCCTCGGGGTCGGGCGGCGGGGAGCGCGTCCGCTGACCGCACGTGCGCACGCCCGCGCGCACCGGCCCGCCGGGCGTCGTGGACGCGGGGCGGTACGGGTGGGGCGGGAGGGCGGCGGTCAGCCGAGGAGCAGACCGGGTGCCCGGGGCCGGACCCGGCCGGGGGCGTCGGGGTCGCTCTGCGCGACGACCGGCAGCACGTCGCGGGCGCCGCGCACCGGGTGCACGGCGCCGGCGGGGACCACCAGGAGCAGGGCGCGGGCTCCGCGTGCCACGAGCGCCGCGGTGGCGGCGGCGAGCGCGGTAGCACCGACGAGGACCAGGACGGTGGTGAGGGTGCTCGTGCCGAGCAGCAGGCCGACCGACGCGGCCAGGTCGTGCAGCAGCACCAGCAGCGGGTCGACCACCGCACACCTCCTCCGCGCCGTCACGTCACCAGGAACCTCAGGCTACGTGCAGGGCGGGGGCCCGTCACGGCAAAGAAAGACCCATCCCCAGAGGGGATGGGCGGTGTCCGACCATTCTGTCGGGCGGCCGCGCCCCCGGACAAGTCCTGCCTGCCTCACCACCCCGGTTGGCTTGCTCGGCTGGCCCCTCCGCCGACTTCCCCGCGCGCGGGAACGCGAGGTCGAAGTCGTTGGAGATGGCGACGGCTGCACCGCTCTCGATCGTGAACCGCGAGCGGTCCCTCCGGCGCCCTGTGGTGCGTAGGACACGTGACGACTGACGTGCCCTTGCCGCTTAGGCCACCCGATCCGTGCGTCACCGGGCCTCGAATGCAGGTGCCTCCCTCGCTCGGTCAGACCGACCTTCTCGATGCCCACGCCTGTGCCGCCCGCATTCGGGTGCGCGATAACGTGCATGCCGGAAGGTCAGGCGATGCAGCGCTACTCGCCACGGAGGCGTGATGTACGACGAGCTCCTCTTCACCGTCGAGGCAGGAAAGGCGACGCGAGTCCCTCGCCGGAGCCTGACGTCCTTCGAGCTGCACGAGCGGGCACATCTTCAGGAGTGGGTGCTCGCCAGCCCCGAGATCCTCGGTCCGGGGACCACCGTCGTGACGAGCGAGTACGACAGGTGGCAGTCGGCAGATGGTGCGCGAGTGGCAGATCGACTCGACATCCTGGGCCTGGATCCTGATGGTCGGCTGGTCGTCGCCGAGCTCAAGCGGGACGCCGCACCGGCAACCGTGCACATGCAGGCGGTGAACTACGCCGCGATGGTCAGCCGCCTGACTCCGGACGACGTGGTCGAGCTGTACTCGGCCTGGCACGAGCGCAATGGGGAGTCGGTTGACCGTGAGTCAGCTCGTACGCTGCTCGAGACGGAGTACCTGCTCACGGCGGATGGGATCCGGCGACCTCGGATCGTGCTGATCGCTTCCGACTTCCCCGCCTCAGTGACGGCAACAGTGGTCTGGCTGAACGAGCAGGACGTCGACATCTCCCTGATTCGTTACCGGGCCTACGACGTCAACGGCAGCACCGCCGTCTCCTTCAGCCGGCTGTACCCCGTACCCGAGGTCGAGGAGTTCACGATCGGCCGACGCGTCGAGTCGGTCACCTCCAGCATCGCGGATCCGGGCGCCCCGTGGGACTCCGCGTCTCTAGCGCGGCTCGCCGGCCTTGCCAACGATTCGACACTGGCGCTGCTCGACCTGTGTGCGGCACCCGACCCTGGCACGGTCGGCGTTGCCGAGGTCGCCGCGGCGGCGGCCGTGACCGTGCCCGCCGTTCGGGGCCAACTCGCCGGTCTGACGATGCGCCTTCGGAACCCCGCCAACGGCTTCGTGCAGAACGTCTGGCCAGTCCAGGTGACGTGGCTGCCGGGCGGGGTCGCGAGCTACAGCATGGATCCCAGTATCGCCGCGCTCTGGCGTGGGTTGAGGGCACACCAGCAGGACGCGTGAGGCGTCCCGCCCCCACTTAGCCTCGAGAGCGCACCCACCTCACGCCGCCTGTCCCAGGATCACCACATGCTCCAGCGCTGGGGAGATCCAACGCGGGCTCGCCTTCGACCCCACCCGGACGGGCTACCCCTGGAACAGCGACAGCCCGGACCCTGATGGGCCCGGGCTGTCGAGGATGTCTGACGACATCGAACGCGGAGACGGTGGGATTTGAACCCACGGAAGGGTTGCCCCTTCACGACCTTAGCAGGGTCGCGCACTAGACCTGGCTATGCGACGTCTCCAGGCTGCACCACAGTACCGGGCGTCCCCGGCACCGGGCAAAGCGACCCCCGCGCACCCCTGCCGGGCCCGCGCGCGGGCCGGTCGGTCAGCGCTCGAACGCCCACTCCCGGTCGGTGAGCATCCGTGCCACGGCGAGCCCCATGGCGAGCGCGATGACGACGAGCCCGGCCTGCACCCCGTAGGCGAGGGCCTCGGTGGTGTCGCCGTTGGAGAGGTAGAACACCGCCCGGTAGGCGGAGACCCCGGGGACCATGATCACGACGGCGGGCACGGACACGGTGATCCGGGGGACGCCGAGCCGAGGTGCGACGACGGCGGCGAGCAGCCCGACGACGAGCGCGGCGGCGGCCGCCGCGGCCTGCGGCGCGAGGTCGGTGTCCACGAGCGCGAGCCGGCCGGTGTTGGCGACCATCCCGACCCCGGCGGCCCCGAGGGCCATCCGCCACGGGCTGTTGAACATGAGCGCGAACCCGAGGACGCCGACGAACGAGGCGACGGCCCGCAGCGGCAGCAGCACCGACGGGTCGATGGCGGGCGCTGCCTCCGGGTCGGGGCTGAGACCGACGGCGATGGACACGGCCCAGACGGCGAGGCCGGCTGAGGTGAGGATCATGACGGCGTAGGCGAGGCGCGCCAGCCCGGCGGAGAAGTCGAGCTTCGCGAGGTCGAGGCCGCCGGTGACCAGCGGGAACCCGGGGACGAGGAACAGCACGGCGGAGACGTACCCGGCGGCGTGCCGCACCTCGGTGGCGCCGAGGGCGTGCACAGCGGTGACGACCCCGAGGTACGCGAGGCAGGCGAGCGCCGCGGCGAGCATGGTGACGCCGAACTGGTTGACGCCCCGGTGCACGAGGGTGCGGCGCACGAGCTGGCCGAGCCACGCGGCGACGAACGCGCCGCCCATCTCGACGGGTCCGCCATGGTTGAGGAACGCGAACGCGGCGCACGCGACGGCGGCCCACAGGGCGTTGACGGCGTCCGGGTACAGCGGCGGCTTGCGCTCGATGCGGTCGAGGGCGCCGCTGACCTCGTCGACGGTCGCCGATCCCCCGGCGGCGGTGCGGGCGGCGAGCGACCCGGCGAGCCGTTCGAGGTCCGCGAGCCGGTCCGCGTTGATGCCGACCGACCGCACCTCGGTGACCTCGGTGCGGAACGACGGGCCCCGGTGCGAGGTCGCGGTGATCTCGGTGAGGGTCACGTGGGCCTCGTGCCGGTCGACGCCGATGGCGCGCGCGATCCGCGCCATGGAGGACTTCACGCGGTAGGACCCGGTGCCCGCGGACAGGCTGAGGCGGCCGACGCGCAGGGCGACGCCGGACTGCCGGATGAGCTCGAGCTCGTCGTCCGTGGGCTGTGTGGGCACGGGGACATGATGGCCGCCGGTGCGCCCGGAGGGCGGGACGTCGGTCCGCCCCACCCCTGGTCGCGTCGCGTCCGCGCCCGCTACGGTGGGCGAACCTGCTGGTCGGGGGGACCCGCGGGATGCGAGCACAGCCGGGGGGCAGGGTGCGGGGCAGCACGGGCACGACGCAGGGACCGACGCGGACGCGCCCGCCGGGCAGGCGGCGTGCCGCCGCGCTGACGGGGGTGCTGCTGCTGGCGGCGCTGGTCCCGGGACCGGTGGCGGTGGCCGCCCCGGTGGACGACTGCCAGACCCCCGACCGGGTCGTGACGGCGTCGACGTCGGGCACGTCGCTGAGCGTCGCGGCGGGCGAGGTGGTCACGGTGGCCGGCGGCACCCAGACCGGCGGGGTGGACGCGCTGCCCGCGGGCGGGACGCTGTGCGTCGCCGCGGGGGCGACCCTGGCCCCGGCGTACGTGAACAACGCCGCGGGCACGGTGTACGTCGCCCCGGGCGCCACGGCGACGATGCCGTCGATCGCGGTCAACCAGGGCTTCGTGCTGGACAACGCGGGGACGGCGACGTTCGCGGGGCTGGCGCTGAACGGCCCGAGCACGGTGACCAACGCGGCGGGCGCGACGCTCACGGTGACGGGGTCGTTCCAGCCGGGCGCGGGGACGATCACGAACGCCGGGACGATGGCGTTCCCGGGGGGCGCGACGCTGAACGCGGGCGTGACGCTCGTGAACGACGGTGCGCTGACCGCGTCGGCGCTCACGGTGAACGGCCCGTTCCAGAACGCGGGCCGCGCGGACGTCACCGGCGACCTCACGGTCAACGGCTCGGGCACGCTGACGAACCTGTGCGTCCTGACCTCGACGGGCGGGCTGACGCACAACGGCACGGGCTCGTCCAACACGGGTCTGGTCGCGCTGGGCGGCGGCTTCGCGAACCAGGGCTCCTGGCGCCAGAACCCGACGGGGACCTTGACGGCGACGACGTTGCTGGACAACGGCACGGTGACCGGGTTCGGCCGGTACGTGTTCTCCGGGGCGACGCAGGTGCAGGGCGGGTTCGACGGCGACTCGGCGTGGGTGCCGGTCTTCGTGGACGCGCCCGGCGGGGTGTTCCCGGGCAGCGGCGCGGGCTCGGTGACGAACGTCGACGTCCGGACCCTCGCGGTGGACGGCCCGGACGACTTCGTCGGACCGGACTGCGCGGACCCGGCCGCTCCCCCGTCGGCGGACGTGCGGGTGAGCAAGACCGGACCCGCGTCAGTGGACCCCGGCGGGGTCGTCACCTACACGATCACGGTGGTGAACGCCGGGCCGGACCCGGCCGCGGGGGTCGTCGTCACCGACACGCTCCCCGCCGAGCTGACCGGCGTCACGGCGTCCGGCGGCGGGGTGGTCGCCCCACCCACGGTGACGTGGTCGCTCGGCACGCTCGCGGTCGGCGCGACCGCGACGCTGACGGTCTCCGGGACCGCACCCGTCCCCGATCCCGGGACCGAGGTCACGCTGGTGAACACGGTCAGCGCCACGGCGACGACCGACGACCCCGACCCGTCCAACAACGACGGCTCGGCGGACTCCGAGACGGTGCTCACCGACGTCGTCGCGGACCCGGACGACGTGGACCCGCCGGTGGCGCAGGACCTGGTCCGCGAGGGGTACGTGAACCGCCCGATCATCTCGAGCGCGATCGCGACCAGCCCGGACCCCGATCTGCGGCTGCGCTACACGCAGACCAGCGACCCCGACGAGGGCGCCGACGTCATGCTGCCCAACGGGCTGTTCGGGTACGTCCCGCCCGCCGACTTCGTGGGGACGACGTCGTTCACCTACCAGGCGTGCGACAACCAGCCGGTCCCGCTGTGCGACACGGCGACGATCACGCTGGTGGTGCACCCGCGCGCGGTCGGCGACGAGGTGACCACGCTGATGGGGCAGCCGGTCACGATCGACGTGCTGGCGAACGACCCGGGCGGCGCCGCGCTGCAGCCGACGTCGCCCGACGGACCGGACCACGGCGGGCTGAGCGCCGTGGACCCGGCCGCGGGGACGATCGAGTACACGCCCGGCGCGAACTACCTGGGCACGGACCAGTTCGTCTACGAGGTCTGCGGACCCGCCGTGCTGCCGTCACCCCTGCCGGGCGCGGGCACCCCGGACTGCACGACCGCGCCCGTCGTGGTGCACGTGGTCCCGGACAACTCCCCGCCGGTCGCGCCGCTGCTGGCGATGGAGACGTCGGTCGGCACGCCGGTCACGGGCACGCCCGCCGTGTCCGACCCCGACCCGGGCGACACCACGACGCTGACCTCGGCGTTCGAGCCGGTGCGGGACGGCACGGCGAGCGTCACCACCGTCACGACGACGTACACACCGCCGCCGGGCTTCGCGGGGCGGGACCTCTACCAGTACACGGTCTGCGACGACGGCTACCCGGTGCTGTGCGCGACCGGGCTGGTCACCGTGCTGGTGGATCCGGTCGCCGCCGACGACTCCGCGACCACGCCCGCGGGCACGCCGGTGACGATCGACGTCGCCGCGAACGACGTGGGTACGGTGCTGCCGCCCGACGTGACGTCGGGCCCGGCGAACGGCACGGTCGCCCTGGTCGACGGCCTGCTCGTCTACACGCCCGCGCCGGGCTTCTCCGGGACGGACACGTTCACCTACCAGGTCTGCGCGTCCGACGTCTCGCCCGCGTGCGACACGGCGACCGTGACGGTGCTGGTCGTCGCACCCGTCGACCCCGTCGACCCGGGCACGGGCGGCGGCACCGGTGGCGGCGCGGGCACCGGCGGAACGGGCACCGGGTCGGGCCCGGGCGGCGACGTCCTCGCCGTGACCGGCACCGAGTCCGCCCCGCTCGGCGCGGCGGCGCTCGGCCTGCTCGCCCTCGGCGGCGCGCTCAGCGCCGCGGGTGCGGCGGCCCGGCGGCGGCTCGCGATACTGGGCGGGTGACCGCCCCGACCCGCTGCCCCTGCCTGAGCGGCCTGCCGTACGACGAGTGCTGCGGCCCCCTGCACCGCGGTGAGCGCACCGCCCCGACCGCCGAGGCGCTGATGCGGTCGCGGTACAGCGCGTTCGCGGTCGAGGACGCCGCGTACCTGCGCACCACCTGGCACCCGCGCACCCGGCCGGCGGAGCTGGACCTCGATCCCGGCACGTCGTGGCTGCGCCTCGACGTGGTCGCGACCTCGGCGGGTGGTCCGTTCGACACGGCGGGCACGGTCGAGTTCCGGGCGTTCTTCCGTCATGCCGAGGGGCGCGGCGCCCTGCACGAGGTCAGCCGGTTCGTGCGCGAGGGCGGGCGCTGGCTGTACGTGGACGGCGACGCGACGACGGACTGAGTCACCCGTCCGGGGAGGTCACCCACCCCTGTCCGGTTCGACTGTTCCGTCCGGTTTCTCCCGCAGTTCACCGGCAGGTCACAGCCGACCGATGGGGTCGGCACAGGCGGGTGACCACCCGCCGTGACTCGACAGGGAAGAGATCATGACCCGACGTCCTCCCCGGTGGCTCGCGCTCGCCGGGACCAGCACGCTCGCCGCCGCCATCGCCCTGACCTGCGCCACGCCCGCCGTGGCGGACACCCCCGGCCCGAAGAACGTCATCGTCCTCATCGGCGACGGCATGGGCTACAACCACATCGACGCCGCCTCGCTGTACGAGCACGGCACCACCTACGCCCAGGTCGCCGTCGACCCGCAGGCGGGCACGATCGAGCACCTGCCGGGCACCGCGTCCCAGGTGTTCCAGCAGTTCCCCGTCCAGGTCGGCATGTCGACCCACTCGGCCAACGGCCGCGCGGAGTACGACCCCGCCAAGGCGTGGGCCGACTTCGACTGGATCGCCGAGGGCGCCACCGACTCCGCCGCCGCCGGCACCGCGCTCGCCACGGGCGTCAAGACGAACAACGGCATCCTCGGCGTCGACCCCGAGGGCAACGCCGTCAAGAACGTCGCCGAGCGCGCCGCCGAGCTCGACAAGGCCACCGGCGTCGTCACCTCGGTGCAGTTCTCGCACGCCACGCCCGCCTCCTGGGGCGCGCACAACGCCAGCCGCAACGACCTGCACGGCATCTCGGACGAGATGATCGCGGGCCCGCTGGACGTCATCATCGGCGCGGGCCACCCGTACTTCGACGACGACCACCAGCCGATCGAGACGGGCCGGTTCGACTACCTGTCCGAGGGCGCGTGGACCAAGCTCACCGACGGCCAGACGCCGTTCACGCTCGTCGAGGAGACGGCCGACTTCGAGGCGCTCGCCGCGGGCGAGGACGTCCCGGAGCAGGTCTTCGGCCTGGTCCAGGTCGCGTCCACGCTGCAGCAGGCGCGCTCCGGCGACGTCGAGGGCGTGCTGCCCTTCGAGACGCCGCAGAACGAGGTCCCGTCGCTCGCCACGCTGACCCAGGGCGCGCTCAACGTCCTGGAGCAGGACGAGGAGGGCCTGTTCCTCATGGTCGAGGGCGGCGCGATCGACTGGACCGGCCACGCCAACGAGACCACCCGCAACATCGAGGAGACGGTCGACTTCAACCGCGCCGTCGAGACGGTCGTGGACTGGGTCGAGACCGAGTCCTCCTGGGACGAGACCCTGGTCATCGTCACCGCGGACCACGAGACGGGCTACCTCGACGGGTCGCAGTCCGACCCGACCTGGACGCCGATCACCGGCGCGAAGGGCCAGCTGCCGAACGAGAAGTGGTTCTCCGGCAACCACACCAACCAGCTCGTCCCGCTGTTCGCCAAGGGCGCCGGGTCGGACCTGCTCGCCTCGTACGCCACCGGCACCGACCCGGTCCGCGGCGCGTACCTGGACAACACCGACGTCGCTCGCGTGGCCTTCGAGTCCTGGGGCTCCGAGGACGCGCCGGAGGCCGGCGAGATCCCGCTGACCGCCACGGTCCCGCAGGCCGGTGAGACCGAGGGCTCCCTGACGATGTCCGTCGCCGACTTCGGCGAGGGCGTCGCGCTCGGCGGCGGCGCGAACGTCGGCGACCGCCTGCGGTTCGGCGGCGCGCTGCCGACCGTCTCCGTGACCGACTCGCGCTCCAACGCCGCGGTCGGCGACGGCGGCTGGACCGTGTCCGGCCAGGCGAAGGACCTGACCGCCGGCTCGCAGGTGCTGCGCGCGCAGCACCTCGGCTGGACCCCGGGCCTGCTCACCACCAAGCCCGGCGTCACCCCCGGCTCTCCGGTGGCCTCGGTGCTCGGCGGCGGCGAGGGCCTCGCGGCCCCGGCGACGCTCGCGACCGCGACCTCGGACGGCCGCCTCGGCACCACCGACCTGACCGCCGAGCTCGCGCTCGAGGTCCCGGTCGACACCCGCGCGGGCGACTACGCCGGCGCGCTGACGGTGTCGCTCTTCCCGGTCGACTGACCGGCTGACCGACCCGCGGGCGGGGGTCCGGCGCGCACCTGGTGCGCCCGGGCCCTCGCCCGCACCCCCTCCTCCTCCCCCGGACCACCAGGAGACCGCCGTGCCGCGCACCACCGCACCGACCGACCTCGACCGCACCGGCACCACGGGCGCCACCGGCGGGATCGTCGGCCCCCGCACCAGCACCCCCGGGCCGAAGGGCCCGCGCGGCACCGGACCCGGGCGCCGCCGCACCGGCAGCGCCCGCCGCGCCACCGCCGTCCTG
>NZ_RFFI01000268.1 GCF_003696205.1 Cellulomonas triticagri
GCGGCCCGCGCGGCGGCGGTCGCGCTCGCGGCGGCGGCGGCCGCGTCCACGACGGGCACGGGGACCGGGGTCACCGGGGTCGCGGGGGGCACCGAGGTCGTCACCGCCGGGACGGCGGGGTCCCCGGCCACGGTCGCCGCGGCGAGCGCGTCCTCGAAGGACGTCGCCGAGACGGTGACCGGCGCGGCGGCGCGGGCCCGGCGGCGCTGCGACGG
Source organism: Cellulomonas triticagri (assembly GCF_003696205.1). GTDB lineage: Bacteria > Actinomycetota > Actinomycetes > Actinomycetales > Cellulomonadaceae > Cellulomonas > Cellulomonas triticagri. Next base: position 216 of record NZ_RFFI01000268.1, read on the forward strand.
CAGCACCGCGGCGGCCAGGTCGCCGAGCGTCATCGGGGTGCGGGTGGTCGCGGGCTCCTCGGGGGCCTCCTCCTCGGCGGCACCCGGCTCCAGCTCGGTGAGCATGGTGACGTTCTGCTCGCCGTAGCCGAGCAGCAGCCGGCGCTCGCCGACCGCGATCACGGCGACACCGGCGTGGCGGCCGAGCGCCTGGCGCCCGACGACCTCGACGGCCGGGCCCGCGGGCCGGCGACGGCCCTTGCCCCACCCGGCGCGGCGCGCGAGGACCCAGATGAGCCCGATCACGCACGCCAGCGCCAGGAGGACGCGCAGGCCCAGGACGGTGGTCTCCATCAGGCCGCGCCGTCCTCGCCACGCACGATCTCGGTGATGCGGATGCCGAACTCCTCGTCGATCACGACGACCTCGCCGCGGGCGATGAGGCGGCCGTTGACCATGACGTCGGCGGGGCTGCCCGCGGCGCGGTCGAGCTCCAGGACGGCGCCCGGGGTCAGCTCGAGCACCTGGCGGACCGGCAGCTTGGTGCGGCCGAGCTCGGCGGTCAGCGTCATCTCGACGTCGTAGAGCACGTTCAGGCTGGCGCGCTGGGTGGGGACGCCGGGGGCGGCGGCCGCCGCGGCGGGCTCGGCCCGCAGCCGCAGCGCGAACCACGCCTGCACGCCGTCGTCGGTCGCGAGGGCGACGAGCTGGGCGTCGGCGGGGACGGCGGTGGCGACCGGCTCGGTGCGCGCGGCCTCGAGCACCCCGGCGCC
>NZ_RFFI01000269.1 GCF_003696205.1 Cellulomonas triticagri
CGGGTCTGCCGCCGGGTGCGCGCACGGCGCTCGACCTCCCGGCGCTGCCGGGCGCGGCTGCCCGGGCGGCACGGGCCGGCGGCGCGGGGATCACGCGCGTCATCCGCTGGGCGCTGGCGACGCAGCCCCCGCCCCCGACCCCGGCGGGCTGAGACGCCAGGCCCGTCCGCACCACCTAGCGGGACGAGTCGGCAGGCGGCGTGCGCGGGGATGATTGCCTCAGCGAACCCGCTCGTGGCGCGGGTAGGCGGGGCCGTGTGGGACCGCGGTCCCCCCACCCGGCGGGCGCGTTCCGGAACCTTTCAGGTGCTGCGGGTCGGCGCCGTCCGTGCGCTGGCCCCGCAGCACCCGAACGGCACTGCTGCCGAACTCCGAGGAAGGTCTGCCATGGGAAACATCACCCCCACCCTCGACGCCGCCATGCGCATCGACGGCGCCATCGCCGTCGCGCTCGTCGACTACGACAGCGGCATGCTGCTGGGCCACGCCGGGTCCGGGAACCTCGACATCGAGCTCGCCGCCGCGGGCAACACCGACGTGGTCCGGGCCAAGATGCGGACGCTGCAGTCGCTCGGGCTCGGCGACGGCATCGAGGACTTCCTCATGACCCTGTCCACCCAGCTGCACCTCATCCGGATGCTGCAGAGCGAGCAGGGCAAGGGCCTGTTCCTCTACCTGGCCCTGCACCGCGCGCAGGCGAACCTCGCGATGGCCCGCCGGCAGCTGCTGAACCTGGAGCACGATCTCGTCATCTGACCGCCCCCCCCCGCAGCCCGGGGACGCGCGAGGGCGCCGACCGTGGTGGTCGGCGCCCTCGCGTCGGTGGAGCGTGGCGGCCTCAGGCCTCCGAGGCGGGGGCCTCGGCGCCGTCGCCGGCCGGGCGGCCTCCGCGGGTGCGGCGGCGGTTGCGGCGACGACGCGGGGCGCCGCCGTCC
>NZ_RFFI01000270.1 GCF_003696205.1 Cellulomonas triticagri
CCACGCCCGCCGGCGCGCAGGCCGGTGCCGCGGTGGTGGCGCTGGCCGAGCGGGCCGACGCCGCCGTCTTCGGCTCCGCCGAGCCCACGGCGGCCGAGGCTCGGGACTTCTGGGCGCACGTCGACGCGGCGCTCGCCCGGATGCGGGCCGCCACCCCGCGCAAGCAGCGGTGGCGCGGACGGATCACGACCCGGTCGCTGCGCCGCCGCGCGCGCCGCGGGTCAGCAGCACGACGGAGCACGGGAGCACGACGATGAGCAGCACGTCCGGACGCGTCCTCGGGGCGTACGGCGCACCCCCGGCCCCGCTCGGCAGGCGGGTCGCGGCGTGGCTGGTCGACGGCGTCGGCACGGCGATCTGCGCCGCACCCGTCTGGCTCGCGAACCTGCCGGTGCTCACCGCGTCGCTCGCCGCCGCCGAGGACGCTCTCGCCGCGGGTGCGGACACCATGACCCCGCCGACCACCACCGCGGACCCCGTGCTGCTCGCCGTCGGAGCCGTCCTGCTCCTCGCGTGGGGCGGTGTGCAGTGGTGGTTCCACGGCACCCGCGGCTGGACCGTCGGCAAGCGCCTGCTCCACCTCCGCACGGTCGACGTCCGCACGGGGCGCCCGATCGGCCTGGGCCGGGCGTTCGTCCGCTACCTCGTCGTCGCGCTGTCCGTCCTCGCGTGCGGGGTCGGGCAGGTCGTCGTCCTGCTGTCGCCGCTGTTCGACCGTTCCGGCCGGTACCGGGGCTGGCACGACCGCGTCGGGGACGCGGTCGTCGTGGACGTCCGTGGTCTCGCCGCCTCCCGCCGGGTGTCGGGCTGGGACGACCCGTCACGCCGCGCCGACCCCGCGGCGCCGGCCACCGCCGCGCCCGCCGGTCCGGCCGCGCCGCTGCCCCCGGCGGCACCC
>NZ_RFFI01000271.1 GCF_003696205.1 Cellulomonas triticagri
CCGGGCCGTGGAGGGGGAGGTGACATGGCAGCAGAGGTTTCCGCAGCAGATGGCGCGCTCAAGCAGGGCGCCGACGCGGTCGCGCAGAGCCGTGGGGAGCTGCAGCGTGAGCTGAGCGCCCTGGAGGGCAAGCTCTCGGGCATCGGGTCGCACTGGCAGGGCCAGGGCGCCGTGGCGTTCAACGCGCTGATGGCGCGCTGGCGTGAGGACGCGAACAAGATCGTGTCCGCGCTGAACGAGTTCGAGTCCAACCTGCTGACCTCGCAGTCGACGTACACCGCGTCGGACGAGGCCCAGCAGTCCACCTTCAGCCGCCTGCAGGGCCGGCTGGGCTGATCGGGGAGCTGACGATGGCTGATCTCAAGGTCAACTTCGGGGGTCTGTCGACCGCCGCCGCCGACATCCAGTCCTCCGCGGGCAACATCGAGTCCCGCCTGAACGACCTGGACCGCTCGCTGCAGCCGCTGCGCGCGAACTGGTCCGGTGAGGCCTCGACCGCCTACACCGCCGCGAAGGCGAAGTGGGAGGCCGCGCTGACCGACATGAAGGCGCTGCTCGCCGACGTGGGCCGGGCCGTGTCGACCTCTGGTGAGGACTACCAGTCCACCGAGCGGTCCAACGCCGCGCGCTGGTGAACCACCCACCCCGGGCACTGCCCGGGGTGCACAGCACGACCCGCGCGGTCGCGCCCCCTCGCTCGCAGGTGAGGACGGGCGCGACCGCGCGGTCATCGCGTCGCAGGGGGCGACGCGTCACGAACTCACGCGGAGGACAGCACGTGGC
>NZ_RFFI01000272.1 GCF_003696205.1 Cellulomonas triticagri
TCACCGAGCGCGTCGGCCCCCCGGGCCCCGCGCACCGCGGCGGCGCGGCGCCCCTCGTCGGACGCGAGGATCGCGTGCACGGCGACCATGATGCGCCGCACCCGGCGGCCCCGCTCGGCCACGACCTCGGCGACCTGGACGAGCTCGGCGGCGAGCGACCCGGCGGGCGGCAGCGCGTCGACGGCGGCGATCCCCTCGGCCGGGTCGAGGGCGCGCTCCGCGGCGGCGGTCAGCAGCTCGACCTTGTCGTCGAACGCCCGGAACAGCGTCCCCTCGGCGACGCCCGCGGCGACGGCGATCTGCCGGGTGGAGACGCCGGAGCCGTGCTCCTCCAGCAGCGGGACGGTCGCGAGCGCGATGGCGGCGCGCCGGTCGTCGCGGCTCATCGGCCGCGCCCGGGTGCCCCTCGTCTCCTCGTCCACGCGCAGCAGCGTAAGTGAGTGAGCACTCACTCGTCCAGGACCTGCGTCCCACTCACCCCGCGCGGCAGGGGGCACGACAAGGGGCCCACGGGCGCGGGCAGCACGACGCCCGTCGCACCCCAGGGGTGCGACGGGCGTCGAGGTGCTGCTCAGCGCCTCACGGGGCGGGCGGCGCCTCCGGGTCGACCGGCGGCTGCGGCGGCGCCGCGTGCCCGGGCTGCGGGCGCTGCCCGGCCTCGGCGACCGGGTCGAACGGGCGACCGCTGTACGTGCCCGCGCTCGTCGCGTCCGCCGTGGCGGCCAGCGACTCGCGCCGCGCCTCCGCCAGCGCCTCCTTCGGGTCGGTCA
>NZ_RFFI01000273.1 GCF_003696205.1 Cellulomonas triticagri
CGGGACCCCGCGCGGCAGTCGCGGACACCGGGGTCCCCGGCAGCGCACCGCGGCGGCGCCGTCCGCCCGGCGGCGCTCGGGCGACCCGGCCCGGACCGCCGCGTTCGACGCGCTGCGGGCCGTAGCGGACTCCGACGCGTACGCGAACCTCGTCCTGCCCCCGATGCTGCGCGAGCGCGGCATCCGCGGGCGTGACGCCGGGTTCGCCACCGAGCTCGCCTACGGCACGCTGCGGCTGCGCGGCCGGTACGACGCCGTGCTCGCGCTGTGCGTCGGCGGCCGCACCCTGGACGAGGTCGACCCGCCGGTGCTCGACGCGCTGCGGCTCGGCGCGCACCAGCTGCTCGGCATGCGCGTGCCCCCGCACGCGGCCGTGTCCGAGACCGTCGGCCTCGTGCGCGAGCAGGTCGGGGCGGGCGCCGCGCAGTTCGCGAACGCCGTGCTGCGCGCGGTGTCGCGCGAACCCCTGGACACCTGGCTGGAGCGGATCGGGGCCGACGCCGACCCCGCCGGGTCCGACGACGTAGCCCGGCTGTCCGTCACCGAGAGCCACCCGGCGTGGGTGACCCGCGCGCTGCGCGAGGCCCTGGTCGGCTCCGGCCGGACCGCGGGCGAGCTCGCGGACCTGCTCGCCGCGGACAACGCCGCGCCGCGGGTGTCGCTCGTCGCACGCCCCGGGCTGAGCACCCCCGCCGAGGTGCGGGACGCCGCGGGCGCGGACGCCGAGCCGGGTCGCTGGTCGCCGGTCGCGGTCACGCTCGCCGGCGG
>NZ_RFFI01000274.1 GCF_003696205.1 Cellulomonas triticagri
CGGGGCGCCGGGAGGGCGCGCCCCGGGGCGGCCGGGCGGGGCGGGGTCAGCCCGCGGGGGCGTCCAGTGGGCGCGCCCCGAGCGCACGGGCCACGCCGACCAGGTTCTGCGCCATCGCCCGCCCGGTCGCCGCGCTCCAGTCGTGCCCGTCGTCCGTCTCGGTGTACTCGGGCCCCGGCCCGGGCCCGCGGTTCCAGTAGGTCCACCCCTGCGGGGCGATCGTGTAGCCGATGTCCACCAGGGCGCCCGCGACCTCCGAGATGACGTGGTGCGCACCGTCCTCGTTGCCCGTGACGACGACGCCGGCGACGCGGTTGTAGGCGACGGGGCGGCCGTCGTCGTCGGTCTCGGAGATCATCGCGTCCATCCGCTCCAGGGCGCGCTGCGCCCAGGACGACGGGTGGCCGACCCAGGTCGGCGTCGCGACGACGAGGATCTCCGCGGCGAGCAGCAGCGCCCGGATGCGGGGCCACTCGTCGCCGTCGCCGAGGTCGGACGCGACGCCCGGCGGGATGTGGTGGTCCGCGAGGCGGACGGACGTCACGTCGACGTCGTGGCCCCGCAGGGCCTCGACGACGACACCGGCGAGCGCCTCGGTGTTCGACGGCTCCGGTGACGGCTTCAGCGTGCAGCTCAGGACGACGGCTCTCATCGCCCCACGATGCGCCCGGGTGCGCGCGTCGGCGACCGGGGGCCGCCGGGGCGGCGCGGGATCAGGCGACGGGCGAGTCCCGGCGGCGCGGCGGGGTCGGCCGCGACGGCCG
>NZ_RFFI01000275.1 GCF_003696205.1 Cellulomonas triticagri
CGTGCTGGCGGAGGGCCGCGAGGCCGCCCGCGAGCCGGGTGCCGACGCGCAGACCGTGCTGTGGGCGGTGTGGGACGCCTCGGGGCTGGCCGAGCCGTGGCGGCGGTCGGCGCTCGCGGGCGGTCCGGGCGGGGCGCGCGCGGACCGGGACCTGGACGCGGTGCTGGCGCTGTTCCGCGCCGCGGAGACGTTCGTGGACCGGATGCCGCAGGCCCGCGCGGCGGCGTTCCTGGAGTGGGTCGAGGCGCAGGAGCTGCCGTCGGACACCATCGCCGCCCGCGCGCGCCGGGACGCCGTGCAGGTGCTCACCCCCGCGGGCGCGGCGGGGCGGGAGTGGGACGTCGTCGTGGTCGCGGGCGTGCAGGAGGGCGTGTGGCCCGACCTGCGGCTGCGGGACTCCCTGCTGGGCTCGCAGGCGCTGGTCGACCTGCTCGCGGGGCGGTCGGCGTCCTCCGCCGCCGAGGCGGGGCAGGCGGCGCGCGCGGCGGTGCTCGCCGACGAGCTGCGCTCGTTCCACGTGGCGGTGTCCCGGGCGCGGCGCGCGCTGCTGGTCACGGCGGTCTCCGACGAGGACGACCAGCCGTCGCCGTTCCTCGACCTGGTCGAGCCGTGCGACGAGGACGACGACCCCCGGCGCACGTCCGCGCCCGCGCCGCTGGACCTGCGCGGCCTGGTCGCGCAGCTGCGGGCCCGCGCGGAGGGCGGCGCGCGCCGCGGGGTCCCCGACGCCGAGGCGGTCGCGGTGCTCG
>NZ_RFFI01000276.1 GCF_003696205.1 Cellulomonas triticagri
TCCGGGACGCGCGGCGTCGGGACCTCGGCCACGGGGGCCGCGGGCTCGGCGACGGGCTCCGGCGCGGCGGGGGCCTCGGCGGGCGCGGCCGGCGCGGAACCGTCCGTCGCCTGCACAGCCTCGATCGCCGCGATCACCGCGTCGATCTCCACGCCGCCCTCGCCACCCTGCACCTCGACCGCGCGCAGGATCTCGCGGATCGTGTCCACGAGGCGCAGCAGCACGTCGGTGGTCGGCTGGTCCATGGACCGGCGGCCGTCGCGCAGCTCCACCAGCAGGTTCTCACCCGCGTGGGCCACGCGCTCCAGGCGCGAGAACGCCAGGAACCCGCTGGTCCCCTTGATCGTGTGGATCGTCCGGAACACGCTCGAGATGAGCGAGCGCGAACCCGGCTCGCTCTCGAGCGCGACCAGGTCCTGGTCCAGCTGGTCGAGATTCTCGTGGCTCTCGACCAGGAACTCGCGGACGATCTCGTCCATGTCCTCCACTGCTGCCTCCTCGCGGGTGGGCCCCGTCTGAGGTGTGGATCGGCGGACCGGGAGGCTGCGTGAGGCTTTTGCGGCGTCAGCGGTGCCGCGGGCCGGGTGAACGCCCCGGCGTCACCCACCTGGGTGACACCCGCGGGCGTCAGTCCCGGGGGCGGCGGGGGCCCGGGCGACCGGGCGCGGGGCGCGGCGCGGGGGCCTCGGCGGCGTCGGGCTCGGCGGTC
>NZ_RFFI01000277.1 GCF_003696205.1 Cellulomonas triticagri
GGCGCCTGCGGCACCGCAGCCGGCCGCCGAGCCGGCGGCACCCGCGGCCCCGGTCGCACCCACCCCGGGCGACGCCGTGACCAGCACGCTCGCCGCCGCCACGGCACCGGTGGGCGACCTGGTCGAGCCGGTCACCGGCGCCGTGCGGCCGCTGGTGCAGGCACTCTCCGACGGCGTCGTCGCCCCGGTCGCGCAGGCCACGGGCCCGCTGGCCCCGGTCCTCGACCCCGTCCGCGACGAGCTGCTCACCCCCGTCGTGGACCGCGCGCTCGCCCCGCTGCTCAGGGCCCTCGCACCGGTGCTCGACCCGGTGCTGGGCGTCGTCGGCCCGGTCCTGGCGCCCGTCACGACGCCGCTGGTGACCGACGTCCTCGACCCCGTGCTCGGTGCCGTCGAGGGCACACCCGTGGGCGGTGTGCTCGACCCGGTCCTGGGCGTGGTGCGCCCTGTGCTCGGCGGCGTGCTGCCGCCCGCGACACCCAGCGGGCCCGCGACCCCGGGCGGCGGCTCGCCCGTCCCCGGCACGGTCACGACCTCCGAGAGCGCCGAGGCCCTCGCACCCGCGACCACCCCGGCCCCGGACGGCACCGCGGTCGCCGTGGCGCAGGCCGGAGGGTCCGACGGGACGCACCCCGGCGGCCCGCGGCCCGACGGCGCGAGCCCTGGTGCCAGCGCCGCGGTGTCCGAGTCCGCCGCCCCGGGCA
>NZ_RFFI01000028.1:0-27033 GCF_003696205.1 Cellulomonas triticagri
GGACCCAGGACGACCTCGACGCCGTCGCCCGCCAGCTCAACGGCCGACCCCGCGAGACCCTGGACTGGCAGAATCCCGCACAACGACTCAACGACCTACTCGTTGCAACCGCCGCCTGAAACCGCCGACCCGTACCCCGCACCTGCTGACCTCTCGGCGACCGTTCGCCGTGCGCGCGGGGCGGCGGGGCGGCATCGTCGGGGAACAGCGGGGGGCGTGGTGGTGTTCACGTCTCGCGGGTCCGTCCCCGGGCTCGCGCGAGGAGGAGCGACGATGACCGAGCAGCGGACCTACGAGGTCACGAAGGACGACGAGCAGTGGCGGGTCGAGCTGAACCCTGCCGAGTTCCAGGTGCTGCGCCTGGCCGGGACCGAGCGCCCGTGGACCGGTGAGCTGCTGGACGAGGACCGCGAGGGCGTCTACCGCTGTCGTGCGTGCGGCAACGAGCTGTTCCGCTCCGCGACCAAGTTCGACTCGCACTGCGGCTGGCCGAGCTTCTACTCGCCGCTGGCCGGCGACCGGGTCGAGCTCATCGAGGACCGCAGCCTCGGGATGGTGCGCACGGAGGTGCGCTGCGCGCGCTGCGGCTCGCACCTCGGGCACGTCTTCGACGACGCGCCGCAGACCCCGACGGGTGACCGGTTCTGCATGAACTCCGTCTCGCTGACGTTCGAGCCCGCCGTAGACTGAGCCCATGTGGGCGAGGGCCGCGCGGATGCTTCAGGGACGGGTCGGCCGTGCCGATATCCCTGATGTGGAGCAGGCTCTGATCGTCCGACGGTGGCGCCGATACGGTGCCGACCGGCTCTACGTCACGGCCGAGACCGGGGCGCCCCTGGGCAGCGTCGACCTGGCGACCGGTGCGGTCGCCGTCGAGCCCGACGCGGCGGTCGAGGGCAGCGGCGTCGAGGAGGCCGTGCGGGGTGCCGCGCAGGCGTACCTGCGCGCCGACGTGCCCGAGCTGGTGCTCCCCGCGTCCGCGGTGCTGCCGCCTGAGGAGCCCGAGCCGCTCCCGGTGGCGCAGGAGCGTCCCCGGGGTCGGCGCGCCCGCCCGGCGGAGTCGGACGAGATGCTGCACGCCGCCGGGTCGGACGCGGGTCGCGCCGAGCCGCGCGGCCGGCACCGCGCCGTGGACAGCCTGGTCAGCCCGCGCGAGGACGGCGAGCCCCGGGGCATGGCCGAGAGCCTGTGCGACCGCCTCGACCGCCTGGTCCTCGCGGGCTGGCACGTGCTGCACGACGTCCCCGTGGGGCGGCAGGGCACGGTCGTCGGCCACCTGCTCGTCGGCCCGCCCGGGGCGTTCGCGGTCGCCGAGCGGCCCGCCGCCGCGGCCCCGCAGCGGTTCGCGGTGGACGGCCGCTCCCTGTCGGCGGACGGCGTCGCGCTGTCCGACCTGCGCGACCTGCGGCTGACCGCCGCGCGCGCGGGCTCCCTGCTGCGCACCGCCGTCGGCTCGCCGGTCGCCGTGCGCGGCGTGCTCGTGGTGCACGGCGAGATCGAGGTGCTGCGGCCCTCGCCCTACGAGGCGATGGTGGTCGCGGACGAGCAGGCACCCGACGTCTTCACGGCGATGCCGGGGCACTGGACGCCGGGCCGCGTGGACGCGGTCGCGGCCATCGCCCGGCGCCGCAGCACGTGGGCGCTCACCTGGGCGGTCTGACCCGTCAGGGCCTGGTCGGCACCGCCTGCTCGTAGGGCGCCGTCGGCGACGTCGCGGACAGCGACACGTTGAGCCGGTGCAGCTGGTCGGCCAGCAGCTCGCGCTCGGCGGGGTCCCAGTCCGCGAGCACCTGGCCGAGGTAGCCGCGCCGCTTCGCGCGGGCCGCCGCGACCCGCCGGTCGCCCTCGGGCGTGACGCGGATGAGCTGGCCCCGGGAGTCCTCCGGGTCGGGGCGGCGCTCGATCAGCCCGAGCTGCTCCATCCGCCCGAGCTGGCGCGACATGGTCCCGCGGCCGACGCCGATGTGCTCCGCGAGGGCGCTGGCCCGGACGTCGGGCTCGCGCTCGATCTGGGCGAGCAGCGGGTACGCGGACGGCTCGAGGTCGGGGTGCACGCTGCGCGCCAGGCGCTCGGCCGACGCGCGGGCACGGCGCAGCAGCAGACCGAGCTCGGACTCGAGGCGGGCGACGGGGTCGGTCGAGGTCTCCACGCCTCCATTGTGGACGACGCGAGCGGCGCCCGGCCGTCGGTGGGACGGTCGGACGCCGCTCGCGTCGTGCGTGCCGCTGGCTCAGGCCCGGGCGGTCCCCGGTGCCGCGTCGGCGTCCTCGGTCGCGGCCTGCTGGCCGACGGCCTGCTGCGCGCCCGGCGTGCCGGCGCCGGCGACGGCGGCCTCGCCGGTCTGCTCCTGGTCGAGCAGCTGCTCGACGCCGCTGCGGCGGCCCAGCGGGACCTCCTTGAGGAACAGCACCGCGATCAGCGCGATGACGCCGAGCGGGACCGCGACCAGGAACAGGTCGGCGATGCCGTGCCCGTAGGACGACTCGACGATGGACTTCAGCGGCTCGGGGATGGTCGAGACGTCGGGCACCGAGGTGGTGCCGCCGCCCAGGGCCGACGGGTCGATGCCCGCGGCGACCAGGCCGTCGGTCAGGTAGGACGTGATCCGGTTGCCGAGCACCGCGCCGAGCGCGGAGACGCCGATCGCGCCGCCGAGCGTCCGGAAGAACGCCACGGTGGCGGTGCCGGAGCCGACCTCGGAGACGTCCAGGATGTTCTGCACGGCGAGCACGAGGTTCTGCATGAGCATGCCGACGCCCGCGCCCATGACGAACATGTACACGGCGACGAGCACGAGGCTGGTGTCGTACCGGATGGTGCCCATGAGGGCGAGCCCGGCGGTCAGCGCGACGGCACCGGCGACCATGAAGCCCTTGTACCGGCCGTACTTGGTGATGAGCCGCCCGGCGATCGTGGACGACAGGAACAGGCCGAGGATCATCGGGATGGTGAGCAGGCCCGACTCGGTCGGGGTCTTGCCGCGCGCCACCTGCATGTACTGGCTGAGGAACACCGAGGTGCCGAACATCGCGACGCCGACCGCGACGGACGCGACGACGGACAGCACCACGGTGCGGTTCTTGAACAGGTGCATCGGGATGATCGGGTCGGCGACCTTGGTCTCGACCACGACGGCGACCGCGAGGACGGCGAGCGAGCCGAGGACCATGACGGCGGTCTGCCAGGACAGCCAGTCGAAGTTCGTGCCGGCGAACGTCACCCAGAGCAGCAGGGTCGCGATGCCCACGGAGATGAGCCCGGCGCCCCAGTAGTCGATGCGGACGACCTTGCGGGCGGCCTTCGGCAGGTGCAGCGTGATCTGCAGGACGATGATCGCGGCGATCGCGAACGGCAGGCCGACGAAGAAGTTCCAGTGCCAGGAGATCGCGTCGGTGATGACGCCGCCGAGCAGCGGGCCGCCGACCATGCCGATGCCCATGATGCCGCCCATGAGGCCCATGTACTTGCCGCGCTCGCGGGGGCTGAGGATGTCGGCGATCAGCACGGTCGCCAGGGCGGTGAGGCCGCCGGCGCCGATGCCCTGCAGGGCGCGCATGCCGATCAGGAAGCCGACGTCCTGCGAGAAGCCGGCCGCCGCGGACGACAGCACGGAGATGACGAGGGCGATCTGGATGAGCAGCTTGCGGTCCAGGAGGTCCGCGAGCTTGCCCCAGATCGGGGTGGTGATCGTGGTGGTGAGCAGCGTCGCGGTGACGACCCAGGTGTAGGACGACTGCGAGCCGCCGAGGTCGCTGACGATCTTGGGCAGCGAGCTCGACACGACGCTCGTGGCCAGGACGGACACGAACATGCCGAGGAGGATCCCGGAGAGGGACTCCATGATCTGCCGGTGCGTCATGGCGGGTGCGGTGGCGGTCGGGGCCGCCACGGGGCTCTCGGCCCGGGTGGTGGTGGTCATGCGGTTCCAGCTTTCGACTGTGGTCGGGGGCCCGGCGTCGTCGGCGGACGGGGAGTGGACGGTGCGGCTGAAGGGAGGTGCGGGTCCGGGCGGCGCGGGCCGTCCGGGGCCGCGGTCAGGTGGCCGTGGCGAGGGGCCGGGCGTCCAGGGGCAGTCCCTGGACGGCGTCGGCGACCTTCTCGATGGCGGACGCCGCGTCCAGCAGGTCGTCCGGCGTCCAGGCGCCGAAGACGGTCGCGGCGCGCTCGTCGAGCGCGACCTTGGTCGACGCGGTGAACCGGCGGCCCTGCTCCGTGAGGCGGACCGTGCGGACGCGTCGGTCGGTGCCCGGCGCGTCCGGGGTGGTGCGCTCGGCGTGCCCGGCCTCGACCAGCTGCGTCACCTGGCGGCTGGCCACCGAGATGTCGACGTGCAGGTGCTGGGCGAGGTCGCCGATGCCCATCTCGCCGCGCTTGTCGAGCAGCCACAGCGTGCTGAGCGCGGCGCGCGGGCAGTCGAGCTCGCGGGCCATCTCGGAGGCGACGTCGCGCTGCACCCGCTGGAGGCGGGCGATCGCGTCGACGAGCGCGCGGTACGGCGGGGTGCTGGGCACGGTGACACCTTTCTTGGTTGCAGCAGGCAACCTATCACAACGGTTGCCTCGCGCAACTGATTCCCGGGTGATCCCCGCCACCCCCGGCCCCGCAGGGGCGCAGGGCGCCGCGCGTCGCGACGTGACGGACCGCCCCGACGTCAGCGCCCGGCCGCGTACCCCTGCATGCCCCGCGGGTTCGCCGCGGCGTGCAGCAGCCCGTCCGGACGCACACCGGCCGCGCTCACCCGGCCCAGCGACCACGGCCCCGCGTCGTGCACCGCGTGCCCCCGCCGCGCCAGGTCGGCCAGCACGTCCGCACCGAGCCGGGACTCCGCCTCGACACCCCGCCGGGTGCTCGTCCGCGGGTGGAAGGACGACGGCACGTGCGTCGAGTGCCATCCCGGCGCGTCGATGGCCGCCTGCAGGTCGAGGCCGCCGATCAGGTGGTGGAGCAGGAACGGGATCGTCCACTGGTCCTGCTGGTCGCCGCCGGGCGTGCCGAACGCGAACCCGCCGCCGTCGCGCAGCACCAGGCCCGGGCTCAGCGTGGTCCGCGGACGCCGCCCCGGGGCCAGCGAGGACGGCAGCCCCGGCTCCAGCCAGAACATCTGCGCCCGCGTCGGCAGGCCGAACCCGAGGCCGGGCACGACCGGCGAGCTCTGCAACCAGCCGCCCGACGGGGTCGCCGAGACCAGGTTGCCCCAGCGGTCGACCACGTCGACGTGGCAGGTGTCGCCCCGGGTCTCGCCGGACGCGCGCACCTCGGGGTCCGGCCCGCGGGTGGGCTCGCCGGTCCCGGCACCCGCCGTCCCCGGGGCCTCGTAGCGGCCGGGCCACACGCCACCGGTCGGCGTCCCGAACAGCGCCGCGAGCCGGGGCTCGCGCCCGTCGGGGGAGCCGGGGCGCAGCCCGTCGGACGCCTGCGGTCCGACCAGGCGGGCGCGCTCGGCGGCGTACTCCCGGGACAGCAGCGCGGTCAGCGGCACGTCGCCGGCGGCCGGGTCGCCGTACCAGGCCTCGCGGTCGGCGAACGCGAGGTCCGCGACCTCCAGCGCCGTGTGCACGAGGTCGGCGGACCCGAGGTCGGCGTCCGCGACACCCAGGGCCTCCAGCAGCCGCAGCTGCTGCAGCAGCACGGGGCCCTGGCCCCAGGCCGCGGTCTTGTGCACCTCGACCCCCGCGAAGTCGACGAAGGCCGTCGGCTCCTCGGTCGCGCGCCACCCCGCGAGGTCGTCGCCGGACAGCAGCCCGGCGTGCGCCTCGCCCGACGAGTCCAGCACCGGCGTCCGCACGAAGTCCGTCATCGCCTCCGCGACGAAGCCCTCGTAGAACGCCCGGCGGGCCGCCTCGATCTGCGCGAGCCGGTCCGACCCCGCCGCCGCGGCCTCGGCGAGCACCCGGGTGTACGTCGCCGCGAGGTCCGGGTTGGTGAACCGGGCGCCCGCCGCGGGCGCCGACCCGCCCGGCAGGTACACGGCCGCCGACGTCGGCCAGTGCTCCGCGAACAGCCGCTCGACCGTCGCGATGGTCCGCGCCGCGGCGGGCACCAGCGGGTAGCCGTCGCGCGCGTAGCCGATCGCGGGGGACAGGACGTCGGCGAGCGGCAGCGTCCCGTACCGCGCCAGCAGGTCCAGCCACGCCCCGAACGCACCCGGGACGACCGCCGCCAGGTGCCCGGTGCCCGGCACGACGTCGAGACCGAGGTCCCCGAACGCGCCGGTCGTCGCGGCGGCCGGGGCCGTGCCCTGCCCGCACACCACGAACGTGTGCCCGTCGGCAGCCCGGTGGCCGATGATCGGCGCGTCACCGCCCGGCCCGTTCAGGTGCGGCTCCACCACCTGCAGCGTGAAGCCCGCGGCGGCCGCCGCGTCGAACGCGTTGCCGCCCGCCTCGAGCACGGACATCCCGACGGCGCTGGCGAGCCAGTGCGTCGAGGCGACCATGCCGTGCGTGCCGACGAGCTCGGGGCGGGTGGTGAACACGGACGGCTCCTCGGGGTCGGGGGTGTCGTCATCACCGTAGGTGAGGCCGGGGATGCCGTGCGTCCCAGCACCCGAGACCCCTACGTAGAAGTGCGCAGGTCATCTCCGTAGAACACGCACGTTCCGACCGGTTGCCCCGGTTCCTGGGGGACAGTGCGGTGGGGGAGCACCTACGTGGTAGCGCGGCGGCGTCCCCGACGCCGCACGCTGCTGCTGGTCCCTGTCGATCGACCCGCACAGGAGCGGAAGTGAGTGCAGCGATGAAGTGGCGTGGGCAGCGGCACGATCGTGGCCGAGGTGAGGGAACGCAGGCCGGGTGGGCACCCGGTGCCGGACGCGGCGAGGGTGCGTCGTGAGCGCGCTCGCGCCGGCGCCGGCGGTGGAGGAACGGGCCGCCGGAGCGTCCCGACCCGTACGGGTGAGCCTGGTCGAGGACGAGGCGCTGGTGCGCTCGCTCCTCGGGAGCACCCTGGAGGCGGAGCCCGGGATCCGGGTCGTGCACTCCGTCGCCGGCGCCCAGGAGGCGGCGCTGACGATCGTGCGCGGCAGCACGGACGTCGCGGTGCTCGACGTCAACCTGGAGGACGGCAACGGCGTCTCCCTCGGGCTGCGGCTGCAGCGGACGTCCCCGGAGCTCGCCGTGGTCCTGCTGTCCAGCGAGGACGTCATGGGGCTGTTCGACAGCGTGCAGGAGCAGGTGACCCGCCCGTGGAGCTACCTGTCCAAGCGGTCGAGCTTCACCGAGCACGTCCTCGTCGACGCCGTGCGCGCCGCCGCCCGCGGCGAGGTCGTGATCGACCCCTACCTCGTCGCGCGGTCCACGCCGCGGGCCGGGTCGCTGCTGGAGCGGCTGACCGACGGGCAGCTGCGGGTGCTTCGGCTGGTCGCCGAGGGGTTCTCGAACCAGTCCATCGCCGAGCGCCTCGAGGTCGGTGAGCGCACCGTCGAGAGCCACCTGCTCGCGATCTACCGCCGCCTCGGCATCGACGACGTCGGCACCAACCGCCGCGTCGCGGCCGTCCTGGCGTTCGTCGCGCAGACGGGCCGGAACGGGGGGTGACGCACCGGGGAGCGTCGCTGTCCCACCTCTCCGCCGACCGGCTCGTCACGGGGCTCTCGCTCGCCAACACCGCGCTGTTCTCCGTCCTGGTCACGGGGCAGTGGCTGGTCTGGAGCGCCCTGCCCGGCCACCACGCCGGCCGCCCCACCTGGCTGGTGGTCGGCCAGGGGACGCTCGTCCTGGCGACCACGCTGCTCTGCGGGGCGGTCCCGGTGCTGCTGTGGCAGGTCCTGCCCCGGCGGCTGCGCGTCCGGCAGCGGCTCTACGTCACCGGCGGGATCGTCGCGGCGTGCGCGTGCGCGGTGCCCGTCGCGCTCGTGCTGTCGCGGGTCGACGAGACGGCCGTCGACGGCGACGGCGCCCTCCTGCTCTGGGTGACCGTCGCGACCAGCTACGCCATCGCCCTCACGACCGCGCTCGCCGCCGGCGGGCTCCTCGACCGGTGGCGCCGGGCCGAGCACGCCCGGGTCGCGCTGCAACGGCGGGCCGCCCGGGCCGTGGCCTCCCTCGAGCGCGAGGAGGTCCGGGTGCGGCGGCTCGTCGCCGACCGGCTGCACGGCACGATCCAGAACCGCCTCGTCGTCGCCGGCGCGGGGCTGCAGGAGGTCGCGACCGACCTCGCCCGCGGCGGCGACCCCGGACGCGCCGCCGGGGTGCAGCGGTGGGTCGACGACCTCGACGACCTCCGTGAGCGGCACGTCCGGGCCATCAGCCACGCGCTGTTCCCCGTCGGCGCGAACGTCGGCATGCTGCAGGCCGTCCAGGTGCTCCTCAACCGGCTCCCCGCCCGGACCGGCACCGCCCTCGACGTCCGGCCCGCCGCGCGGGTGCTGCTGCGACCCGACGTCCGGCTCGTGCCCGTGCCGGTCCAGCTCATCGCGGTCTACGCCGTCGAGGAGGCCGTCACGAACGCCCTCAAGCACGGGGCGGGCGCCGTGCGCGTCGTCGTCGACCTCGACGGCGACCCCGAGGAGCCGACCCTCGTCGTCGACGTCGAGGACGACGGACCCGGGCTGCGGCACCCGGTGGAGCCGCTCAACGGCCTCGAGCGGCACCGCGTGCGCATCGTCGGCCGCGGCGGCACCTTCGCGCTCGGACCGGCCCCCGACGGCGGCGCGCGGCTGCGGTTCTCGCTGCCGCTGGGCGACGAGCCCCCGGCCGCCGACCTCGCCGCCGATCTCGGCATGTGAGCAGATCCGGACGGTCGTCCGGGTGGGCGCGGAGGCGGTGTCCGTGGTTCCACGCACGACGGACCGGACGGTCCCGCGGCGGTCCCCAGGCTGGGTCCTGTCAGCGAGACCGATGGCCCCCGCCGGGAGCCACGGACCGCCGCAGGGACCGGGAAGGAGGCGCCGATGAGCCACGACGTGGACCACCGTCTCCCCACCGGCAGCGCGGGTGCCTGGCGCAGCGCCCCCGGTCCGATGACGCTCGACGTCGACGACGTGCTCCGCACCGCTGTCGCCCTCGGCGCCTCCGACATCCACCTCGCGGTCGGCGCCCCGCCCCAGCTTCGGCTGCACGGCTCCATCGGCCCCGCCGAGGGCTACCCGCCGCTCGAACCCGACGGCCTCGCCGCCGCGCTCGACGCCCTGCTCACGGACCGCCAGCGCGAGACGTTCGCCGAGGAGTGGGAGCTCGACTTCGCCTACCAGGTGCCCGGCTCCGAGCGGTTCCGCGTGAACTACTACCGCGACCGCGAGCACGTCGGCGGCGCGTTCCGGATCATCCCGACCGAGATCAAGTCCCTCGAGCAGCTCGCCCTGCCCCCCGCCATCGGGCGGTTCGCGACGCTCGCGCGCGGCATGGTCCTCGTCACCGGGCCCACCGGCTCCGGGAAGTCCACCACGCTCGCCGCGATCATCGACCTCGCCAACCGCACCCGGCCCGACCACATCGTCACGGTCGAGGACCCCATCGAGTTCCTGCACGAGCACAAGCAGTCGCTGATCAACCAGCGCGAGGTCGGCGCGGACACCCACTCGTTCGCCAACGCCCTCAAGCACGTGCTGCGGCAGGACCCCGACATCATCCTCGTCGGCGAGCTCCGGGACCTCGAGACCATCTCCGTGGCGCTCACCGCCGCCGAGACCGGGCACCTCGTCTTCGCGACCCTGCACACCCAGGACGCCGCGCAGACGATCGACCGCGTCGTCGACGTGTTCCCGCCGCACCAGCAGCCCCAGGTCCGCACCCAGCTCGCCGGGGTGCTGCAGGGGGTCGTCTCGCAGACGCTGTGCAAGCGCGCCGACGTCGCCGGGCGGGTCGTCGCCACCGAGGTGATGGTCGCGACCGCCGGCATCCGCAACCTCGTGCGCGAGGGCAAGACCCACCAGCTCTACTCAGCCATCCAGTCCGGCGCCGCCCACGGCATGCACACGATGGACCAGCACCTCGCCCAGCTCGTCAACGGCGGGTACGTCGACTACGACCACGCGCTCGAGCGGTGCCACCACGCCGACGACCTCGCCCGGATGTGCGGGCGGTCCGGGGGGCCGGGCCGATGACCGACACCTTCGAGTACATCGCCCAGGACCGCGCCGGCCAGCAGGTCAAGGGGCGGATGGAGGCGAAGAACGCCGCCGCGGTCGCCCGCCGGCTCAAGGGCGCCGGGCAGACGGTCGTCTCCGTGTCCGCGGTGTCCAGCACCGGCATGAACCGCGAGATCAAGTTCGGCGGCAAGCGGGTCAAGCCCAAGGATCTCGTCGTCGCCACGCGGCAGCTCGCCACCATGGTCGAGGCCGGCATCTCGCTGGTGCGGTCGCTCGACATCCTCGTCGACCAGACACCCGCACCCGCGCTGCGCGCCGCGCTCCAGGAGAGCCGGCAGGCCGTGGAGCAGGGCCGGCCGCTGTCCGAGGGGCTCGCGCTCACCCCGCGGGCGTTCCCGCCGCTCATGGTCAACATGGTCAGCGCGGGGGAGACCGGCGGGTTCCTCGACCGGTCGCTGCTGTCGGTCGCCCGGACGCTCGAGGCCGACGCCAAGCTCAGGTCCAAGGTCGTCTCCGCGATGACCTACCCGCTCGTCGTGTTCGGCATCGCCATCCTCGCGACCACCGGGATGCTGCTCTTCGTCGTCCCGATGTTCGCCGACATGTACGAGGGCATGGGGGCCGAGCTGCCGCCGCTCACGCAGGCGCTCATCGCGCTGTCGGCCGCGCTCCAGGTCGGGGCACCCGTGCTGCTCGTCGGGGTCATCGCGGTCCTGTCCTGGTACCGCAAGCACAAGAGCGACGACCGGGTACGGAGCATCCGCGACCCGCTGCTGCTCAAGATGCCGGTGTTCGGGGTGCTGATCCAGAAGATCGCCGTGTCCCGGTTCTGCCGCAACTTCGCGGCGATGGTCGCGGCCGGAGTTCCGCTGCTCAAGGCGCTCCAGGTCGTCGGGACGACCAGCGGCAACCTCGTCGTCGAGCAGGCGAGCACCGCCATCGGTGAGTCCGTGCGCCGCGGCGAGTCGCTGACCGCACCGCTGGGTGCGCACCCCGTCTTCCCGCCGATGGTGCGGCAGATGATGGCGATCGGCGAGGAGGCCGGGTCGCTCGAGCTGATGCTGACCAAGGTCCACGAGTTCTACGACCAGGAGATCGAGGCGACCACCGACGCGCTCGCCTCGCTCATCGAGCCCTTTCTCATCGTCGGCATCGGCGTGCTGATCGGTGGGCTCGTCCTGGCGTTGTACATGCCCATGTTCTCGATGTTCGACCACATGGCGTGACGTCTTCCCCGTGCTCGCCGCGGGGCTCGGATTCGCCGCCGTCGCCGGGGCGATGTCAATGATGCATTTCTGGTGCGATCAATCGAAGGAAGTGTCATGAAGGTCATGCGCAAGTACATCGACAGGCTGCAGCGGCGCCTGCGCGGCGAGCAGATGGGCCCGGACGAGGGCTTCTCGCTCGCGGAGCTCATCGTCGTCGTCGCGATCATCGCGATCCTGGCCGCGGTCGCGGTCCCCATGTACCTGGGTCAGCAGGAGAAGGCGCGGAAGAACGGCGCGCTCACGGAGATGCGGGCTGCGAAGACCGCGCTGTCCTCCTACCTCGCGGAGAACCCTGCCGACACGCTCGTGGCCGCCGGGGGCTCCACCTCGACGTCCACCGCGCTCGAGGGCTTCGGTGTTCATCTCGGCACCAAGTCCGACGGTGCGCTGGAGGACCTGACGATCCACCGCGGCTCCTCGGGATCGTCCGCGTGGTGGTTCCGCGGCAAGGTCGCGGGCGGTGACACCTGGTGCGCGTCCGGCATGGATTCGCAGCCGGACTGCGATATCGCCACCGAGGCGCTGTCGATGCCGCCGAACGGTTTCTGACCTTTCCGGATCAGGTTGGCGCGCACCCGTGCTCGTCGTGAGCCGGGTGCGCGCCGCTCCCTTTCATCTCCCTGGAGTTCATCGTGAGCAAGATGGCACCGGTCGGCCTCGACATCGGTTCCGCGGGCCTGGTGGCTGCCGAGGTGCACGGCACCGGGACGCGGCGCACGGTGCGGCGGCTGGCCATGGTCGACCTCCCGCCGGGTGCGGTGGACCACGGCGACATCCGCGACGAGCAGGCGGTGGTGGCAGCGCTCAAGCAGCTCTGGCGCCGTGGGCGGTTCGGGCAGCGCCGGGTGCGCATCGGGGTCACGCACCGCCAGGTGCAGGTCCGCGAGGTGACAGTTCCCGCGCTGCGACGTGCTGATCTGCGGCGTTCGCTCGAGCTGCATGTTGCCGGGGAGTTCCCGAACGGAACCGACGGGCTGGTGGTGGATGTGCTCCCGCTGGACAGGACCGAGGTGGCCGGCCAGTCCTGCTGGCACGGGCTGCTCGTGTCGGCACCGCAGGCCTGCGTCGAGTCCGCACTGGACGTCACCCGCCGCGCCGGTCTGCAACCCGTCGGGGCCGACCTCTCCGCGCTCGCGCTGGCGCGTGCGCTCGAAGGCACCGTCCGTGGCGTGTCCGGGTCGGTCGCACTCGTCGACGTCGGAGCGGTCGCGACCTCGGTCGTCGTCGTGGCAGCGGGGCACGTGCGGTTCGTGCGGCTTGTCGCGCTCGGCATCGGCGGCGCGTCGCAGGAGGCGGTGGCGGCGCTCGTCGACGGGGTCGTCACGACCCTCGACTACTTCCGGCGTTCCAACGCCTGCGAACCGGTCGCGCAGGTGGTCCTGACGGGGGGTGGAGCACTCGTGGACGGCTTCGGCCAGTACCTCGCCTCCGTGACCGGGCTCCCTGTGTCCATCGGGAACCCGCTGGTCGGGGCACGGGGGCCTGCGAGGAGCAGGGGCGGAGACCCTGACCTGGCTGTGCGCGCAGGCGTCGCGGTCGGTCTCGCGACGGATCTCGCCGCATGATCGTGCTGCGTACGGCGAAGCGGCCTTCCGGCGGACGGGCGGATCCGACGTCGGCGGGGTTCGTGCCGCTGTCCGTCGACCTCAGGCCGGCCTCGGAAGTGGCGGCGGGGCGCTCGCGTGCGGCACGTCGGACTGCGGTCTTCACGGTCGCCTTCGGGCTGCTGGCCTCAGGCGGTCTCATGTTCTGGGTGATGGCAGAGGGCTCCGACGCCCGCTCCGAGCGCGACGCGGTACAGGACGAGGCGGACGCGCTGGTCGCGGTGCGAGGGGACTTCGTCGAGCTGGTCGCCCTGGAGGACCAGATCGACCGGGCGCAGGCGATCGAGTCCGCGGCCATGGCTCGGGACGTGGTGTGGTCGGACCTCGTCGCCCAGGCCTTCGACGCGCTCATCCACGTCGCGGCGATCTCGGGGTTCGAGGTGCAGCCCAAGGCAGGTGTGGCGGTTCAGGCGGTGCTGCCGGGCGGTGAGCTCACCACGGGCGCGGACGTCCTCGGCGTACCGGGGATCGCAACGATGCAGATCGAGGTGCAGACGTCGACCCTCCCGGACGCCGGACTCTGGACGTCCGCGCTGCTGGCGATCGAGGGGTTCCAGGACGTCCGCATCACGTCCGCGTCGCTGGCCGAGGACGGCGACGAACCCGCGCACTACGCCAGCAGCGTGGTCGTCACGGTCACTCCTGCGGCCCAGGCATGCCGGTGGGGCACCGAGAGCGAGGAGGCCATCGCCGACGAGCCGGCGGACGGGGGCGAGCCCGACCTCGAGGCTGACGAGAGCGGGGCCTGCGGTGCTTGACGCCCGAGTGTGGACGGCAGTGGCGGCGGTCGGCCCGGCGCTGCTCCTCGGCGCGACCGTGATGCTGGGAGTGCAGCCGGAGCTCGAGGAGATCAGCAGCGTCCGCGCGCAGACCGCCGACCAGATCGCCGCCAACGAGGTGCAGCTCCGGCAGAACACGGTGCTCGCCGAGCGGAACGCGGACATCGCGTCGGTGCGGGCGGTGGCGGAGGAGCTGCACCTGCGCGTGCCGGAGGTGCTTGACCAGGAACGGCTGAGCCGTGAGCTCCACGACCGGGCGGTCGCGTGCGGCATGACGCTGTCGTCCTTCACGCAAGGCGGCGCCGAGGTCGTCGAGGACGGCCCCGGGTACGTCCGGGTGCCGCTGTCGGTGTCGTTCGTGGGACCGGAGGGGGTGGTCGGGTCGCTCGCACTGCTGGCGCTGCTGCAGGCGGCGCCGGGAGAGCCCTACGGCGAGGGGTACGACCTCCAGATCCAGAGCGTCACCATGTCCGGGGAGGAGGGCGACACGGGCCAGCCGGGCGAGTCGACGTTGTCGGTCTCGGGGTTTCTCGTGCTCAGCGCCGTGATCCCTGTCGATGACGACGAGGAGATGCGTGCCGATGAGGAGCTGGTCTCGTGACCGGCCTCGGCGCGGTGCTGCTGAGCCGCGGTCTGGTGTCACCGGTGGCGCTCGCGGAGGTCGAGGAGCAGCAGGAGGTCACCGGTCAGCCACTGGGTGTGCTGCTGGTGCAGCGGGGTCTCCTGAGCGAAGTCGATCTCATGATGGCCCTCGCCGAGTCCGCCGGCATGGAGTTCGTCGACCTCGGCGAGTGCCAGGTCGACAGCACGGCGGTCGCGATGATCCCCGCCGACCTGGCGCGTCGGCACGGGATCATGCCGATCGGCTTCGACGGCGGCGACCTCGTGGTCGCGACGGCGAACCCCGGCGACGTCCTGGCGGTCGACGACATCCGGTCGACGACCGGTCGGGGAGTCCGGACGGTCGTGGCGGGCCACCGGGACGTCGAGGACGCGATCCGCCGCCACTACCGCGCCGACCGCGAGCTCGAGGGCCTGTCGGCCGAGTTCCAGGACACGGAGCAGGACGGCACCGACGACCCGTTCGGCGACGAGGACGACGACACCCCCGTGGTGCGGTTCGTCAGCCTCCTGGTGAACCAGGCGATCACCGACGGCGCCTCGGACATCCACGTCGAGCCGGGGGAGCACGACCTGCGGGTCCGGTACCGGATCGACGGCGTGCTGCACGAGATCCAGCGGGCGCCGCGGGGCATGGCGGGCGGGGTCGCGTCGCGGTTCAAGGTGCTGTCGGACATCGACGTGGCGGAGCGGCGCAAACCGCAGGACGGCCGGATGTCGGTGAACCACCACGGCAAGAAGGTCGACCTGCGCGTGGCGACGCTGCCCACGGTGTGGGGCGAGAAGATCGTCATGCGGATCCTCGACAACTCGACGGCGAGCCTCGCGCTGACGTCGCTGGGGCTGTCGGAGCAGAACCTGTCGACGTACCGGCGCAGCTACACCAAGCCGCACGGGATGCTCCTGGTCACGGGGCCGACGGGGTCGGGCAAGTCGACGACCCTGTACGCCACGCTCAACGTCGTCTCGAAGCCGGAGATCAACGTGATCACGGTCGAGGACCCGGTGGAGTACCGGCTGCCCGGTATCAACCAGGTGCAGGTGAACGCGAAGGCGGGCCTGACGTTCGCGGCGGCGCTGCGCTCGATCCTGCGCTCGGACCCGGACGTGGTGCTGCTGGGTGAGATCCGGGACCACGAGACCGCGCAGATCGCGGTCGAGGCGGCGCTGACGGGCCACCTGGTGCTGTCGACGCTGCACACCAACGACGCCCCGTCGGCGGTGACGCGGCTGACCGAGATGGGCATCGAGCCGTTCCTGGTCGGATCGGCGCTGGAGTGCGTGGTCGCGCAGCGGCTCGCGCGGCGGCTGTGCTCGGGCTGCAAGGAGCGGTACCGGCCGGACGTCGAGGAGCTGGTGCAGGTCGGCTTCCCGATCATGGCGGGCGAGACCCCGCCGGACCTGCACCGGCCGGTGGGGTGCACGGCGTGCGCGGGCACGGGCTACAAGGGCCGGGTCGCGCTGCACGAGGTGATGGCCGTCGGCGAGGAGATCGAGCGGCTCGCGGTGGCGCACGCCTCGGCCGTGGACATCGGCAAGGCCGCGGTGCGCGGCGGGATGACCGTGCTGCGGGAGGACGGCTGGATGAAGGCGCTCGCCGGGACGACGTCGATCGAGGAGGTGCTCCGTGTCGCGATCTGAGCAGCAGACGACGCGCCCGCCGCGCGGGCTCCGGCGGCGTCGGCCGGGACCGCCGGCGGCGGTGGCCGGACCCGAGGTGGCCGAGGAGGCGGCTCCGCCGCCGCAGGCCCCTGCCCGGCGGGCGGGCCGGACCCGGGGCGGCGTCTGGCGCAAGGTGCTGGGTGTCGCGCTGGTGCCGGTGCTCGCGCTGGCGGGCGGGGCGGCCTACGTGGGCGTGACGGCCCTGTCGGACGCGGCGACCGCGCGGGACCTGGCCCGGGTGCTGTCCGAGGAGAACGCC
This sequence comes from Cellulomonas triticagri, assembly GCF_003696205.1. Taxonomy (GTDB): domain Bacteria; phylum Actinomycetota; class Actinomycetes; order Actinomycetales; family Cellulomonadaceae; genus Cellulomonas; species Cellulomonas triticagri. Next base: position 16,222 of record NZ_RFFI01000028.1, read on the forward strand.
CAGACGATGTTCCAGCTGGGGCAGGCGCTGGAGGCCGAGCGCCGGACCAGCGCGCTGCACGCCGAGGGCCGTGCCGCCCCCGAGGACCGGGCGGACACCCGGCTGTCGACGGACGGCTTGCTCGGCTCGCTGCGCGACGCGATCGGCGGTCCCGAGGACCACGACGCGCTGGTGCTCGGCGTGTCCCAGCTCGAGACGCTGCCGGTGCTGCTCGCCTCGGCCCGCTCGGTCGAGGACGCGGCCGGCCCGCACGAGGTGTACGCCGCGTACACCGCGGTGATCACCGGGTACGGGCGGATCATCACGGCGCTGTCGGCGGATGTCGCCGACGCCGGGCTGTCGGCGCGGCTGCGGGTCATCGCCCTGGCGGCCGAGCTGGACGGCACGGTCGTCGAGGCCGTGGACGCCGTCGTGGCGGGCGTCTGGTCGGCGCAGGCCGGCGGCCCCGCGGACGTCGTCGGGTCGGCCCGGGGCCGCCTGGCCGTCACGGACGCGAAGATCCGCGAGCTCGCGGGTCTGCTGCCGGACGTGGCGTCCGGGGTCCCGCCGCTGCCCGACGACGCGATGGCCGCGCTCGCGGCCGCGGCGGCGGGCGAGGCGCTGCCGGAGGACACGCCCTCGGCGCTGGCCCTGACGACGCAGTACCGCGAGACGCTCGGCGCGGCGCGGCAGGCCGAGCTCGCGGGCCTGGTGGCGCAGGCGGACGAGATCGCGGACGGCGCGGACGTCGTGCTGCTCGTCGTGTCCGGGGTCGCGGTCGGCGTGCTGCTGCTCACCGCGGCGCTCGCGGTGGTGATGAGCCGCCGCGTCGGACGGCCGCTCGCGGCGCTCGCGGACGCGGCGGACCTGGTCCGTGACCACCTGGGCGCGCTCGGCGAGAGCGCGGACGGGGCCGTCGTCGCCCCGCCGGACCTGCCGCAGGTGGCGGTGTCCGGGACGGACGAGGTGGCGCGCGTGGCCGCGGCGATCAACACCCTGAACGACACGACCGTGCGCGTGACCTCGGCGCTCGTGGCGGCGCGCAGCGCCGCCGCCGAGTCGTTCGTCAACATCGCCCGGCGCAGCCAGCGGCTGCTGGTGCGCCAGCTCGCCGTGCTGGACCAGCTCGAGCGGTCCGAGGAGAACCCGGCGGTCGTCGCGCAGCTGTTCTCGGTCGACCACCTCGCGACCCGCATGCACCGGCAGGCCGAGTCGCTCCTCGTGCTCGCGGGCGTCGAGTCCGCGCGCCGGGTCCGGGACCCCATGCCGGTGTCCGACGTGATCCGGTCCGCGGCCTCGCAGGTCGAGGACTACGAGCGCGTGGAGATCACCGCCGAGGTCGACCCCGCGGTGCACGGGCGGGTCGCCATGCCGGCCGCGCACCTCGTCGCCGAAGTGCTGGAGAACGCGCTGCAGAGCTCGGACCCCGCCGTCCCCGTGCACGCCCGCGTCGTCACGCACGAGGCCGGCGTGGTGGTGTCGGTGACCGACAGCGGCATCGGGATCAGCGCGCGCAAGCTCGAGCTCATCGGCGAGGCGCTGCACGCGCCGCTCGCGTCGCAGGGCCAGGTCAGCTCCGAGGGCCTGGGCATCGGCGTGATCAGCCGGCTCGCCCGCCGCCTGGGGGTGCAGGTGCGGTACCAGTCGCAGGAGGGCGTCGGCACGACGGTCTCGGTGCTGCTGCCGGACGCCGTGCTCGCGGGCCGGGAGGACCGGGCCGTGCCCCCGCCGCCGGCGACGGTCTCCTCGCCCCCTCCCGGCCCACCGGTTCCGCCGGCCGCCGAGGTACCGCTCGGTGCCGTGCCCCCGGTCGGCGCGCCGTCGATCGACCTCGCCGGGGCGGCACCGTGGGCGCCCGTGGTCGGCGAGACCGAGCCGGTCACGCCGCCGCCCTCCGGCCGGCGGGTGCCCAAGCGACCCGCTGGTGGATCGGTGCTGCCGTCCCGAGGCCGGCGCACGACGTCCCGGCCGCACGCGGCGGAACCCCCGGTCGCCTCGGGTGCCACCGGCCAGGTGTTCCAGCCGCTGCCGTCGGCCCCGCTGCCGGGCACGCCGTCCGGCGAGCACGCCGCGGTGCCCGTCGCCGCACCGGGCGGGTTCGCCCCGCCACCGGTCGCGTCGTTCGGCGGACCACCGGCGGCGACGGCACCGACCCCTGCCTTCGGCGCGCCCGCCCCGGCCGGCGCGGGACCGTTCGGTCTGCCGCCCGCCGGCGGTGCACCGGGCGCAGCGGCACCCGCCGCGCCCGTGGTCCCGGCCGTCCCGGCACCGGGCGGCGCGGTCGAGGAGGTCCGGCGGCGGAACGCGCTCGCGTCGGCCGCCCTCGCCGAGCTGAGCCACATGTCGCGGTACGTCCCCGAGCAGGCCGGCTCCGGTGCCCCCGCGCTGTCTCGGCGCGCCCCGGCGGCGTCCGACAGCCCTCCGGGCGGCGGTGCGACCCCGGGGGCACCGGAGCCGGTGGCCGCGAGCCAGCCGAAGGACCCGGACCAGGTCCGCTCGATGCTCTCGGGCATGCAGCGCGGCCTGACCCGCGCACGGCGGAGCGTGTCCTCCGCTACCGACGGCTCCGGGCCCGCCCCGGCTGCCGGAACCCCGCCCACGGACGGACCGACAGGAGGCCCGCAGTGACCGCACTGACCCCTGATGCGCAGAACTTCGGATGGGTGGTCGAGAGCTTCACCCAGAACGTCCCGGGTGTCCGGCACACCATGACCGTCTCCACGGACGGGCTGCTCGTGGCGATGTCCGCCGGCCTCGACCGCTCGGAGGCCGACCAGTTCGCCGCCCTGGTCTCGGGGCTGTCCGCCTTGACCAACGGCGCGGCCCGGCAGCTCGACGGCGGGGGAGTCCGCCAGGTGCTCGTGGAGATGGACCAGATCTTCCTGGTCGTCATGGCGATCTCGGACGGCTCGGTGCTGGCCGTCGTCGCCGACGAGGGCTGCGACATCGGGCTCGTGGGCTACGAGATGACGATGCTCGCGGCGCGGGCGCGCGACGTGCTGACCCCGGCCCTGATCCACGAGATCCGCAAGGCCCTGCCGACCGGCGGCCGGGTACCCGAGACCACGGTGAGGTGACGCGATGGACGAGAGACTGGGCATGCGCGCGGAGAACGTTCCGTCGACGATCCGCCCCTATGTGATCACCCGCGGCAAGCTCGAGCCCGAGAAGCGCACCGTGCCGCTCGAGGCCCTGGTCGAGCGGCTGCCCGGGGCGGCCCCCGTCGGGCTGACGACCGAGAGCACGGCGCTGCTGCACCTGCTCGCCGGGACCGGGGACGCGGGGCTGCCGACCTACCTGTCGCTCGCCGAGCTGTCCGCGCACCTGCGGCTGCCCGTGGTGGTGGTGCGGGTGCTGGTGTCGGACCTGGTGCAGGGCGGGCTGCTGCGCGTCCACGGCGTCGGCGACCCGGCGGCCCGGCAGGACAAGAACGAGACCCTGCGACTTCTGGAGAGTGTGCTCCATGGCATCGCCAGCTACTGAGCCCGGGGGTGCGGCGCCCACCGTCGTCAAGGTCGTGGTGGCCGGCGGGTTCGCCGTCGGGAAGACCACGTTCATCGGGTCGCTGTCGGAGATCGACCCGCTGCGCACCGAGGCCGCCATGACGGAGCACTCGGTCGGGGTCGACGACGCGGGGCAGCGCAGCGAGAAGGTCTCGACGACCGTCGCCATGGACTTCGGGCGGATCGTGCTGCCCGGCGACCTGTGGCTCTACCTGTTCGGCACGCCCGGGCAGGACCGGTTCTCGTTCATGTGGGACGACCTCGTCCGCGGTGCGATCGGGGCGATCGTCCTGGTCGACACGGACCGCATCGACCAGTGCTTCCCCGCCGTGGACTACTTCGAGTCCCGCAGCATCCCGTTCGTCGTCGGCGTGAACTGCTTCGACGGCATCGCCCGGCACCAGCTGGAGGACGTGCGCGAGGCGCTCTCGCTCAGCCCGTCGGTCCGGGTGGTCTACACCGACGCCCGCTCGCGGGAGGCCGCCAAGCAGACCCTCATCGCGCTCGTGCAGTACGCGATGGAGCTGCTCACGGCACCCGCCGCGAGCTGAACCCGCCCGTGGACCCGACGACCGGCGCCGCGCCCCGCGCGTCCGCTCCCGCGGACCCCGGGGACGCGGTGCTGCCCAGCGTCGCGCGGGCGATGCGTGCGCTCGACGGCGTGCCGACGGTCGTGGCGCACCGGGTGGTCCTCGACCACGCGGGCCGCGAGCTCGCCACGGGGCGTGCCCCGTGCCCCGCGGACCTCGTCGCGGCGTTCCGCGGGATGCTCGCGGTCGTCGCGCAGTCGGAGCCGCTCGGCCGCAACTCGGCGCGCGTCGTGCTCGACACGCAGGACGTGTGCCTCCTGCTGTACCGGCTCGGCCCAGACCTCGCGGTCGCGCTGGTGCTCGACCCCGGGCAGAACCTCGCGCTCGTGCGGCGGCTCACGGAGCCGGTGCTGACGGCCTTCGTCGAGGACTACCTCGCGGAGTCCGCCGCACGCGCGGCCGCGGTTGCGGCCCCCGCCGCGCCCGCCGAGCAGCCGCCCGGGTCCGCCGGGCCCTTGCCGGTGCGGGGGCGGCGTGCCGTGCTCGACTCCGCGCGGCACGAGGAGGCGGCGGACCACGCCCTGCTCGACCGCCTCCTCGACGGCCTGTCCGTCCTGAGCTGACCCGCGGTCCCCACCGCACCCCACGCGGGCCCGATCAGCGGGTCCGCCCGGACGAAGGAGCACTCATGGCCACCTCGGAAGAGCTCGCGGAGCAGGTCACCCGCCTCGACGGCTACATCGCCAGCGCGCTGGTCGACCACACCAGCGGGATGACCCTGCAGAGCCAGAGCCGCACCGATTTCGACATCGAGCTCGCGGCGGCCGCCAGCACCGAGCTGGTACGCGCCGAGCTGCGCGTGCTGGAGCACCTCGGCGCCACCGACCACGTGCAGGACATCCTCATCACGCTCGGCGACCAGTACCACCTCATCTACATGCCGCAGATCGACTCGATGCGCGGGTTGTTCGCCTTCCTGGTGCTGGACCGGTCGCGGGCCAACCTGGCGCTGGCCCGACGCTTCCTGACCCAGGCGTCGGAGATCGCGGAGCTGTGACGTCGTGACCGCGCGCTCCCCGCGTCCGTGCCCGGACGGTCCGGACGGTCCGGACGCGGGCGTCGGCGTCGTCGAGGTGGTGGTGGCGATGAGCCTGGCCGTGCTGCTCGTGAGCTGGGTGGCGCCTGGTCTCACGACGGCGGTGATGACCTCGGCCCGCATGGCGGCGGTCGCGGCGGCGAACCAGCACGTCGCCGCGGCCCTGGACGGGGCGCGCGCGGAGCTGACGGCGAACTGCGCGGGCTTCCTCGGGGCTCCCGCACCGGCCACGCCGGTCGTCACGAACGACGACCGGCCCGACGGGCGTGCGGGCACGGTCCGCGTGCGCACCGAGCTCACGGGCGACTGCGACTCCGGGGATCCGGTGCTGGTCTCGGTGACCGCGACCACCCTCGGGGCGACGGGCTACCTCGCGGACGGCAAGGTGCTCGCGACGGCGACCACGCAGGTGCTCCCGTGAGCCGCCGACACCAGGCGACCACGCAGCGGCGGGCGGCGGCGGACGACGGCTTCTCACTGGCCGAGCTCATGGTCGCCTCCACGATCGGCCTGGTGGCGCTCACCGTCGTCAGCACGGCGTTCGTCATGGTCGTGCGGCACCAGGAGGCGGTGGTCGACGGTTCCCACCAGGTCGCCGACGCCCAGGTGGCGGTGGCCGACGTCCGGCGCGCGGTCCGCAACGCGGCGGCGGTGCAGGTCTCCGCGGACGGGCAGGGCCTGGTGGTACGGACCCGGGCGACGGACGGGACCGCCTGGGTCTGCCGGGGCTGGCGCTGGTCGGAGGACGGCACGTCGGGGAGCGGGACCCTCTACACGGTCGAGGCGGCGGACGGCGTCCACCTGGCCGACGTCGCGGGCGAGGCGGTGGACCCGTCGGGTGCCGCCCCCGCGCCTCCCACCACTGACCCGGTGGCGGCGGGTTGGCGCCCCGCCATCGACACCGTCACCCCTGCGGGCGCCGGGACCCCGCCGCGGGTCTTCGCCCCGGCGCCGCTCGGGCTCGTCCAGGTGGCGTTCACCGTCGAGCCCCGCACGACGCAGGGGTCCGCGACCGCGCTGAGCACTTCCGTCCTGCCGCTCCCGCAGGACGACCACGACCCCGGAGGGTGCTTCTGATGCGTGGCGATGGCGCGCGACCGGACGACGGCTACGTGCTGGCGTCGGTCATCGGGATGATGACGGTGCTGCTGCTGGTGGTGCCGATGGTCCTGGCGGCGACGATGTCGACGACGGGCTGGGCGACCGCTCAACGGGCGTCCGTGCAGGCCCGGGCGGCGGCCGAGGCGGGCATCGACATCGCGCGCGCGGCCTTCGCGGCGGGCGGGTCGTGGTGCGGCGTCGGCGGCACACTCAGCTCGTCCTTCACGGACCCGTCGTACGACGTGACGGTGTACTCGTCCTCCTCAGGGCCCGCGACGGCGTCCGGATCGCCGACCTGCCCCACGACCGGTGTGCGGGCGGACGACGCCGACCTCACCGAGGAGTTCGTCGAGGGGGACTGGCGTGAGGTGGTCTACGCCGCGCTCGCGCCCGGGCACTCGGTCTCGGACCTGTGCCACCTCACCGGTGCGGGGAGCGCGTTCGCCGGCCCGGTGGTGATCGCGCAGGCCACCCGGTTCGACACGCGCGCCGCCTGCCCGACCGGCATCTCGCTCGGCCTGGGTCTCCGCCTGGACCTCGGGGCCGACGCTGTGCTCGTGGCCGACGGGATCACGCAGACCGGCGACGTCGAGATCACCGCCTCCGGCGCGAGCCAGCACTCGCTGTACCTGGTCGACCCCTGGCCGGACGACCCGACGGCCACCTGCGACCCCCTCTCCACGGCGAACGGGATCGACCTCGCCTACGGCACGTGGGACCAGGGCCCGGGCGCGGCGGTGCTGCTGTCCACCCACCGAGGTGCCCGCATCGCCTCGTCGCCCACCGGGCTCGCCGGGCAGGTCGACGCGTGCACCGTCGACCTCCCCGTCGCCGCGTCGCTCACGCACGCGTCGGTGAGCGACAGCGCCGCGATCGACGTCAGCGGGTTCGCCGTGTGGGACCTCGCCTACGTCCGGGACCGGTCCTGAGCGCCGACGCGGGGCTGCCGGACCCCCTGCTCGTGCTGGTCGTCGGGGCCGGCCTGCTCGGTCTGCTGATCGGCTCGTTCCTCAACGTCGTCGTCTGGCGGGTGCCGCGGGGCGAGTCGGTGGTCCGGCCCCGCAGCGCCTGCCCCCGCTGCGGGCACCGCATCCGCGCGTGGGACAACGTCCCCGTGCTGTCGTGGCTCGTGCTGCGGGGCCGGTGCCGGGACTGCCGCGCGCCGATCAGTCCGCGCTACCCGCTGGTCGAGGCGGGGACGGCGGTGGTGTTCGTGGTCCTCGCGTGGTCGACGGGGTGGTCCTGGGCCCTGCCGGCGGTGCTGTACCTCGGGGCCGTGGCGGTGGCGCTCGCGCTGATCGACCTGGACGTGCGGCGGCTGCCGGACGCCCTGGTGCTGCCTGCCTACCCGGTGCTCGGGGTGCTGCTGCTGCTCGCGTCCTGGAGCCCCGGCGGCGCGTCCGACTGGGGGGCGCTGCTGCGTGCGGGTGCGGGCGGCGGGGTGCTGCTGCTCGCCTACGTCGCGATCGTGCTGATCCGCCCCGGCGGCATGGGGCTGGGCGACGTGAAGCTGTCGGGCGTGCTGGGGATGGCGCTCGCGTGGTGGGGCTGGGGCGCGTTCATCGTCGGCGCGTTCGCGGGCTTCGTGCTCGGCGGCGCGTACGCGGGGGTGCTGATGGTCGCGGGTCGGGCCCGACGGGGCACGGGCATCCCGTTCGGACCCTGGATGCTGCTCGGTGCCCTGCTGGGCGTCACCGTCGGGGAGCGGCTGTGGTCGGCCTACCTGGGGCTGCTCGGCTGAGCGGCGGCCTCACCCGGGTCTCCGTCGCGCCGGGATGGGATGCCCGCGGGGCCATCCGCGCTGGCTCCGCGACCCGCGCCGCCCGCATGGCGGGTCGCCACACGGGCGGCGACCCGGCGCGGCACCGCCTGGCGGGCGCCGCGCCGGACCCTGTCCCCGTGCTCCCGCGCGCCGGGGAGGGCGTCGAGCCCTGCCGTGAGGTCGTCGGGCAGCACCAGCGCCTCGGCGTGGTCGAGGCGGGTCCCCACGACCCGTCGGCCCGCGCGACGGCGACGGCGCCGGTGCCCGCAGCGCTGATGTGCCCGACGGCCTCCAGCCGGGCCACGTGCTGCTTGCTCGGCGCCGGCCACGCGCTGTTGGCATGCCGAGCCAGCGCATGGTCAGGCCGATACCGCCCATCCTGCGGAGCCGAACGTGCTTGGACTCGTCACCGTCCGTCGACCCTGACCGAGCGTGAACGCTTCCGACAGGGGGTTGCCCTCGTGGGAAACCTTGGTCGCTTTCGGCGCCTTGGGAGCCGGTCTGTACTTTGCCTCTCTCCGACCGTGTCCCCATCCACCGGCGTGCGTCCCGAGCCGGGTCGCAAGCCGCGCAGGGGCGGTGGTCGTGGCTTCATTGTCCGAGAGTGAAGGGTCTGTGGTGAAGGCACGAGTCGCAACGACGACAGCAGCGGTGAGCGCGGCGGTCCTCATGATGACGGTGGCGACGTCCGCCGCCGCCGAGCAGGGGCCATCGGCAGACGGTGCAGCGGACCAGGTGGCGCGGGTCGCGCCCGAGGCGGGCGCCGTCGGCCAGGTGACTCGCACGGGTTCGCGGCTCGTGGCCGAGGTCGACGGGGCCTCGATCACCGTCCCCACCGCGACAGCGGGCGAGGTCGCGATCACCGCGCCCGCTGCTGACGAGGTGCAGCCGCCTCTGGCGGCGCTGCCCGGGGTCGACCTCGAGAACGGCGACGTGGGCTTCTCGCTGAGCCTGCCTGCTGAGGTCGGCCCGGCCGAGGCGGAGGTCACTCGCGAGGGCCGGGTCGTCTACCAGCCGCACGACGGCGACACCGACGTCGTGGTGGAGACCAGGACCGACGGCGGCGTCCGGATCCAGACGGTCAGCAACGGCCCCGGAGCCCAACCCAGTACACCTACACCGTCGGTGAAGGGCTGCTCCCACAGCTGCTCGATGACGGCTCGGTGTCGCTGACCGTCCCCACCGGCGACCCCTCGCTGAGCGTCGAGGTCGGCACCCTCGCCGCTCCTTGGGCCTACGACGCGAACGGCGCCCCGGTCGCCACCTCCTACGAGATCGCCGGATCGCAGGTCGTCCAGCACGTCGAGCACACCGCCCCGGGCGTCGCCTACCCGGTCGTGGCCGACCCCACCGGCAGCATCGGCCTGGGGTACTACTGGCACTTCAACCGCGCCGAGACCAGAACGTTCCACGGATACGGGGTCGCAGGAGCCGCCGGCGCCACGACCGCCTGCGCGTTCCTCGGCAACCTCGGCGGACCCGTCGTGGCGGCCGTGATGGGATCCGGCTGCGCGATCGTGGCCGCCAAGGTGATTCACGCCGCCAGCGGCGCGGAGAACTCCCGACCCCACAAGTGCTTCTACATCCGCGTGACGACACCCACCGTGCTCGGCGTCACCACCGGGACCTACAAGGACCGCCGATGCCGCTAGCACCCCGCCCGGCCCCGGGCCGACAGCCGATCAACCCCGCGCGCGCCGTCCTGACCCCGTGGAACCGCGCAGCGACGTTCGTCGGCCTCCTCATGGCCGGGATCGGCCTGTGGGTGCTGGGCACCCAGGGACCCGACGCCGCCCGACCTGCGATGAACGTCGCCTGGGTGCCCTTCGTCATCGGCTTGATCCTCACGACGCGCTGGCAACGCCAAGCGCAACACCAGGCCGACGACAACGAGACAGAACAGCCCCCACCGGAGCAGTGACGACCGGCTTCCGACGGGCGCGGCCGGGCGGAGGGGCTGGCGGTTCGGGTCACGTGGCGCGAGTGCGGTGGCGCCACCAGAACGTTGCGGCGCCTGTGGTGAGCAGCCCCAGGGCCACCAGGGCGGTGGCCGGGGCTCTGGTACCGGTGACGGGCAGGGAGTCGTGCGTCGGGGGCTCCTGCTCGCCGTGGGCGTCGGGGTCGGCGGTTCCGGGCGCGGGAGTCGGGCTGGGTGTCACGGTCGCGTCAGGTCTCGGGATGGGTGCAGGTGAGGGCTGGACGGTCAGGGTCGTCGTGGCCGTCGAGGACGGCGAGGTGGCTGTCAGGGTGTAGTCCCCGGGGGCGGGAGCGATGAAGGCGAAGGTCACCGCACCGCCTGGCTCGGCGTCGGCTTGCCCGAGCAGCAGCGGCGCGGTGCGGGACGTTCCGGTCGCGGTGAACGTGACGCGCTCACCCGCGGCGAAGCCGCCACCGGTGACTGACACCTGCTGACCCGTGACAGCGCTACCGGTGTCGGCACCGGCTTCGATCCACGCCTGCGTCGGGGCGTCGGCCACGAGGATGCGGAAGTCGGCGGTCGCCTGGGGTGCTGTGCCGTTGGTCGCGGTCAGGGCGAACGCGAACGTCCCGGAGGCGGTGGGGGTGCCGGACAGCAGCCCTGTGTCCGCGTCGAGGTTCAGCCCGTCGGGCAGCGCTCCGCTCGTGACGTGAACCTGAGGGGCGGGGTCGCCGTCGGTGGTGAAGGTGTGCTCGTAGGGCTGGCCGACCACCCCCGCGGGCGGGTCGTCAGGGGCCAGGTTCGGCGGGGCGGTCACCAGGATCTCGAAGCTGCCGCGGGCTGAGGGCGTCGTGCCGTTGGTCGCGGTGAGATCGAAGGTGAAGGCTCCCGAGGCGGTGGGGGTGCCGGACAGCAGCCCTGTG
>NZ_RFFI01000028.1:27043-37665 GCF_003696205.1 Cellulomonas triticagri
CGTCAGGGGCCAGGTTCGGCGGGGCGGTCACCAGGATCTCGAAGCTGCCGCGGGCTGAGGGCGTCGTGCCGTTGGTCGCGGTGAGATCGAAGGTGAAGGCTCCCGAGGCGGTGGGGGTGCCGGACAGCAGCCCTGTGTCCGCGTCGAGGTTCAGCCCGTCGGGCAGCGCTCCGCTCGTGACGTGAACCTGAGGGGCGGGGTCGCCGTCGGTGGTGAAGGTGTGCTCGTAGGGCTGGCCGACCACCCCCGCGGGCGGGTCGTCAGGGGCCAGGTTCGGCGGGGCGGTCACCAGGATCTCGAAGCTGCCGCGGGCTGAGGGCGTCGTGCCGTTGGTCGCGGTGAGATCGAAGGTGAAGGCTCCCGAGGCGGTGGGGGTGCCGGACAGGTGCCCGGTGGCTGCGTCCAGGACCAGGCCGTCGGGCAGCGTCCCGGCGCTCACGCGCAGCGCGGGGGCGGGGTCGCCACCCCTCACGAACGTGTGCTCGTACGGGTTCCCCACCACCCCGGGCGGCAGATCTTCCGCGACGAGGGTCGGTGCGGAAGTCACGACGACCTCGAAGTCCTGGGCGGCGTCCGGTTCGGTCCCGTTCGAGGCCGTGACCTCGAACGCGAAGGTCCCGGAGGCGGTGGGGGTGCCGGACAGCTGCCCCGTGTCCGCGTCGAGGTTCAGCCCGTCGGGCAGCGCTCCGGTCGTGACGTGAACCTGAGGGGCGGGGTCGCCGTCGGTGGTGAGGGCGTGCTCGTAGGGCTGACCGACAACCCCCGCGGGAAGCGTCTCCGAGACCAGGATGGGAGCGGCTGGAGGGCGGATCTCCCAGTCGAACGTCACCGTCTCCTGCAGTCCCCCGTACACGACCGAGACCTGGGCCGTCGTCGTGGTGGACAGGGTGGGTGTGCCGGTGATGAGCCCGGTGTCGGCATCGATGCTGACACCGGCCGGCAACCTGGATGCGGAGAACCGGGTGACCGCTGAGACCGGGCCCTGAGCCCGGAAGGTGATCTGCACCGGGTCGACGGGGTACCCAGCGACCCCCGTCTGATCGGCCACAGGATCCACGGCGACCGTCGCCGGCACCAGACGGGTGACGTAGTCGCGAGTCGGAAAACTCAGCCCTTGGTAGCTGGAGCCGTTCATGGCGACCAGGTACTCCCCGCCGGTGTGTTCGATCGCTGCGAAGCCCCTAGGGATTCCCGCGCTTCCCTGGAAGCCCCGCGACCCGAGGGCGGCAGCGAATTCTGCGTCCATGTTCAGATCAGAATCCAGCTTCGACATGCAGTTCGTCGTGTAGTTGCACGACCTTCCTGTAAACAGAAGGCCTCCGTCGCGAGTCTCTACGACGTACCCAGGGGTGGCGTTGAATATTCTGTCGGTGAGCGTGGTGTTCAGTGTGAGATCCTCGTTCAGCCACACCGGTGCGCGAACGCTCGCGCCTTGAAACTCGGTGAAGCTCCCCGATGCGACGTACCCGCCGCGCGAATGCTCAATGATGAAGAGGTCTCCAAAGACCGCAAATCCCTCGCCGAGGGCGGTGGCGAACTCGTCGTCCAGCGTCAGGTCGTCGTTCAGTCGGGCTAGCCCTCCAGAGACCGGCGTGCCCTGGTAGGACGTGAACGTCCCGCCGACGATGTAGCCCCCATCGGACGAACGCAGCACGGAGGACACTAAGCAGTCGTAGTACAGGCCTCCCCCGAACCCCTCGCCGAGGGCGGCGGCGAACTCCGTGTCCAGCGTCAGGTCGTCGTTCAGCCGGGCCAGCCCGCCAGGGGCCGGTGTTCCCTGGTACGACGTGAACGACCCGCCGACGAGATAGCCTCCGCCGTCCTCGATCGCCGAGCAGACCGGAGGGGAGGAGGAAGGTCTGTTGAATCCGTCACCCACGGCGCTGGCAAATTCGGCGTCCACCGTCAGATCCTCGTGCAGCCGCAACGGCCCGCGCGCGACACCCCCGCGACCCGGGACGGTGAAAGCATTCGCGGCGAGTAGGTATCCGCCGTCGCTTGCTCTCGTCATCGACCTGACCGCGCCGACCGACCAGTCGGTCATGACCTGGTCGAACGAGGAGTCCATCGCCAGCCCGCGCACCTGGGCGTGCGCGGGCGGTGCGCCGAGCATCATGGCGCTGCCGACGGCGAGCAGGCCAGCCATCGCTGCCCCGAGCGCTTGTGACAGCAGCGACCGGCCTGGTTGCCTGCCGGATGTCGCGGGACGAGGACGAGAGCGCCAGGAGATCATGCCCTGACACCACCAGCCCTTCCTCGGGCTGTGTGGGACCTATGGGCCCCGATGAGTGGGCAGCGGAGGGTCGTGAGCGATGTCCCGGGGAGCGGCTCTGGTCGGCCGACCTGGGCCTGCTCGGCTGAGCCGGGGCACCTCACCGCCGCGCGGGCACGCCCTCCGCCGCCAGCCGCGCCGTCTCCGCCACCCGCGCCGCCCGGGTCGCGGGTCGCCGGGCGTCGGCGACCCAGCGGAGCACGACCATCCGGGCGCTGCGGCTGAAGCCGTCCCAGTGCGTCCGGGCCCCCGGCAGCGCGGCGAGCGCCGCCGCGAGGTCCTCCGGCACCACGAGCGCCTCGATGTCGTCCAGCGCCGTCCAGGACCCGTCGGCGCGGGCGGCGGCGACGGCCGCGGCCCCGGCGGGCTGCATCAGACCGGCGGCCTCCAGACGGGAGACGCGCTCCTTGTTGAGCCCGGACCACCCGCTTCCCGGCCGACGCGGTGTGAACCACTGCATCGTCGTGTCGGGGTCGGGCGCCCAGGCCTGACCGTCGATCCACCCGACGGCCAGCGCCTCGAGCACCATCTCCTCGTACTCGAACCGGGGGCGGCCCGTCGCCGGCTTCCACCGCACCAGCCAGACGCCGGGCGACGTGGCGTGGTGCTCGGCGAGCCAGGCGCGCCACGCGTCGAGCGTCTCCGCGTGGAACCGCGGCCGGTCGGCGAGCGGCCCGCCCGGCACGTCAGTGCCCCGCGGGCGCGGGCAGGTCGTCGGCCGGGTCGGGTGCCTCGCCGCGCCCGATCCGGGAGTGGCGGTAGGAGTACACGGCGTAGATGACGATCCCGAGGGCCAACCAGGCGGCGAACCGCAGCCAGGTGAGCGTCGTGAGGTTCGACATCAGCCACAGGCACGCCACGCCGGAGACGATCGGCAGCACCGGCGACCACGGCACGCGGAACCCGCGGGTCAGGTCGGGGCGGGTGCGGCGCAGGATCGGGATGCCGAAACTGACCAGCACGAACGCCGACAGCGTCCCGATGTTGATCATCTCCTCCAGCAGCTCGACCTTGGACAGGCCGGCGATGAGGGCGACGACGACGCCGGCGCCGACCTGCAGGCGGATCGGGGTCTTGTACCGGTGCGAGGTGCGGGAGACGCCGCGGGGGAGCAGCCCGTCGCGGCTCATCGCGAACACGATCCGGGTGAGGCCGAGCAGCAGCACCATGATCACGGAGGTCAGGCCGACGAGGATGCCGATCGAGATGACCTTGCCCGCCCAGTCGGCGCCGACGAGCACGAACGCGGTGGTGAGCGACGGGGACTCGGACGCCGCGAGGTCGGTGTAGGAGACCATGCCGGTGACGACGACGGTCACGAGGATGTAGAGCACGGTGACGATGGCGAGACCGCCGAGGATGCCGCGCGGCACGGCGCGCTGCGGGTTCTTGGTCTCCTCCGCGGTGGTCGCGACGACGTCGAACCCGATGAACGCGAAGAACACCAGCGCGGCGCCGGACAGGATGCCCATGACGCCGTAGGTCGACGGGTCGAACCCGGACAGGAACGCGAACAGCGGCTGGTGCAGGCCGGACTCGGACGCGGCGGGCTCCGACGGCGGCACGAACGGCGTGTAGTTCTCGGCGCGGACGTAGAAGAACCCGACGACGATGACGAACAGCGTGATGCCGACCTTGATGATCGTGAACACGCTGTTCACGCGGGTGCTGAGCTTGGTGCCGACGGCGAGCAGCGCGGTGAACACGCCGACCACCAGCACCGGGCCCCACTCCAGGTCCACGGGGCCGAGGTGCACGGTCGTCGGGACGTCGATCCCGAACAGCCCGAACGCGTCCGACAGGTACACGCCCCAGAACTTCGCGATCACCGCCGCGGCGAGCAGCATCTCCAGGATCAGGTCCCAGCCGATGATCCACGCCACGAACTCGCCCGCCGTCGCGTACGAGAACGTGTACGCCGACCCGGCGACCGGCAGCGTCGAGGCGAACTCGGCGTAGCACATGATCGCCAGGGCGCACACGACCGAGGCGATGAGGAACGAGATGATCACCGCGGGCCCGGCGTGGTTCGCCGCGGCGGTCGCGCCGACCGAGAAGATGCCGGCGCCCACGGCGACGGCGACGCCCAGGACCGCGAGGTCCCAGGCGGTCAGGTCCCGCTTGAGCGACCGGTCCGGGTCGTCGGTCGTGGCGAGCGAGTCCTCCACGGACTTGCGGCGCAGGATGCTGCGGTTCGAGATGGCCACCGGGCTGCTCCCTCGGTCGACGGCGCTGACGCGCGAGCATGGCGCACCTCGGGCGGCATCGTCCCCCGCGGTCCGACCACTGGGACCCGAGACGTCGGTGTGTCAGATCCCGCCCGGGAAGCCTAGCTGCCGCCACGCCTCGTAGACAGCCGTGGACGCCGCGTTCGTGAGGTTGAGCGACCGGCGGCCCGGCTGCATCGGGATGCGCAGCAGCCCGGTCACCGCCGGGTGCTCCAGCGCCTCGGGCGGCAGCCCGGTCGGCTCCGGGCCGAACATCAGCACGTCGCCGTCCCGGTACTCGACGTCCGTGTACCGCTGCTCGGTGTGCGTGGTGAACGCGAACACCCGCGAGCCCGCCAGCGCCGCCATCGCGGCGTCCAGGTCGGGGTGCACGACCACGTGCGCGAGGTCGTGGTAGTCCAGCCCCGCCCGCTTCAGGCGCGGCTCGTCCATGACGAACCCCAGCGGCTCCACGAGGTGCAGCGTCGCCCCCGTCGCGGCGGCCAGCCGGATGGCGTTGCCGGTGTTGCCGGGGATGCGGGGCTCGAAGAACACGACGTGCAGCACCCGGTGATCCTCTCACCGCGGGCACGCCCGCCCCGCGCCCGGCGTGCTGACGTGCGGGGACGTCGGTGGCGGGGGCTAGCGTGGGGTGCGGGTGCCCGGGACGGACCGGGTCGCCCCCCCGCACCCGAGAGGACCGTCGATGCCGACCCTGCCCCCCTACCGCGCCGCCGACGACCGGTACACGTCGATGCCGTACCGCCGCACCGGGCGCAGCGGTCTCGACCTGCCCGCGCTGTCGCTGGGGCTGTGGCACAACTTCGGGGACACCACCCCGATGGAGACGCAGCGCGCCGTCATCCGCCGGGCCTTCGACCTCGGCATCACCCACTTCGACCTCGCGAACAACTACGGCCCGCCGTACGGCTCCGCGGAGGCCAACTTCGGTCGCCACCTGGTGCAGGACCTCGCGCCGTACCGCGACGAGCTCGTCATCTCGTCCAAGGCCGGCTACGACATGTGGCCCGGGCCCTACGGCGACGGCGGCTCCCGCAAGTACCTGCTGTCCTCGCTCGACCAGTCGCTCACGCGGCTGGGGCTCGACTACGTCGACGTCTTCTACTCCCACCGGCCGGACCCCACGGTCCCGCTGGAGGAGACCATGGGTGCGCTGCACACCGCCGTCACCAGCGGCAAGGCCCTGTACGCGGGCGTCTCCAACTACTCGCCTTCTCGCACCCGTGAGGCCGCGCGCATCCTCGCGGACCTCGGCACGCCGCTGCTCATCCACCAGCCCAGCTACTCGATGTTCAACCGGCACGTCGAGCAGGTCGCCGAGGGCGAGTCCGAGTCGCTGCTGGACGCCGTGGGTGACCTCGGCGTCGGGATGATCGTGTTCTCCCCGCTGCAGCAGGGGCTGCTGACCGGCCGCTACCTCTCCGGCGAGGTCCCCGCCGGGTCGCGTGCCGCGACCAGCCACTTCCTGTCGCCCGACGTCATCGGGGACACCTACCTGACCCGCGCCCGGGCGTTGAACGCCATCGCCGAGCAGCGCGGTCAGAGCCTCGCCCAGCTCGCGCTCACCTGGGTGCTGCGCGACCAGCGCGTCACCTCGGCGATCATCGGAGCCTCCTCGGTCGCCCAGCTCGAGGACAACGTCGCGGCGCTCACGGCCGCGCCGCTCACCGCCGACGAGATCGCCGCGATCGAGCCGCACGCCGTCGACGGCACCGCCCGCCGGTGACGGCCGCCGCCGGCGGGCCGGTGCCGCTCGTCCTGCTGCACGGGCTGACCGACTCGTCGGCGTGCTGGCCGCTCGTGGTCGACCGGTACGCGGGCGTCGGGGGCCGCCGGGTGGTGGCGCTCGACGCCCGCGGCCACGGCGGAGTCCCCGTGCCGGACGAGCCGTTCACGGTCGCGGCGCTCGCCGCCGACGCGGCGGCTGCCCTGCGGGCGCTGGACCTCGGTCCGGCGGTCGTGCTCGGGCACTCGATGGGCGGGGTCACCGCGCAGGAGCTCGCGCTCACCGCGCCGGACCTCGTCGCCGCGCTGGTGCTGGAGGACCCGGCGTGGCGCGAGTCCGCCGGGGACGCGGCCCGGGCGTCCGACGCGGCGGGTGCCGCCGACGACGCGCGGCTGCTCGGGCTGGACGACGCCGGGTCGACCGGGGCGACCGCCGGGGGCGTGCCGGTGCTCGACGACCCCGGCCGTCCGGAGTGGCTCGCCGGCGCGGTCGACGCGCTCGCGGGCCTCACCGTCGAGCAGGTCGCCGCCCGGGGTCGCATCGACAACCCCGGCTGGTCGGACGCCGAGATCCAGGGCTGGGCCGACGCCAAGACCCGCGTCGACCCGCGCCTCGTCGCCGTCCCGCACGACTGGACCGCCCGCCGCTGGGTCGAGGCGCTGGCCGACGTGTCCGTCCCGGTCACGCTGCTCACCGTCGGGCCGGGACGCGGCGTCGTCACCGAGGCCCAGGCGGCCCGGGCGGCGCAGGTCCTCGGCGACCGGCTCACGCACGTCCGGGTCCCGGACGCCGGGCACAACATCCGCCGCGACGCCCCCGAGGCGTTCTTCGCGGCCCTGGACGCGGAGCTGGCCCGCGCCGACGCGGCTGCCGCCTGACGCACCGCGCGCGTGCGCCGGGCCGGGCCTGGCCTGTTCAGCCCAGGACAGCCGCGACCACCAGCAGCGCCGGGACCGCGAGGACGGTCGTGACCAGTCCCGCGTCCCGGGCGAGGGCGGTGCCGTGCCGGTACTGGATCGCGTAGACGAGGACGTTCTGCGCGGTCGGCAGCGCGGACACCACGGCGACGGCGAGCAGCGCGTCGCCCTCCAGCCCGAGCAGGGTGCCCAGGCCGATCGCGAGCGCGGGGTGCACGACGGACCGCAGCACGGCGACCATCGCGACGTCCCCGCGCGGCGCGCGCTCGGCCGCGACCCGCGGGGCCGCGAGGGACATCCCGAACGTGAGGAGCGCGAGCGGGGGAGCGGCGGCGCCGAGCAGCGACAGCGGCTGGAACACCACCTCGGGCAGCGACCAGGGCAGGGCGGCGAGCGCGAGCCCGATGAGCGTGCCGATGATGACGGGGTTGCGCAGGGTGCGCCGCAGCACGGACCGCAGGGTCGCGAGCCGGCGCCGGTCGGTGGGGGCGGCGACCTCGTCGCCCCGGGCCCGGCGGTTGCGGGAGTCGAGCACGACCAGCGCGAGCGGCCCGAGGACGAGCTGCTGGTAGAGGGTCGGCGGGACGACGGCGACGACGCTGCCGAGCAGGTACGCGGTGAGCGGGATGCCGATGTTCCCGGCGTTGACGTAGGAGGACGCGAGGACGCCGACGACGACGTCCCCGGCGGACCGCCGGCGCACGAGGCCGAGGACGGCGGCGGCGATCAGCGCGACGACCGTGGTGGTCGCGAAGGTGACCAGCGCCGACCGGGAGACCAGCAGGTGCAGGTCGGCGTGCGCGATGGTGTCGATGAGCAGCGCGGGCGTGGCGACGGTGAACGCGGTCGTGGCGAGCACCCGCTGCGCGCCCTCGCCGAGGACGCCGGTGCGGCCGACGAACCAGCCGACGGCGACGACGACGGCGATCGTGCCGAGCGCGGACAGGACGGCGAGCATCAGGAGTCGGCGTCGTCGGCGAACAGCCCGACCGACGCCGCGTCGCGCGCGACCTCCTCCGCGGTGGGGGGCTCGCGGCCCTCGAGCGTCGCGATGACGCCGGGGCCGTACCGCTCGAGCTTGGCGGCGCCGACCCCGCCGATGCGGGACAGCGCGTCGACGTCGGCGGGCTGCGCGGTGGCGATGTCCCGCAGCGTGGCGTCGTGGAAGACGACGTAGGCGGGGACGCCCTGCTCCTTGGCGGTGGCGGCGCGCCAGGCGCGCAGGCGCTGGAACAGCTCGGCGGCGCCGGCCCCGAGCTCGGCCTCGGCGGCCGCTGCCCGGGCACGGGAGGACCCGCCCGAGCCGCCGGACCGGGAGGACCGTGCGGGCCGGGCGTCGTGCCGCAGGGGGACCGGGCGGTCGCCGCGCAGCACCTCGGCGCTGGCCTCGGTGAGCCGCAGGGTGCCGTACCCGTCGCCGTCGACCCCGAGCAGCCCCTGGGCGAGCACCTGGCGGACGACCCCGCGCCACTCGGCGTCGGACAGGTCGGCCCCGAGCCCGAACGTCGACAGGTCGGTGTGGCCGAGCTGCTCGATGCGGGCGGTGCGCTTGCCGAGCAGGAT
Source organism: Cellulomonas triticagri (assembly GCF_003696205.1). Taxonomy (GTDB): domain Bacteria; phylum Actinomycetota; class Actinomycetes; order Actinomycetales; family Cellulomonadaceae; genus Cellulomonas; species Cellulomonas triticagri. The sequence goes on from NZ_RFFI01000028.1 coordinate 35,750, forward strand.
GTCGACCAGGTGCCCGGCGCCGTAGTGCTGGTTGCGCTCGCGCTCCAGGCGGACGACGGTCGACAGGAGCTTCTGCGCGGGGACGGTGCCGTCCCACGTCTGCGGCGGGTTCAGGCAGGTGTCGCAGTTGCCGCACGGCTCGGCGTCCTGGCCGAAGTAGGCGAGCAGCTGCACGCGGCGGCAGGTGACGGTCTCGCAGAGCGCGAGCATGGCGTCGAGGTGCTGGGAGAGCCGGCGGCGGTGCGCGGCGTCGCCCTCGGAGGTGTCGATCATCCGGCGCTGCTGCACGACGTCCTGCAGGCCGTAGGCGAGCCACGCGGTCGAGGGCTGCCCGTCGCGCCCGGCGCGGCCGGTCTCCTGGTAGTAGCCCTCGACGGACTTCGGCAGGTCGAGGTGGGCGACGAACCGGACGTCGGGCTTGTCGATGCCCATGCCGAACGCGATCGTCGCGACCATGACCAGGCCGTCCTCGCGCAGGAACCGCGACTGGTTGCGGGCGCGCACGCCCCGGTCGAGGCCCGCGTGGTACGGCAGCGCGGTGACGCCGTTGGCGGACAGGAACTCGGCGGTCTGCTCGACGGAGTTCCGCGACAGGCAGTAGACGATGCCGGAGTCGCCCGGGTGCTCGGTGCGCAGCAGGTCGAGCAGCTGCTGGCGGGGGCTGGCCTTCGGCACGATCCGGTACTGGATGTTGGGCCGGTCGAACGACGCGACGAACTGCCGGGCGTCGGTGAGCTGCAGCCGCTCGGCGATCTCGACGCGGGTGGCGTCGGTCGCGGTCGCCGTCAGGGCGATGCGGGGGACGTCGGGCCAGCGCTCGTGCAGCACGGACAGGCCGAGGTAGTCGGGCCGGAAGTCGTGGCCCCACTGGGACACGCAGTGGGCCTCGTCGATGGCGAAGACGCCGATGTCCGCACGGTCGAGCAGCGCGAGGGTCTCGGGGACGCGCAGGCGCTCGGGGGCGAGGTAGAGCAGGTCGAGCTCGCCGTCCAGGAGGGCCTGCTCGACGGCGCGGCGCTGCCCGAGGTCCTGCGTGGAGTTGAGGAACCCGGCGCGCACGCCGAGCGCGGACAGGGCGTCGACCTGGTCCTGCATGAGCGCGATGAGCGGGGAGACGACGACGCCGGTGCCGGGGCGCACGAGGGCGGGCACCTGGTAGCACAGCGACTTGCCGCCACCGGTGGGCATGAGGACGAGGGCGTCGCCGCCCGCGACGACGGTGTCGATGATCGCGGCCTGCTCACCGCGGAACGCGTCGTACCCCCAGACCTCGCGGAGCACGTCGAGGGGCGCACGACCGGTGGTGGCGTCGTGGGCGGGCCGCGCGACCGGGCGGGCGGTGGCCGGGTCGCCGTGCGCGGCGGCGTCCCGGGCGTCCGGGCGCGGGCGGGCGGCCGACGGACCGGGCTCGTAGGGCGGCTCCTCGGCCGGGTCGTACGGCGGCTCGTCGGGCAGCGGCCACTCGTCGTCCCATGCCTGAGTCACGTCGTCCACCCTAGTGGCGGCCGCGTCCCCCGGACCGTCGTCGTCCACAGGCCCGGAGGTGAGGGACCGGTGCAGCCTCGGTGCACGGACGGGCGGTAGGTGGTGCCGCGGCGGTAGGCTGGTGGACGGCCCTGCCGGGCCGTGCGGGCCCGTGGCGGGTCCGCCCCGCACGACGGCGAGGAGGTGGACGCGATGGACGACACCGCGAGTAGTCGGCATCCGTCGACGCCCGTCGTGCTGCGCGCGCCGGCCTGAGCCCGCCCTCCCGGAGCGGGCGAGCGGGTCGCGCGACCCGCTCGGCGCGGCGTCGACGGAGCACCGGCGCCGACGATCCCGGCGCCCCCCGACCCCCGTCACCCCGCCCGGTCCGTGCGCCCACCGCGCGCTGGCCGGGATCCCGGCCCCGTGCCGTGACCCACCGCCGACCCGTG
>NZ_RFFI01000278.1 GCF_003696205.1 Cellulomonas triticagri
AGCGCCCGGACGACGGCGCCGAGCACGCCGCGGGCGGTGCGGACGGCGCGCAGCAGCCCGGCGGCGAGTCCCGCACCGAGGGCGCCCAGGGCGGCGTGGGCGGCGAGCGCGGGCAGGGCCAACCCGATCGCGAGGACGGCGCCCTGCGACGGCGCGGGCAGCATCGCGAGGGTGCCGGTGGGGCAGTCGGCGACGTCCTGGAGCAGGGTCAGCCGGACACCGAGGGTCGCGAGCGGCCCGTCGAGGTGCAGGCACTGGTGCACGAGCGTGCGCGCGAGCCCGAGGCCGACGCCGGTGGCCAGGACGAGCAGCGACGCGACGGCGACGAGCCCCGGGGCGAGGCGCCCGGGCGCGGGCAGGCGCGTTCGCAGGCGCGCGGCAGCCCCGGTCCCGGTCATGCCGCCCAGCGTACGGGCTGGACCTGGGCCCGACCTGGGTTCTCGGTCACCGGTCCGAGGAACCCCGGGCACCGGGTCAGGGCGCGTCGGGCAGCGTCGGCGGCGGCAGCGGGGCCCAGTCGACGTCGGCGCCGGTCGCGATCAGCGCGACGAGCACGCCGGTCCCGACGAGGGCGAGCACGACGACGGCCGTCGCTCCCCCGCGGCCGGGCGCGATCCCGCCGAGCAGCCGGGCGGCGCCGGTGCGGGTGGTGCGGGCCAGCGGTCCCCAGGCCAGCGCCGCGAGCCCCGCCGCCCCGGCGAC
>NZ_RFFI01000279.1 GCF_003696205.1 Cellulomonas triticagri
AGTCCCGGCGACGGGCCCGTCGCCGCCCCACGCCCCCCAGCGTCCCCAGGCGGTCGTGGACCCGGCGCGCACCGCCAGGACCGCGCAGCCGAGCGCGCCCCAGGCGAGCACGACGAGCAGCGCCGCGACGACGTCGGACGGACGGTGCCACTGCCCGATGAGGGTGCTCACGCCGGTGGCGGCCGCGTAGAGCGCGCCGAGCACGGCCGCCCAGGGCCGCGCCCGCGGCGGGACGACGAGCAGCACGGCGACCGCGACGGACGCCGCGGCCGTGGTGTGCCCGCTGGGCAGGGTGTTGAACAGCGGCCCGTGGCCGAGCTCCGGGCGCTCCAGCACGACCTTCTTCAGCACCTGGGTGGTCACGTTGGCGCCGGCGAGCACGCCACCGGCGACGAGCGCGAGCGCCCAGCGCCGTCGCACGACGGCGATCACGGCGCAGGTGACCACCGCACCGGCGATGAAACCCACCGACACGACGTCGAGGACGGGCTCCGCGACCTCCCACAGCCGGTTCTGGCCGATGTGCGCGCCGTCGAGCGCCGCCTGGTCGACCGCCTGGCCCCGCTCGGTGCCGACGAACACCCGCCAGGACGCCGCGACGCCCGCCACGGCGACCAGCGCCACGAGCAGCGACGTCGCGACCCGGCGCACGGTGCCGGGCAGCAGGCCGCCGCGCGGGGCCGCGGGGGCGGCACCGGG
>NZ_RFFI01000280.1 GCF_003696205.1 Cellulomonas triticagri
CGACCGAGGCGCCGGACGCGGTGCCGGAGGCGTCGCCGCCGTCGACCGCGGCGGTGGGCGCGGCGGGTGCGGCGGGTGCGCCGGTGGGCGCGGGGACGGCGGGCGCCGTGGTGGTCGCGTCGCCGAGGACGCCGACGGCGAGGTCGTCGATGTCGACGGAGACGTCGACGGGGACCTCGAGGCCGAGGCCGGACAGGAGGCCGTCGTCGTCGGCGGCGTGCGCCGCGGCGGCCCCGGCGACCAGGAGGCCGCCGGTCAGGAGCGCTGTCTGCAGCGCTCGTCGGGCTGTGGTGTGCATGGTCGTGCTCCCCTGCGGTGAGTCGGGTGCGTCGCCTCGCGGTGTGCGGGCGGTGACGCGGTGGCCGTGGGCGCGGGACGGACGGGCCGTCGGCGCCGGGGCCGGACTCAGGCAGGGGAGACGGGGACCTCACGCAGTCGCAGCGGCAGCCGGACGCGGCCGCGGGCCACGGCGAGGAGGTGGGTGCCGCCGAGCAGGACGGCCAGCGCGGTGAGGACCGCGAGGGCGTCGGCGCCGACGGGAGAACGCAGGGTGCTGCCGGACGACCCGGCCGGGGCGGCGGGCGCGGCAGGCGCCGCGGGGGCGGCGGGCGCGTGCT
>NZ_RFFI01000029.1 GCF_003696205.1 Cellulomonas triticagri
CGCGCCCGCGACGGCGGCGGCGGGGTCGGCCTGCGCGGTGACGCCCGCGGGCAGCGCGATGCCCGGCAGGTAGCGCTCGTTGCGCCCGTGGTCCGCGATGTCGGCGCACACGGCCGCGTCGCGGCCCCACACCGTGACGTCGCACCCGGCGTCGGCGAGCACGGCGGCGAACGTGGTGCCCCACGCCCCGGCGCCGAGGACGGCGGCGCGGGTCACGCGGCGGCGTCCGTGCCGGGGACGCCCTTGTGCGGGTCGCCCTGCCTGCGCATGTCGTAGACCTGGGCGGGCGGGGTCTCGCCGCGCACGTCGGCGAGCAGCGCGGTGATCGCGGCCATGACCCGCTCGGTGGCCTCGCGCAGCGTCGCGGAGTCGAGCGGGCGGTCGTACAGGTCGGACAGGTCGACGGGCGGCCCGGCGACGACGGTGACCCGCTTGGGCGGGATCGGCTTGAACACCTTGCCGTACCGGGCGAGCAGGTCCTGGGCGCCCCACTGGGCGATCGGGACGACCGGGGCGCGGGAGGTCAGCGCGAGGCGGGCCACGCCGGTCTTCGCGAGCATCGGCCACAGGTCGGGGTCGCGGGTCAGCGTGCCCTCGGGGAACACGGCCACGCACTCCCCCGCCGCGAGCGCGGCCTCGCCGTCGCGCAGCGAGTCACCGGCGCGCGAGGTGTTGCGGTAGACGGGGATCTGCCCGGAGACCTTGAGCACCCAGCCGACGAACGGCACCCCGAACAGCGAGGACTTCGCGAGGATCTTCGGCGCCACCCCGTTGTCGTACAGGTAGTGCGCGAAGGTCACCGGGTCGAGGTTGGTCATGTGGTTGCTCGCCGCGATGAAGCCGGTGCCGGTCGGCAGGTGCTCGACGCCCCGCCAGTCGCGGCGCGTCACCGCGTACAGCAGCGGGCGCAGGACGCGGGCGATGTTCCGGTAGGCGCGGTTGGCGCGGGGCGGGTGCACGGGAGCCGATGCTACCCGGGCCCCCGCCACCTCCCGGGTGCCCGCTCACCCGCAGGCCGGTCGACGCGCTGGTCAGCGCAGGGACCGCGCCTGTCCGGTGCGCCGGTTGTGCGATCGGGCCCACGATCAGGCACTATCGGTCCGGGTCGCCGCGCCACGTCGCCGGGACCCACCGCGCATCGTTGGGACGAAGCGAGCCGCGCGACGAACCTGCGTGCTGCCCCCGGGGTCGGCACGCGCCGGCTCCGGAGCTCGCATGACCCTCACCACCCGTCCCTCGTCGACCCCCGACCGGCCGTCCGCCGAGCCGGCGGACGCCTCGACGTCGGCCGCGCCCGGCACCTTCCACGTCCTGGGCGACGGCGAGTCCCTGGCCTGGTCGGAGCCCGTGTTCCGGCTGCACGGCTTCCTGCCGGGGGATGTCGTCCCGTCGGTCGCCCTGATGCTCGCCCACTGCCACCGCGACGACCGCGCCGCGCTGGCCGCGCTGCTGCAGCCCGGGCCCGGCCGGGCGGACGAGGGCCGGAGCCTGCGCTACCGGCTGCAGGGCGCGGACGGCGAGGAGCACACCGTCCTGGCGGTGCTGGTGCCGGGCGTCGACACCGACGCGCGCCTGCTCGGCCTGCTGGTGGACCTCGGCGCGCAGATCGGCGCGGCCGCGTCCCGGCGGGCCGACGAGATGCTGGCCGCCGCCATCGAGTCGCGCGAGGTGATCGACCAGGCCAAGGGCGCTGCGATGCTGGCGTACGGCCTGGACGGCGCGGCCGCATTCGACCTGCTGCGGTGGCACTCCGAGCACCTGAACGTGAAGGTGCGCACGCTCGCCGAGCACCTGCTGGCCGCGCTGCCGGGCCGTCCCGCCCGGACCGACCCGCGCGACGTCCTCGACGCGGCGCTGGCGGGGGTGCTCCCGGCCACCGACGCCGAGGTCGCCCCGCTCGTCGCGTCACCGTCGCTGCACGGGGAGGACGACGCCGCCCTCCCGGCGCGGCTCGACGTCGCCCGCGAGGACGGTGCCGACCGCTCGGTCGTCGTCCGGCTGACGGGCGTCGTGGACGCCACGACGGTCCCCGCGCTGGTCACGGCGCTGTCGGAGGCGTTGCGGGCCGTCCCGGCACGCGGGCAGCTCGTCGTGGACGCCGCGGGCGTGCGCCGTCTCGGGCCCGTCGCCGTGCTGCACGTGTCCCGCCTGCGCCGCCGGGCGGAGCAGGCGGGGGTCCGGCTGCGGGTGCTGCCGCCTGCCGGGATGCGCGCCTGACCTGCACGGACCAGCATGGGAGGTCCCGACGACCCGAGGAGGTCCCGTGACCCAGCAGCCCGAGCACCGCACCGGCGGACCGCTGCCCGGCGGAGAGCCGGACGACGTGGCCGAGCAGAGCACGCCCGGCTCGGACGGCGACGGCCCGGAGGGCGGCTACGCTCCGCCGACGACCGACGACGAGGACGCCGACACCCCGGGGTCGCGGTGACCGATCCGGGCGACCCGGGCGCCACCGGCGCCGACCTGTGGCGCGCGGACGCCCTGGGCGAGCTGCACGGCATGCTCGCCGCGACCGTCCAGGTGGACGCGCTGCTGCAGGTCATCGTCCTGCGTGCGGCCGCCGTGGCCGGTCCGGACGTCTCCGCGGCCATCACCGTGCGGCAGGGCGGCCGGTCCGCCGTGGCCGCTGCGTCCGACGCCGCCGCCGCCGCGTGCGACCACGCGGAGCAGGCGGCGCAGGCCGGTCCGTGCCTGGAGGCCGCGCGGATCGAGCGGCTGATTACCGTCCCCGACGTCGCCGCCGACGACCGGTGGCCCGTCTGGCGGGACGCGACGCTGGCCGTCGGTTTCGGCACCGCCGCCGCCGTGCCCGCCCGGAGCGTCGAGGGCAACCCCGACCTCGCGATCAACCTGTACCGGCCCGGCACGGGCGAGTGGCAGGCCGACGCTCTGGCGGGCGTGCAGCGGTTCGCCGAGGACGCCGCGCGGGCCGTGGCCGTCGCCGCCCACGTCGAGGCGCAGACCCAGGTGAACACCGACCTCAAGCGGGCGATGGCATCGCGCACCGTCATCGACCAGGCCCTCGGCGTGATCATGGCGCAGAACCGCTGCGGCCCGGAGGAGGCGTTCCGGATCCTGCGCAGCGCGTCGCAGCACCGCAACCAGAAGATGCGGGACGTCGCGGCCGACCTGGTCGCGGGCGTGTCCGGGTCGGCACCCCACGCCGTGCAGGAGTTCCGGGAGCGGCGCTGACGCCGACCGGCGGACGGTGCGTCACCGCCCCGGGACGGTGCTGCCCCGCACCTCCAGCCGGAACGGGATGTCGACCCGCACCGGTCGCGCGTCCGGGTCCTCGACCCGGCGCACCAGCAGCCGGACGGCCTCCCCGGCGAGCAGGTCGAGGTCGGGGGCGACGGAGGTGAGGCCGCGGTAGCGGGCCTCCTCGAGGTCGTCGAACCCGGCGACGGCGACGTCGCCCGGGACGTCGAGGCCCGCCTCGTGCAGAGCGTGCAGCGCCCCGAGGGCGAGCAGGTCGTTGAAGCAGAGCACCGCGTCGGGGCGTTCCCCGGACCGGAGCAGCCGCCGGACCGCTTCCGCGCCGTCGCTGCGACGGTACGCCCCCACCGACACGGCGCGCCGCTCGTCGGGCTCGAGCCCGGCGGCGGCCAGTGCCTGCAGGTGTCCGTGCCAGCGCTGCCCACCGGTGGTCCCGTCCGCCTGGCGCCCGATCACCGCGATCCGCCGTCGTCCGGTGGCGAGCAGGTGCTCGGTCACCGCCCGCGCCGCGGCCACGCTGTCGATGGCGACGTGATCGGCGGGCAGCGCGAGGTGCTGCTCCCCGAGGAGCACCACGGGGGTCCGCCCGATCCGGTGGACGACCTCAGCCGCCGACGTGACCAGTGGGGACAGCACGACGCCGTCGACCAGCCGGGAGGTCAGCTCGACCAGCGCGATCCGCTCCCCCTCGGCGTCGCCCCGGGTCTCCTCGATCACCAGGACGCGCCCGCGCTCCTTCGCGGCCCGGCTGGCGGCGGACGCGAGCGCCGCGAAGTAGGGCGACGTGAGCTCGGGGACCGCGAGCGCGAGGATGCCCGAACGCCCGTGCCGCAGGCTCCGCGCGCTGGTGTTGGGTCGGTACCCGAGCTCCGTGACCGCTTCCCGCACCCGTTCGCGGGTGGCGGCGCTGACGTGCGGGTGGTCGTTCAGCACATTCGACACCGTCTTGAACGAGACTCCCGCCCGCTCGGCGACGTCCCGCAGCGTCACCCTCACGGGAGCCGGTCCACCACGGTCGTCGGGCCGTCGAGGACGGGCTCACCCTGGGCGGTCCAGGTCAGCGGGGTGAGCCACATCTGCCGGCCCGGGTAGGCCGCCCCGACCGCGTCCGGCGGCCAGGCGTGGTGCACGTACCAGTCACCGCCGGGCGTGGTCACGACCGTGCCGTGCCCCGGGCCCGCGGCCTCGGCGCTGCTGCGCATGAGCGGCTCCTCCGACGGCTTGCTCCACGGGCCGGTCAGCGCGTCGGCGACGGCCCAGCCCACCCCGTAGTCGGCGGACCCGTAGTCGTTCGCCGAGTAGAGCAGGTGGTACCGGCCGTCGCGCACCAGCACGGTGGGCCCCTCCACGAGGTGGCCCTCCCAGGGCTGGTCGTGCGTGACCAGGTCGACCGGGCCGTCGCCGACCAGCGTCAGCCCGTCGTCGCCGAGCCGCTGCACCCGGATCCAGGACCGGACGCCGACGTGGTTGCCGTCGTTCTTCCACAGCAGGGACGGGGTGCCGTCGACGTCCACGAACGGGGACGCGTCGATCGAGCCGCCCTCGTCGTGCTCGCAGACCAGCGGGACCGCCGCGTCGTCCACGAACGGCCCGGCCGGGTCGTCGGCGACGGCGACCCCGATGCACTGCTGCTGCGTCTCCCGCTCCATCGCCGTGTAGTACGCCAGGTACCGGCCGCCGAGCGCGACGACCTCAGGCGCCCAGTGCCGCCCCGCAGCGGTCCACGGTGCGAGCGTCGGCATCCCGTCGCCGACCACCTCCCAGGTCACCAGGTCGTCCGAGCGCAGCACCGGCATCGTGCCGAGCCGGCCCTGCGTGCCGTAGGCGTACCAGGCGCCGTCCGCCCGCAGCACGAACGGGTCGGGGAGGTTGCCGTCGTAGACGGGGTTGCGGAAGGCCACGTCCTGCTCCTGGTCGGTCGGTCCACCGCCGCAGCCCGCGACGACGAGGGTGGCGGTCAGCGCCAGCACGACCGTGCGTGCCGGCCTCATCCCTTGAGCCCGCTGCGGGCGACGCCCTCGATGACGAACCGCTGCGTGAGCACGAACAGCAGGATCACCGGGACGGAGGCGACGACCGCTCCCGCCATGATGCCGGGGTAGTCGGTCACGTAGGCACCCTGCAGCAGCTTGAGCCCGGCCGGCAGCGTGAGCCGCTCCGGGCTGAACAGCACGTACACGGGCCAGATGTAGTCGTTCCAGTTCCCCAGGAACGCCAGTACGGCCAGCGTGGCGAGCGCGGGGCGGGTGTTCGGCAGCACGACCCGCGTGAACACCCGCCACTGGTTCGCCCCGTCGAGGGCGGCGGCCTCCTCCAGCTCGGCCGGCAGCCCGACCATGAACTGGCGCAGGAAGAACACCCCGAACGCACCGGCCGCGCCGGGCACCACCAGCGCCCAGACGGAGTCGGTCCAGCCGAGCCGGTCGATCATGAGGTAGTTCGGCATGAGGAACACGAACGCCGGCAGGAACAGCGTGGACACGATCACCCCGAACACCAGTCCGCGTCCGCGGAACGACATCCGCGCGAGCGCGAACGCCGCCGTGGACGCCACCACCAGGACGAGCGCGGTGTGCAACGTGCCGGCGAGCAGCGAGTTGAGGAACCACCGCAGCACCGGGTACGGGCCGTCCATGCTGAGCAGCCGCGCGTACGCCGACAGGTCGACGTCCTGCGGCCACAACGTCGGTGGCGACGCCGTCGCCTCCCCGGTCGACTTGATCGAGGTGAGCCCCATCCACACCAGGGGCCCGGCGAACGTGACGACCAGCACGAGAACGAGCGCCCACGTCGTCCCGGCGCCGAGCCCACGGCGGACCCGCCCGGGCGCCCGGGCGCTCACGACGTCCTCCGTGCCCGGCGGCGCCCGCGACCGTCCCGCTCCCGCAGCGCGACGAAGTTCACGACCGACACCACCCCGAGACCGATCGACAGCACGTACCCCATCGCCGCCGCGGCACCCATCTCGTACCGACCGAGCCCGGTGTCGAGGATGACCATCAGCGCGGTCCGGGTGGAGGTGCCGGGCCCGCCCCCGGTCAGCAGGTCGGCCTGCCCGAACATGTTGGCCGACGCGAGCACCGTCATCGTGACGACGAACGCCAGCACGGGGCGGATGCCGGGCAGGGTGACGTGCCGGAACCGCTGCCGTCCGGACGCGCCGTCCACCGCCGCGGCGTCGTACAGCTCGCGCGGGACGTCCTGCAGCCCGGCCAGGTAGATGATCGTGTTGAACCCGAGCGTCCACCACACCGTCACCCCGACCAGCGACACCCACGCCCAGGGCTGCGCGGTGAGCCACGGCACCGGGTCCCCCGCGCCGAGCAGGTGCAGCACGCGGTCGAGCCCGGTGACGCCGAGCAGGTGGTTGAGCACCCCGAGGTTCGGGTCGAGCACGAACCGGAACAGCACGCCGACCACGGCCACGCCCAGCACGTACGGCAGGAACACCACGGCGCGCAGGAACGTCCGGCCCGGGAACGCCCGGTTCAGGGCCGTCGCCAGCAGCAGGGGCAGCGTCACGAGGAACGGCACCGACGCGAGCACGAACGTCCCCGTGGCGGTCATGCCGTCCCAGAACCGCTGGAACAGCACGCTGGTCGGGTCGAGCAGCGCGGTGTAGTTGGCGAGCCCGACGAACGGCTTGTCCGGCATGAGGTGGTCCCAGTCGTGCAGGGACATCCACAGCCCGCGGACCGCCGGAAGCGCCACGAACGTGCCGAAGACCGCCAGGAACGGGGCGAGGAAGGCCCACGGCGTCCACGGGGCCCCGCGCCGCAGCGGACGGCGGGTGGGGCCGGACGCGTACGCCGCGGTCATGCGTCGTAGCGGTCGCGGTTGTCGGCCAGGACCTGGTCGGCGCGGGCGGCGGCGTCCCGCAGCGCGTCCCGGGGGTCCTTCGTGAGCAGCACGGCCTCGTTCAGCGCGGTGTACAGCTCCCCGATCGCGTCGCCGATGCCCGGCACCGACGGCAGGAACCGCAGGTCGTCGGCCTGCTCCGCGATGGCCGACTGCGGCCCGAGGGCGGCGAACTCCGCGGAGTCCCGCGCGGACAGCCGTGCCGGTACCTGCCCGCCGACCGCCCACGCCGCCGACTGCTGCGACACCCAGCTGACGAAGGTCCGGGCCGCCTCGAGCTGGGCGTCGGTCGTGCCGCGCTGCTTGGTCAGCACGAAGTTGTGCGAGCCCGCCCAGGCCGCGTCGACCGAGCCGATGCGCGGCAGCCGCCGCACGTCCCACTCCAGGCCGCTGATCTGGTCGAGGGTGTTGACGGACCAGATGCCGTTCCAGTTGAAGGCCGCCTGCCCGTTCTGCAGGGCGATGATGTCGGCGTCCTGCCCGACGTCGCGGACGCTCCAGCCGGCGTGCACGGCGTCGACCATCCAGGACAGCGCCTCGACCCCCTCGTCCCGCGCCCAGGCCGTCGTGGCGCCCTCGGCGTCGAACAGGTCGCCGCCGAACTGCCAGATCAGCGACTGCAGCGTCTGCCCGCCCGTGAACGTGTGCGGGCTCATCCAGTGCCCCGCGACGCCCCGGTCCAGCAGCAGGTCGAGCGCCGCCTCGTAGGACTCCCGGTCCATCGGGGGGGCGTCCGGGTCCAGCCCCGCGTCCGCCAGCACCCGCGTGTTGAAGAAGAAGCCGAGCGGGTGCACGTCCAGGGGGATGCCGTACCGCTGCCCGTCGTACAGGCCCGCGTCCCACACCGGCCCGATGAAGTCGTCCGACGTGAGCGTGAGGTCTTCCGCCACGTCGTCCAGCGGCAGCAGCAGCCCCCGGGCCGCCGACGTCGGGAGCGAGTCCAGGTGCTGGATCGCGAGGTGCGGCCCCCGGCCGGAGGTCAGCGCCGCGGGGAGCTTCGCGTGGAAGTCGGCCCACTCCATGGTCGTCATCCGCACGGCGATCGCCGGGTGCTCGGCGTTGAACCGGTCGACCAGGTCCTGCATCACCGGGCCGTCGCCGCCGGTGAAGCCGTTCCAGAACGTGAGGTCGACCGTCCCGCCCGCGGACGTCCCGGACGCGGACGGGCCGCCGGACGAGCAGGCGGCGACGGTCGCGCCCAGGCCGACGGCGCCGAGCCCGGCGAGGAACCCACGCCGGGACATCGCGGTGCGGGAGGCGCCCGGCGGGCGGGCAGGGGTCAGCGTCTTCTGGCTCACAGTGGCTCCTTCGCCATCAGGTGCCAGGTGGGCGGCGGCTGAATCGCCACCCGGCGTTACAACGGATAACCGTCCTCCCTGTCTAGCGGACGTGTTCCTCCGTTGTAAACCCCGATCGTGCGGCGACCGACGACGACGCCCGCCACGTCCGTGGGACCGTGGCGGGCGTCGTCGTGCGCCGGGTGTCAGTCGCGGTCGAACTCGGCGCCGAGCGCCGTGAGCTTCTCCGTGAAGTTCTCGTAGCCCCGGTCGATCAGGCTGATGCCGCGCACCTGCGAGGTGCCCTTGGCGGTCAGCGCCGCGATGAGGTGGCTGAACCCGCCGCGCAGGTCCGGCACCTCGATGTCCGCGGCCGCGAGCGGCGTCGGGCCCGAGATGACCGCGGAGTGCGAGAAGTTCCGCTGGCCGAACCGGCAGGGCCGCCCGCCCAGGCACTCCTTGTAGACCTGGATGGTCGCGCCCATGCCGCGCAGCGCGTCCGTGAACCCGAACCGGTTCTCGTAGACCGTCTCGTGCACGATCGACAGGCCCTTGGCCTGGGTCAGCGCCACCACGAGGGGCTGCTGCCAGTCGGTCATGAACCCGGGGTGCACGTCCGTCTCCAGCACGATGGACGACAGGTCGCCGCCCGGGTGGAAGAACCGGATGCCCTCGTCGTCGATCGTGAACTCGCCGCCGACCTTGCGGAACGTGTTGAGGAACGCCGTCATCTCGGGCTGGGTCGCGCCGCGCACGTAGATGTCGCCGCCGGTGGCCAGCGCGGCGGACGCCCAGGACGCCGCCTCGATGCGGTCCGCCAGCGCGGTGTGCTGGAACCCCACGAGCCGGTCGACGCCCTCGATGCGGATGACCCGGTCGGTGTCGACCGAGATGATCGCGCCCATCTTCTGCAGGACGTTGATCAGGTCCATGATCTCGGGCTCGATGGCCGCGTTCGTCAGCTCCGTGATGCCCTCGGCGCGCACGGCCGTCAGCAGCAGCTGCTCGGTCGCGCCGACGCTCGGGTACGGCAGCGTGATCTTGGTGCCCTGCAGGCGGCGCGGCGCGCGGATGTGGATCCCGTTCTCGCGCTTGTCCACGACGGCGCCGAACTGCCGCAGGATGTCGAGGTGGTAGTTGATCGGCCGGTCGCCGATCCGGCAGCCGCCCAGGTCGGGGATGAACGCCTCGCCGAGGCGGTGCAGCAGCGGGCCGCAGAACAGGATCGGGATGCGGCTGGACCCGGCGTGCGCGTCGATGTCGGCGACGTGCGCGGACTCGACGTCCGTCGGGTCGAGGTGCAGGGTGCCGCCCGCGGCGTCCGCGGAGACCCGCACGCCGTGCAGCTCCAGCAGGCCCGTCACGACGCCGACGTCGCGGATCTGCGGGACGTTGCGCAGCACGCTCGGGGTCTCGCCCAGCAGCGCGGCGACCATGGCCTTCGAGACGAAGTTCTTCGCCCCGCGGACGGTGATCTCCCCGGAGAGCGGGGTCCCGCCGTGGACGTACAGCAGATCGGTCATCCCCCCATGGTCGCGCACCGGACGCGCACCACGCGCACCCGGCCACCCACGACATGGCAGGTCCTACCAAACCTCCACAACTGCGACGCCCTGACCAGCGCGTCCACCCACCCGGGACGCGCCGGAGGGCCCTGCGCGACGCGCGGGGCCCTCCGGGTCGTGCGGGCTCAGAGGCCGGGGCGCCGACCCAGCGACAGCTCGACCGGCCGGGCGGCCTTGATCTCGACCGGCGGCAGGTGCTTGGCGGGCAGCGTCTTCGGGCGCCACGCGTCGCGCCGCTCCTCGAACGCGGTGATCTCGTCCGCGTGCTGCAGGGTCAGGCCGATGTCGTCCAGACCCTCCATGAGGCGCCAGCGCGTGTAGTCGTCGATCTGGAACGGCACCACGACGTCGTCGCACGTGACCAGGCGCTCCACGAGGTCGACGGTCACCTCGGTGCCCGGGTTCGTCTCGAGCACCTTCCAGATGAGCTCGATGTCCTCCTGCGCGAGCTGCGCGGCGACCAGGCCCTGCTTGCCGGAGTTGCCGCGGAAGATGTCCGCGAACCGGGAGGCGAGGACGGCCTTGAAGCCGTAGTCCTTGAGCGCCCACACGGCGTGCTCGCGGGACGAGCCGGTGCCGAAGTCGGGGCCCGCGACGAGCACGGAGCCGGACTTGTAGGCGTCCTGGTTGAGCAGGAACTCGGGGTCGTTGCGCCACGCCGCGAACAGCGCGTCCTCGAAGCCCGTGCGGGTGACGCGCTTGAGGTAGACGGCGGGGATGATCTGGTCGGTGTCGACGTTGCTGCGACGCAGCGGGACCCCGACGCCGGTGTGCTGGGTGAACTTCTCCATGACGGGTCTCGTTCCTCGGGTCGAAGGGGTGTCAGGCCGGCTGCAGGTCGTCGAGCGGCGAGCCGTCGGGCACCGGGACGTCCGGGCCGAGGTCCGACACCGACGACAGCGTGCCGCGGATGGCGGTCGCGGCGGCGACCAGCGGGGACACCAGGTGCGTGCGGCCGCCCTTGCCCTGCCGGCCCTCGAAGTTGCGGTTCGACGTCGACGCCGACCGCTCCCCCGGCGCGAGCTGGTCCGGGTTCATGCCGAGGCACATCGAGCAGCCCGCGTTGCGCCACTCCGCGCCGAAGTCCAGGAAGATCTTGTCCAGGCCCTCGGCCTCGGCCTGCAGGCGCACCCGCGCCGAGGACGGCACCACCAGGACGCGCACCGAGTCGGCCTTGCTCTGGCCGCGCATGAGCTTGGCCGCGGCCCGCAGGTCCTCGATGCGGCCGTTGGTGCAGGAGCCGATGAACACCGTGTCCACCGCGATCTCGCGCAGCGGCTGCCCGGCGGTCAGGCCCATGTACTCGATCGCGCGCTCGGCGGCGACGCGCTCGTTGGCGTCCGCGATGTCCTCCGGCACCGGCACGGCGCCGGACAGCGGCAGGCCCTGGCCCGGGTTGGTGCCCCAGGTGACGAACGGCTCGAGGTCGGCGGCCTCGATGACCACCTCCGTGTCGAACGTCGCGTCGTCGTCCGTGCGCAGCGTCGACCAGTACGCCACCGCGGCGTCCCAGTCCGCGCCCTCGGGGGCGTGCGGGCGGCCCTTCAGGTAGTCGAACGTCGTCTGGTCGGGGGCGATCATCCCGGCGCGCGCGCCCGCCTCGATCGACATGTTGCAGATCGTCATCCGCCCCTCCATCGACAGGGAGCGGATGGCCTCGCCGCGGTACTCCAGGACGTAGCCCTGGCCGCCGCCGGTGCCGATCTTCGCGATGACCGCGAGGATGATGTCCTTCGCCGTCGCGCCGAGCGGCAGCGCGCCGTTGACGGTGATCGCCATGGTCTTGAACGGGGCCAGCGGGAGCGTCTGGGTGGCGAGCACGTGCTCGACCTCGGACGTGCCGATGCCGAACGCGAGGGCCCCGAACGCGCCGTGGGTGGAGGTGTGCGAGTCGCCGCAGACGACCGTGAGGCCGGGCATCGTCAGGCCGAGCTGCGGGCCGACCTGGTGCACGATCCCCTGGTCGGCGTCACCGAGCGAGTGCAGCCGGACGCCGAACTCCTTGGCGTTGTTGCGCAGCGTGTCGATCTGGGTGCGCGACGTCGCGTCCGCGATCGGCAGGTCGATGTCCAGCGTCGGGGTGTTGTGGTCCTCGGTGGCGAGCGTGAGGTCCGGGCGCCGCACCGGGCGGCCCGCGAGCCGCAGGCCCTCGAACGCCTGGGGGCTGGTGACCTCGTGCACGAGGTGCAGGTCGATGTAGAGCAGGTCGGGCGCGCCGTCGGCGCCGCGCCGCACGATGTGGTTCTCCCACACCTTCTCCGCCAGTGTGCCGGCCATGTCGGGTCCTCTCGTCCTCCCGGTCGGTGGGGGCCGACGCGGGTCGTTCGTCGTGCCGACTTGCGTCTCAGTGTGCGAGACGGCAATATCGACCTATGGACAACTCTAGCGGAGTCGGCGTGCTGGACAAGGCCGCCTCGGTCCTCAACGCGCTTGAGGCCGGACCCGCCACGCTCGCGCAGCTGGTCAACGCCACCCATCTTGCCCGTCCGACGGCCCACCGGCTGGCCGTCGCGCTCGAGCACCACCGCCTGGTGGGTCGTGACATGCAGGGCCGGTTCGTCCTCGGGCCGCGCCTGACCGAGCTCGCCAGCGCCGCCGGCGAGGACCGCCTCCTCGCGGCCGCGGGACCCGTGCTCGCCGCGCTGCGCGACCACACCGGCGAGAGCGCGCAGCTCTACCGCCGCCAGGGCGACCAGCGCATCTGCGTCGCCGCCGCCGAGCGGCCCATCGGCCTGCGCGACTCCATCCCCGTCGGCGCGACGCTCGCGATGACGGCCGGGTCCGCCGCGCAGATCCTGCTCGCCTGGGAGGAGCCTGACCGGCTGCACCGCGGCCTGCAGGGCGCCAAGTTCACCGCGACCATCCTGTCCGGCGTCCGCCGCCGCGGCTGGGCGCAGTCGGTGTCCGAGCGCGAGGTCGGCGTCGCGTCGGTCTCCGCCCCCGTGCGCGGGCAGTCCGGGCGCGTCGTCGCCGCGGTGTCCATCTCGGGCCCGGTCGAGCGCCTGAGCCGCCAGCCCGGCCGCCTGCACGCCGCCGCGGTGGCCTCCGCGGCCAACCGCCTCACGGAGGTCCTGCGCCGCACCGCGGAGTGAGTGCGCGCGAGGTCGAGGGTTCGCCACGAGGTCGAGGGTTTCAGGCCCTCAGATCCGGGCAGACCCTCGACCTCGCGGGAGTCTCGCAGGCAAGCAGAAAGGCCCGCCGCTTCCGCGACGGGCCTTTCTTCTGTACCCCCAAGGGGATTCGAACCCCTGTTACCGCCGTGAGAGGGCGGCGTCCTAGGCCACTAGACGATGGGGGCCTAGTTGATCTCACCACCGGAGCGGCGCGACCGGAACTACTCTACTGCATCCTGCCTGGCTCTTTCAAATCGCCCTTCCGGGCTATTCTTCGGAACCTTGCTGGGGTACCTGGACTCGAACCAAGACTAAGAGAATCAGAATCTCTCGTGCTGCCAATTACACCATACCCCAATGGTATTCAGCGTCCGCCGGACCGGCCCTCGCCCTCGCGCGCACGACCCCGGTAGGGCCGATCAGGAGGGAGTGGGCCAGCACCCGTGGGCGCCGCACCGGAAGAGAACACTACCGGAGCGAGGTCGAACTTCCAAACCGACGTCGTGCGAGAGCACCCGCTCGCTCACCGCGCCCGCAGCGCGACGATCGGGGGCTCCCGTACCGTCAGCGCGGCGGGCAGGAGCGCCGCGAGCGCGTTCGCGACCGCACCGAGCGCACTCGCGACCAGCACCCAGGTCCAGGGGACGCGCAGCGCCGTCCCCAGGGCGAGCGCACGCCCACCAGCGATGCCGAGACCCACGATCGTCCCCGCCACGCTCCCGGCCAGGCCGACGGCGGCTGCTTCCAGCACCAGCGTCGCGACGACGAACCGCGACCGGGCTCCGATGGCGCGGTAGAGGCCGAGCAGGCGCCGCTCGGCCAGCACCCGGAAGAAGGTGCCGACCATCACGGCCCCGGCACCGAGGGCCAGCACGGACCCGGAAGTCACCAGGACCAGGGACGCCACGGACCCCAGGACATCGCCGCGCAGCGTCTGCGCCTCCGGCGTGTACCGCACCAGCACGGCCTCCTCGCGCCCTGGCGCGAGCACCGCAGCCAGTCGCGGCGCCACGACGTCCGCCCATCCCGCACGCACCCCGACCACGATCTCGCCGCCCGCACCGAGACGTGGTGACGCACCGTCGCCCATCACGACCACCGCGTCCAGCAGGTCGGGGACGACAGGTGACGCCGTGATCACGCCGTCCACGACCGTCGAACGACCCGCCACGGCGGCGTGGCCGAACCGCACGGCGTCGTGCCCACCAGCCACCAGGCCACCGCCCACCAGCAGCGCCCTACTCGGGGCCGATCCCCGTCCCGGCTCGACACCCAGCCGGAGGAGTTCGATGTCGCCGTCCAGGGTCCACACGCGCGTCCGTACGGATTCCACGTGGTCGCCCGAGACCGTGGCCTCGTGCCACGAGCCCCAGGCGAGCCCCGTCACGCCCTCGGTGCTGAGGATCGCGGCCCGCTGCTCGGGTCCGAGCGTCCCGGAGGACGACGCCCGGACCGGTGTCGTCACCTGGACGTGGCGCGCCGCCAGGTGGTCGAAGCGCTCCGCGACGTGGGCCTGACGTCCCGCGGCCTCGACGAGCCCGGTGGTCAGCAGCACCGCAGCCACCCCTGCCGCGGCGCCGTACGCCGTCGCGCGCCCGAGCGCCCGCCGCACCGACAGGACCGTGTGGGCCACGACGTCCCTCACCGTGGCCCCCTCACGCGGCCGCCACCTTCCCGTGCGCCACCCGCAGCACCACGTCGCAGCGGGCAGCGAGATCGAGGTCGTGGGTGACGAGCACGACGGCACCACCTGAGCGTGCGAACGCGGCCAGCAAGCCGAAGACCCGTTCGGTGTTGCCCTCGTCCAGGTTGCCCGTCGGCTCGTCGCACAGCAGCACCCCAGGGCGGTGCACCACCGCCCTGGCGACCGCGACGCGCTGCCGCTCGCCCCCGGACAGGTCAGCCGCACGCGTCTGCGCCCGGTGCCCGACGTCCGCCGAACGGAGTGCGGCGGTCACCCGTGCCGCCCGGTCCGCCCGCGACATGCCGGAGAAGACGCAGGCGAGCGCCACATTCTCCTCAGCAGTCCTGCGCGGGTCCACCAGCGAGTCCTGGAACACGAACCCGAGCTGCCGTGCACGGACCCTCGCCCGCCCTCGCTCGCCGAGGTCTCGCGTCGCGCGGCCCCGCACGAGGACGTCTCCCTGATCGGGCTGGTCGAGGAGGCCGAGCACGTTGAGCAGAGTGGTCTTGCCCGCCCCGCTCGCTCCGACGACGGCGACCAGCTGCTCGGTGCGCACCCGCACGTCGACGTCGACGAGCGGGGCGACCCGACCGCGGTCGAACGTCCGGGTCACACCTCGGCACTCGACCGCGACGGTCACGGCACCACCACGAGGTCGCCCTCGCTCAGGGCACCGTCGTCCGCCACCTCGACCTCGCAGAGGTCCCGCGTGCACAGACCGGTCCGGACCACCGTGCGGGCACCCGGCACCACTCCCTCGGGTCCGACCACCGCGGTGGTCACGCTCGACGTCCCGTCGGCGCCCGCGACGAGGGCCACCCGCGGGAGGGTCAGGACCTCGACTCGCGTGGCGCCCGCCACCACCGCAGCCGAGGCGAGCTCGTCCGGGAGAGCGTCGGAGCCGTCCGGCGGCTCCGACAGGTCGAGCGTCAGCAGCGTCCCCTCCGGCACCGCCTCGACCTGTGCGAGGCGCCCGGCCCAGGTGACCTCGCCCCCCGCGTCGAACAGCCGGATCCCGTCGCCTGCGCGGGCGTACTCGGCCACCAGCCCGCCGTCGTCGACCACGACGCGATCGGTGAGGCGACGCACGGACAGGTCCTCGGCGGTGACCCTGCTCCCGACCCGCACGCCCGGGGCGTCGAGCACGGACCCGGTCGGCTCCACCGCGACGACCTCGGCCGCGGCGAGCGGGCCGTCGAGCCGACCGTCGACCGACGCGAGGGCGGCCCGGGTCGCCTGACCGAACGGCGCGTCGATCGCGCCGCTGTAGAGCCCCAGCCCGGCCAGGGCGGCGTGCACGTTCCGGACGTCGGCGCCGGAGTCACCGTCGTCGAGATCCCGCCACAGACCGAACGGCAGGTCCAGCGCGATCACCGGTCGGTCGTTCACCTCGATGACGGCAGCCCCGGGAACCACCGGCGCACCGTGCTCGACAGGGAGCGCGGTCACCACGCCGTCGACCGCGAGCGGTTCGTCCACCCTCGCCCAGGCGAGCGCCCCCGCGACGGGCTCGACGTCCTCGAGCACCTGCCGGACGACCGGCACCGTCACCGGCGCGTCCCGGTCCGCGTCCGTCGGTCGCGCCGCGTCGAGCGCACCGGGACGCACGAGCGCCACCCCGACGGTCACGAGGGAGCCACCGAGAGCACCGAGGACGAGGCCGATCGCGACATGCCGTGTGCGCGGCCTCATCCGCGACCCATGACCGACTGCGCGTGCTCCACCATCGCGCGGTACTCCTGGACGACGCCCTCGCTCCCCCGGATCGCCTCCGTCGCCGTCTCGAGGAAGACGGTGGCGACTGCGGCGCCGAGCCCGCTGCTCGTGCGACACGCACCGTCCTGCGCCGCGAGCGCGCTCTCCTGCTCCGCCACCTGCGCGACGCGCAGCGTCCCGGACAGGACCCCGCCGACCCACGCGCTGATCGTCGCGTAGAGATCGCCCGGAGCGGAGACCTCGATCCCCGCCTCCCCCATGCACGTTGACCACGCGGCGGTCGCACTGCGGACGCCGCCGTCCGCGACGACCTCGGCGAGCACGCCGCGGATCGTGGGCATCGCCGAGTAGGTGCGCTCGTAGTCGGCGGCCTCGACCCCGTACATCGTGGCCGTCGCCTCGCCGAAGCACCCGCCGACGGGTACGGACACGGTCGCGCCGTCCTCGACGGGGAACGAGATGCGCTCGTCCTCGGGGCCGTACACCGCGCGGTCGTACGCGACCGGGTCCGGTGCGGCGCGTCCTGACCCTGTCGTGCCCGACTCGCCCGCCACCAGCCCGGCGAGCACGGCCGGGTCGTCGAGGGCTGCGGCGACGCCGTAGTCGTCGCCCGGCAGCAGCCACAACCGCGACTCGCTCGGGGCAAGATCGGCTGAGGTGAGCGGCAGGTCCTCCCTCCCGGGCGGGACGACGCCCTCGCGGACGACGCACTCGTCGATCAGTCGCGCCTGCAGGTTGGCCAGGCGCACGGCGTACGCGGGGTCGGACTCGAACGGATAGTCGAGGGCCTGGACGGCTTCCCGTACCTGGCGTCGGGTCTCGGGGTCCAGGTGAGCCTCCGAGGGCTGAGCCGCCGGAGCGCAGCCGACGAGCCCGACGAGTGCCGTGAGCACGACCCCCTGAGCGGGCCGGCGACTCAGTAGCACCCGGAGTTCGCCGCCTTCCAGTTGTGGCTGCTTCCCATGTTCGACTTCGCGAGCGAGCTCACGGAGACCCCGCGCCGCACGCAGTACATCGTCTCGATGTTCTGGACGTAGCGGTAGGTGAAGACGGCATTTCCGCTCGTGCCGTTGTTGAAGACCGAACGGTCCTTGTTGACGATCCCACTGGGCCACGTGAGCTGGTTCAGCGCCGAGCCGTAGTAGGTGCCCGTCCAGCTCGTTCCCGTCCACCAGCACGCGTAGCCGCTCGAACAGCTCGGCGCGGCGGAGGCGCTGGTGGCGGGCACGAGCGAGATCAGCGGCAGCGCCAGCGCGATCAGCAACGCCCGTCGCGCCCCGGGGCGCACCATGGTCGATCGAGACATTCTGTTCTCCCCTGCTCCCGGTCGCGCGCATCGCGACCCGCACGGGAAAAATAGCGCACCTCGAAGCGGCCCCTCAAGAGCTGACACCGAGCAGGAAAGTCCCTTCGAGTCGACCAACCAGACCAAAAGCCACGAATCCCTCGCGCGAATGGCAAGAATGTCCGCTCTGACCCGATCTATGGCCGATGGTCAGTCCGAAGAACAGACCCCGAGCACCCCCGGCAGGTCCGCCAGCGTCGTGATCACGGTGTCCGTCGCCAGCGGCGTGCCGGAGTTCGCGTCCTTCGCCCCGAGCTCCGGCCGCGCCAGCCACACGCCCCGCAGCCCCGCGGCGACGGCGGCCCGGGCGTCGACGTCGAGCTCGTCGCCGACGTACGCCGTCCGGCCCGGCTCCGTGCCGAGCCGGCGGCACGCCTCGGCGAACACCCGCGGGTCGGGCTTGCCGAACCCGAGGGTGTCGACGCCGACCAGCAGCGGCACGTCGTCGGCCAGCCCGGCCCGGGTGAGCTTGGCGACCTGGTACGCGGTGGCGGCGTTCGTCAGGGCGCCGACGCGGATCCCGGCGTCCAGCAGGTGCCGGACGACGGCGGCCGCGTCGGTGTGCGCGGCCCACGCACCGGTGAACCGGTCCTCGAACAGCCCGTTCCAGGTGTCGTACGCGTCGTCGTCCAGCACGGGCCCGCCGAACGCGGCGTGCAGGTCGTTCGCCCGGGCCATCCGCTGCTCGCGGTAGCTGACCTCGCCGCGGGTGTACTGCCGGTACCGGCCGCCGGCGTCGGCGCGCCAGTGGTCGAGCACCTCGACGTCCCGCGCGGGGTCGAGGTCGGGCAGCCAGGTGCGGGACACGGCCGCGAGCGCGGTCGCGAACGCCCCGTGGGTGTCGACGAGGGTGTCGTCGACGTCGAACAGGACGCCGTCGACCGCCCGCCCCTCCCCCGCGCCGGTCACAGCGACGCGCGCAGCGCGGCGACCCGGGCGAGCGTCGAGGCCCGGCCCAGGATCTCCAGCGACTCGAACAGCGGCGGCGACACCCGGCGCCCGGACACGGCCACCCGCAGCGGGGTGAACGCGAACCGCGGCTTGATGCCGAGCCCGTCGACCAGGGCGCCCTGCAGGGCCTCCTGCACGGCGTCGGTGGTGAACCCGTCCTCGGGCAGCGCCGACAGGGCGGCGGTGGCGGCGTCCAGCACCTCGGCGGCGGACTCCTTGAGCGCCCCTCGGGCGTCCTCCTCGACCACGAGGTCGGCGTCGGCGGTGAACAGGAACCCGAGCATCCCCACGACCTCGCCGAGCAGCGTGACCCGCGTCTGGATCAGCGGGGCGCCCGCGTCGAGCAGCGCGCGGTGCTCGGCGGACAGGTCGGCGTACGAGTCGGCGGGGACGAGCCCGGCGGCGTGCAGGTACGGGACCAGCCGGTCGCGGAAGTCCTCGCCGTCGAGCAGCCGGATGTGCTCGGCGTTGATCGCCTCGGCCTTCTTCAGGTCGAACCGCGCCGGGTTGGGGTTCACGTCGGCGACGTCGAACGCCTCGACCAGCTCGGCGACCGAGAAGATGTCGCGGTCGGGGCCGATGGACCAGCCCAGCAGCGACAAGTAGTTCAGCAGGCCCTCGGGGGTGAAGCCCCGCTCCCGGTGCAGGAAGAGGTTCGACTCGGGGTCGCGCTTGGAGAGCTTCTTGTTGCCCTCCCCCATGACGTACGGCAGGTGGCCGAACTCCGGCATGACGCTCGCGACGCCGAGCTCCAGCAGGGCGCGGTAGAGCACGACCTGTCGCGGGGTGGAGGACAGCAGGTCCTCGCCGCGCAGCACGTGGGTGATGCCCATGAGCGCGTCGTCGATGGGGTTGACCAGCGTGTACAGCGGCTGGCCATTGCCGCGCACGATGACGTAGTCCGGGACGGACCCGCCCTTGAACGTGACGTCGCCGCGCACGAGGTCGGTGAACGTGACGTCCTCGTCGGGCATCCGCAGCCGGAGCACGGGCTCGCGGCCCTCGGCGCGGTAGGCGGCCTTCTGCTCGTCGGTCAGCGCGCGGTCGAAGCCGTCGTAGCCGAGCTTGGGGTCGCGGCCGGCAGCGCGGTGCCGGGCCTCGACCTCCTCCGGCGTGGAGAAGGACTCGTAGGCGTAGCCGCCCTCGAGCAGCCGGCGCGCGACGTCGGCGTACAGGTCCATGCGCTGCGACTGCCGGTAGGGCTCGTGCGGGCCGCCGACCTCGACGCCCTCGTCCCAGTCGAGGCCGAGCCACCGCAGGGCGTCCAGCAGCTGCTGGTACGACTCCTCGGAGTCGCGCGCGGCGTCGGTGTCCTCGATGCGGAACACGAAGGTGCCGCCGACGTGCCGCGCGTAC
Organism: Cellulomonas triticagri; assembly: GCF_003696205.1. Classification (GTDB taxonomy): domain Bacteria; phylum Actinomycetota; class Actinomycetes; order Actinomycetales; family Cellulomonadaceae; genus Cellulomonas; species Cellulomonas triticagri. The sequence goes on from NZ_RFFI01000029.1 coordinate 20,082, forward strand.
GCCCAGTTGAACAGGGCCGTGCGGATCAGGCCGACGTGCGGCGTACCGGTCGGGGACGGGCAGAAGCGGACGCGCACCGGCGTCGCGGGGGCAGCAGCACTCACGGTCTCCACCCTAGCGAGGCCCGGACGCACCCCCGTGCGCACCGGGGGTCGGGCGCCTCAGGGAACCGGCTGCGGCGCCCGGTCGTCCGCCCCGGGCGCCCAGACGGCCCCGGGGACGTCGCCGGGCAGCAGCGGGTTCCCGTGCCCGACGAACCGCCGGTCGCCGCCGTCGGCGACGGCGCGCCGGTAGTCCGCGAGCGCCCCGAGCGCCCACCGGGACAGCAGCAGGATCGCCACCAGGTTGACCGTCGCCATGAGCGCCATCGCGATGTCGGCGACCGCCCACACGGTGCCGAGCGCCAGCAGCGAGCCGATGCCGACGGAGGCGAGGACGAGGGTCCGCAGGGCGTTCAGCGCGGCGCCGCGCACCCCGAGGAACGTGAGGTTGACCTCGGCGTACGCGTAGTTGCCGAGCACGGAGCTGAACGCGAACACGAACACGATGACGGTCATCAGCCCGGTGGTCCACGTCCCGAGCTCGTGCGCGACCGCGTCGGCGGTCAGCGCGGCGCCGGCGCTCTGCCCGGTGCTGCCGGGCACGTACACGTCCGGACCGGCCGAGAGCACGATGAACGCCGTGGCGGAGCACACCAGCATCGTGTCGACGAAGACGCCGAGGGACTGCACCAGCCCCTGCTTGACCGGGTGGGAGACCGTCGCCGTCGCGGCGGTGTTCGGCGCGGACCCCATGCCCGCCTCGTTGGAGAACAGGCCGCGGCGCGCGCCGTTGAGCACGGCGGCGAGGATGCCGCCCGCCGTCCCGGCGAGCGCGGTGTCCAGCCCGAAGGCGCCGCGCACGATCTGGCCGAGCACGCCGGGCAGCGCGGAGACGTTGAGCGCCACGATGACGAGGGCGAGCAGCAGGTACGCCCCGGCCATCACCGGGAGCATCACCTCCGCGACCCGGGCGACGCGGCGCACGCCGCCGAACAGCACGGGCGCGGCGAGGATCATGAGCGCGACCGCCGTCCAGGCGACGGGCACCTCGTGGGAGGTGGAGAGGGTGTCGGCGATGGTGTTCGCCTGCACCATGTTGAACGCGAAGCCGAACGTGAAGATGAGCAGCAGCGCGAAGACCACGCCCCACCGGCGCGAGCCCAGCCCGCGCTGGATGTAGTACGCCGGACCGCCCCGGTAGGACCCGTCCGCCGCGCGCACCTTGAACACCTGCGCGAGCGTCGCCTCCACCAGCGCGGTGGCCATCCCGACCGCCGCGACCACCCACATCCAGAACACCGCGCCCGGACCGCCCAGCGTGAGGGCGACCGCGACGCCCGCGATGTTGCCGGTGCCGACGCGCGACGCCAGCCCGACGGCGAACGCCTGGAACGACGAGATCCCGCCCTCGGCCCCGGACCGGGACGCCAGGACCTGCCGCACCATCGCCGGGAACATCCGGACCTGGACGGCGCCCGTGCGCAGCGTGAACCACAGGCCCACGCCGACGAGCACGTACACCAGCCAGTACGTGTAGAGCGCGTTCGTCAGCCAGTCCAGCACGGGCTGCAGGTCCATGGCCGTCCCCCTCCGGTCGTGGCCCGGGCGGCGGTGCCCGGCGGTGTGCGGTGCGGCGCCCGGGTCAGGAGCGGCGCAGCACCGGGTTGCGCAGCGTGCCGATCTCCTCGACCTCGACCTCGACGACGTCGCGCTCCTGGATGAGCCCGACGCCCGCGGGCGTGCCGGTGAGGATGACGTCGCCGGGCAGCAGCGTCACGACCTCGGAGATGTACGAGATGAGCGCGGCGACGTCGAAGACCATCTGCGACGTGCGGCCGTCCTGCTTGAGGTCGCCGTTGACGCGCGAGCGCACGGCGAGGTCCTCGACGTCGAGGCCGGGGACGATCCACGGGCCGATCGGGCACGCGGAGTCGAAGCCCTTGGCGCGGACCCACTGGCCGTCGGTGCGCTGGGCGTCGCGCGCGGTGACGTCGTTCGCGACGGTGTACCCGAACACCTTGCTCAGGGCGTGCTCGGGCGCGACGTCCTTGGTGACCTTGCCGATGACGACGGCGAGCTCGGCCTCGTAGGAGACCTCCTCCGTCCAGTCGGGCAGCACGATCGGGTCGTCGGGGCCGACGACCGAGGTGTTGGGCTTGAGGAACAGCAGCGGGGCGGTGGGGACCTCGTTGCCCATCTCGGCGGCGTGGTCGACGTAGTTGCGTCCCACGCCGACGATCTTGGACCGCGGGATCACCGGGGCGAGCAGGCGCACGCCGTCGCCGAGCGGGATCCGCTCGCCGGTGGGCTGCACCGGGGTGTAGATCGGGTCGCCGGTGATGACGACGAGCTGCTCCTGACCGGGCTCGCCCTCGACCAGGGCGTAGCGGGGGTCGTCCCCCGTGGTGAACCTCGCGATACGCACGGACCCACCCTAACCGGGCGGCGGCGTCACACCCGGGCGAGCACCTCGCCGTGCAGCACCGCGAACCAGCCGTCGCGGGCCTCGCCCCACTCCCGCCACCCGGCGGCGAGCTGCTCCAGCCCCACCTCGTCGGCGAGCCCGTGCTCGACGGCCTGCCGGGCGAAGTCGGAGGCGACGCAGCGCTCGGCCCACAGGTCGGCCCACCAGGTGCGGTCGTCGGCGGACGCGTAGCACCAGACACCGGCGGTGGCGACGACGCGGTCGGGGTCGAACCCGGCGTCGAGCACCCAGGACTGCAGGCGGCGGCCGGCGTCGGCCTCGGCGCCGTTGGCCTGGGTGACCTCGTGGTAGAGCGCGGACCACTCGTCGAGGACCGGGGACGCCGGGTACCAGGTCATCCCGGAGTAGTCGGCGTCCCGGACGGCGACGACCCCGCCGGGCCTCGCGACGCGGCGCATCTCGCGCAGCGCGGCGACGGGGTCGCCGAGGTGCTGCAGCAGCTGGTGGGCGTGCACGACGTCGAAGGAGCCGTCCTCGAACGGCAGCGCGTACGCGTCGGCGGTGCTGAACGTGACGTCGGCGGCGCCCGCGCGCTCGGCCTCGGCGCGCGCCAGGCCGATGACCGCCTCCGAGCGGTCGACGCCGACGACCCGCCCGGGGGCGACCCGCGCGGCGAGGTCGACGGTGAGGTTGCCGGGGCCGCAGCCGACGTCGAGCAGCGACTGGCCGGGCAGCAGGGCGGGCAGCAGGTGGGCCGCCGAGTTCTCCGCGGTGCGCCACCGGTGGGAGCGCAGCACGCTGTCGTGGTGGCCGTGGGTGTAGACCTCGGCCGGGTGCGTGTCGGTCACCGCACGACGGTAACGGCGCACCCCCGCCCCCTTCCACCCACCGAGCACCGCTGTCCCGCCCACCGAGACGACTCCACCCCCGGGCGCCGCTGACCTGCGTCTCCTTCCGCTCCTCGCGTCACCCCACCGTCCACGGGGTGGCGGCGTGCGGACCGCGTGGCGGCACGGCTGCGGCGACTACCGTGTCGGCCATGCCCGACGCCCCCGCCGCCCTCGCCGCGAGCCCTGGTCGCATCACCGGCGTCGACGTCGCCCGCGGCCTCGCCGTGCTCGGCATGATCACCGCCCACGTCGGCCCGGGCGGGCCCGGCGACCCGCTGCCGTGGGGGCTGACCCAGGTCGCCGACGGGCGGTCCGCCGCGCTGTTCGTGCTGCTGTCCGGGATCTCCGTCGCGCTGATCTCCGGCGGCGCCGCGCCCGTCGCGGGCACCCGCCGGGTGCTGGCGCGCACGAAGGTGCTGGTCCGGGCGTTCCTCGTGCTGGCTCTCGGCGTGCTGCTGGTCGTCCTCGGGACACCCGTGGTGGTGATCCTGCCGACCTACGCGGTGCTGTTCGCGTGCACCGTGCCGCTGCTCGGCACCCCGCCGCACCGGCTGCTGGTCGGAGCGGCGGTGGTGGCGGTGGTCGGGCCGGTGCTGCACCTGGTGCTGGGCCCGGCGTTCGCCCGGCTGCCCGGCACGGAGCTCACCGGCCTGGTGGTCGGCGACTACTACCCCGCGATCGTGTGGTTCGCGTACGTGCTGGTGGGGCTCGCGGTCGGTCGGATGGACCTGCGGGACCGCGGCGTCCGGCTGCGGATGCTCGGCGCAGGCACCGCGCTGGCGGTGCTCGGCTACGCGGCCTCGGCGCTGCTGACCCGGCAGGTCGAGCCGGGCACGACGCTGTACGGGCTGGTCACCACCGAGCCGCACTCCAGCTCGACCCTGGAGGTCGTGGCGAGCACGGGCGTCGGGCTCGCGGTGCTGTCCCTGTGCCTGCTCGCCGCGGACACCCGCGCGGGCAGGGCCGTGCTCGCGCCGCTGGCGGCGACCGGCGCGCTCGCGCTCACCGCGTACACCGTGCAGATCCTCGCCATCGCGGCGCTCGGCACGGCGGTGGTGTGGCAGCCGGAGGCTGGGACGTGGCTCGCGTTCTGCCTGGTGACCCTGGTCGGCTGCTGGGTCTGGCGGGCCGCCGCGGGACGGGGGCCGCTGGAGCGGCTGCTGCACGGGCTCGCCGCCCGGGCCACCGACGTCACCCCGGACACCCTCCCCGCCCGGCGCTGACGACCCGGGCCCGGCGCGTCAGGGCCAGTCGAGCCGCCGCGTCCACCCCCCGCCGGTGCGGGAGTACCGCACCCGCAGGTGCGCGCGGTCGTGGTCGCCCTGCCAGAGCTCCACGACCTCGGGCACGACGCCCCACAGCTGCCAGGTCGGCAGGACGAGGCGGGGGTCCCGGTCGACGCGGGTCCGGGCCTCGGCGACGGCCGCGACCATCTCCGCCGGGGAGTGCAGGGCCTCGCCCGGCCGGGAGGCGAGCGCGGCGGCGCGGGCGCTCGGCGACCGGCGCAGGAAGTCGGCGGCGCAGGCCGCGGCGTCGAGCGCGTGCACCGGCCCCGAGAGCCGGACCTGGCGGCCGAGCGGCTGCCAGTAGAACGTCAGCGCGGCGTGCGGGTTCGCGGACAGGTGCTGCGACTTGCCCGCCCGGGAGTCGGTGGCGATCACGAAGGCGCCGTCGACCACGTCGGCGAGCAGCACCACCCGCGCGGCGGGCCGGGCGTCGGCGCCCGCGGTCGCGAGGGTGACGGCGTGCGGCTCGGGGACCCCGGCGGCGACGGCGTCGGCGAACCAGCGCTCGAACGCCTCGACCGGGTCCGCGGGCAGCGCGTACGGGTCGACCTCGGGCAGGTCCCCGGTCAGCGCGGGCAGCCCGCGCAGCAGGTCGGCGATCCGGGGTGTGCGCTCCATCACACCAGTATCCGGGCGCGGGCCCCCGCCGTCCCGGGACGCGACCCGGGACCCCGCCCACCTCCGGTCTCCGCCGGCACCCACGGCGATCCGGGGGCGGCGGAGACCGGAGGCCGAGCGGTCACGCGAGGCGGAAGAGCGGGTCGCCCGCGGAGACCTCGGCGCCCGGGGAGGCCAGGCGGGTCAGCGCGTCCGGGGCGGCCTCCAGGGCGACGACCGGGCAGATGGCCGAACGCCCACCCGCCTCGACGGCGACCGGGTCCCACTCGACCAGCAGCTGCCCGGGCTCGACCACGTCCCCCTCGGCGACGTGCAGCACGAACCCCGCACCGCCGAGCTGCACCGTGTTGATGCCGAGGTGCACGAGCACCCCGCGGCCGCCCTCGGCGACCAGCACGAAGGCGTGCGGGTGCAGCTTGGCGACCACCCCGGCGACCGGCGCGACGACCTGGGTCCCGGTGGGCTGGACGGCGAGCCCCGGCCCGACGATCTCGCCGGAGAACACCGGGTCGTCGACGTCCGCGAGCGCGTGCACGACGCCGCCGACGGGCGCGAGGACCGTGAGGTCCGCCATCAGCGCAGGTCCTCGATGTCCGAGGCGATGGTGTCCGCCTCGGGCCCGACGATGACCTGCACGACGGTGCCCTGCTGCATGACGGCGATGGCGCCCGCGGCCTTCAGCACGGACTCGGTGACCTTGGACGGGTCCTCGACCTCGACGCGCAGCCGCGTGATGCAGGGCTCCAGGTCGACGATGTTGGCGTCCCCGCCCAGTCCGGCGAGGATCTGCTCGGCCTTGCTCATGGTGTGTCTCCTTCGGTGGCCGGGCGGCCGGTCGTGGCGGGTCGGGTGGTGGTCACAGGAGGTCCTCGAGGTCGGTGGCGAGGGTGTCGACGCTGGGGCCGATCACCACCTGCACCACGCGGCCGGAGACCATGACGCCGAACGCGCCGGCGGCGCGCAGGGCGGCGGTGTCGACGCGGGCGGGCTCCTTGACGAGCGAGCGCAGGCGCGTCGTGCACGGCTCGATCTCGTCGATGTTGCCCACGCCGCCGAGCCCGGCGAGGATCGCGGCGGCCTGGTCGGCGCCCTGGGTCATCCGGTCGTCCTTCCGGTTCACGGTCGGGCCCCCACGGCGGCGGGGGCGCTGTCGGCGGCGTCAGGCTCGGCGAGGTCCTCGCGCAGGCGGGGCACGAGCGCGGGCCCGGGTGCGCTGAGCGGCACCCAGACGCTGTACCGGTCGCCGCGGTAGCAGGCGCGGGAGTACATGACGGGGGCCTCGGCGGAGTAGGTCCGCCGGGTGGCGCGCAGCACGGCGCGCGTCCCGCGCATGTCGAGCAGCGCGGCCTCCTCGTCCGTGGCCTCGTCGGCGGTGAGCGTCTCCTCGCCCCACGCGGGGTCGAGCCCGGCGCCGCGCATGGCGTCGTGCATGCTCGGCGGCGGCCCGTCGGCCAGGAGGTCGGGCAGCAGCGCGACGGACACCCAGTGCTGCTCGAGGCTCATGGGCGAGCCGTCCGCGTACCGGACGCGCCACAGGTGGTGCAGCGGCGCCCCGACGGCGGTGCCGAGCGCGTCGGCGGCCTCGGGTGCGGCGGCGACGGTGCGGGCGTCGAGCACCCGGGTCTCGGGGCGCATCCCGCGGCGCCGCATCTCCTCGCCGAACGTCGTCAGGCGCATCTCGAAGTCCATGCGCTGCGGCGCGACGAACGTGCCGCGCCCCTGCTCCCGCACGAGCACGCCCTCGGAGACGAGCGCGTCGACGGCCTGCCGGACCGTCATCCGGGAGACCCCGAACCGCTCGCAGAGCGTGCGCTCGGACGGGACGGCGTCGCCGACGTGCAGCGACTGCTCCACCAGGTCCACGAGGTAGGAGCGCACGGCCAGGTACTTGTGGTGGCGGCGGTCCCCTGCGGGGTCCGCCGGGTCGTGGGGTCGGGGCTGCTGCGGCTGCACGGCCTCACCCTCCCACCTCGGTCGACGTCGTCCGCACGCCGTTGGTCCGTCCGCGGGCGGCGCGGGAAGCGCTGCCCGTCGGTCACGGTGCGGTCGTGCTGTGGTCCTTGACACATCTTCCGGTCTAGACCACTCTGACCGCAACTGGTCCAGACAACTTGCCGGACTCGGCCGCGACACCGCAAGTCCGCGTCACCGCACGACCCTCCCCCCGGCGGGCGCGCCGGCCCAGCACGCCGACCACCCGCCCCCACCGTCTCGACGAGGAGTCACCATGTCCGCCACGACGGCCGACGCCCCCGCCAAGCGGGGCATCCCCGGGCTCGCGCAGCTGCAGCGCGTGGGCCGCTCCCTCATGCTGCCCATCGCCTCCCTGCCCGCCGCGGCGCTGCTGCTGCGGCTCGGCCAGCCCGACATGCTGGGCGAGAACGGCCTCGGCGCCCACGCCGACTGGCTGCTGCCCGTCGCCGACGTCATCGGCTCCGCGGGTAGTGCGCTGCTCGACAACCTGCCGATCCTGTTCGCCCTCGGCGTCGCCATCGGCTACGCCCGCAAGTCCGACGGCTCCACCGGCCTGGCCGCGCTGATCGGCTACCTGGTCTTCACCGGCGTCACCGACGCGCTGTCCCCGTACGTCCTGGGCGAGCCCGGCGAGGGCGAGACCCAGGAGCTCATCAACTACGGCGTCCTGGGCGGCATCGTCATCGGCCTCACCGCCGCGCTGCTGTACCAGAAGTACTACCGGATCAAGCTGCCCCCGTACCTCGCGTTCTTCGGCGGCCGCCGGTTCGTGCCGATCGTCACCGCGGGTGCCGCGGTCCTCATCGCCGTCGTCGCCGCGCTGATCTACCCCGCGTTCGACGCCGGGTTCACCGCGGTCGGCGACTGGGTCACGGGCTCGACCGTCATCGGCGCGTTCGTGTTCGGCACGCTGAACCGCCTGCTGCTGCCGTTCGGCCTGCACCACCTGCTCAACTCGCTGCCGTGGTTCCAGTTCGGCGACTACACCGACGCGTCCGGCCAGGTCTGGCACGGCGACATCGCCCGGTTCCTCAACGGCGACCCGACCGCGGGCACCTTCATGACCGGGTTCTTCCCGATCATGATGTTCGCCCTCCCGGCCGCGGCGCTGGCGATCGTGCACACCGCCAAGCCCAAGAACCGCAAGGTCATCGCGGGCATCATGGGTTCGGCCGCGCTGGTCGCGTTCGTCACCGGCGTCACCGAGCCGCTGGAGTTCGCGTTCGTCTACGTCGCGTACCCGCTCTACGCCATCCACGCCGTGCTCACCGGCACGTCGATGGCCCTGGTCAACGCGCTCGAGATCCGCAGCGGGTTCGGGTTCTCGGCGGGCGTCATCGACTACCTGCTGAACTTCCGGATCGCCGACCAGCCCCTGCTGCTCATCGTGATCGGCCTCGGGTACGCCGTCATCTACTACTTCCTGTTCCGGTTCATGATCGTGAAGTTCAACTTCAAGACACCGGGGCGCGAGGACGACACCGAGGGTGCGGCGGACGGCGTCGCCGTCGGTGCCGCGGTCGCGGCGGACGCCGTGGTCACCTCCCCGGCGGGCACCGACACCCCGCCCCCGGCGGCCCCGACGGTGCCGGGCGTCGATCCCACGCCCTGACCTCCCGCACGGCAGAGGGGCCCCGTCCGGCGCGTGCCGGGCGGGGCCCCTCGTGCTCGTACGGGGAGGCGTCAGGCGATCTCGACCTGCGAGAGGAACGCCTCCAGCGCGTCCAGCGCGGCCTCGGCCTCGGGCCCGTCCACCTCGGTGGACAGCACCAGCGTCTCGCCCGCGGCGGCGCCGAGCGTCATGATGCCGAGGATGCTCGCGGCCTGGACCGGCGCGGCGTCGCCCTTGCGGACGGAGACGGGGACCGGCTGCTTGCCGGCCTCCGCGACGAACAGGGCGGCGGGGCGGGCGTGCAGACCCTCCGCGATGGCGACGACGACGGACCGTTCCATGGACGCGACCTCCGGTGCGAGCGAAGCGTGCCCGGCAGTGGGCACGCCCCGAGCGTAACTGGTCTGGACCACGTCACGCCCCGGATCGGCCCGGATGGGCCCGGGTCGGCCCGGTTCAGCCCGCGCGGACCTCGTCGACGCCCTTGTTCGCGAGCTGGTCGGCGCGCTCGTTGCCGGGGTCGCCCGCGTGGCCCTTCACCCAGTGCCAGCTGATCGCGTGCCGGGCGACCTGCTCGTCCAGGTCCTGCCAGAGGTCCTGGTTCTTCACCGGCTTCTTGTCCGCGGTGCGCCAGCCGTTGCGCTTCCAGCCCGCGATCCACTTGGTGACGCCCTGCATCACGTACTGCGAGTCCACGTGCAGGTCGACGCGGCAGGGCTCCTTGAGCACCCGCAGGCCCTCGATGACCGCGCGCAGCTCCATGCGGTTGTTCGTCGTGACGGCCTCGCCGCCGAACAGCTCGCGCTCGTGCCCGTTCGACCGCAGCAGCGAGCCCCAGCCGCCCACGCCCGGGTTGCCCTTGCAGGCCCCGTCGGTCCACATCTCGACGTGCGGGGGTGCGGGGGCGGCGCTCTCGGTGCTCATGGTGGCCCACTGTAAGGGCGCCCTCGTCGTCCACAGGCGCGACGCCCGGTGCGGTCCGGGCGGGTGCCGCGTGACAGGATCGACGGGTGCCCGTCTCCCCCGCCGCCCGCCCGTCGACCCTCGCCGACCGCGTCCCGGCGGACCCGCACGACCCGGACGCGCTCTACGCGGCGTTCACCGGCTGGGCGGAGGACCGCGGGCTGGCGCTGTACCCGCACCAGGACGAGGCGCTGCTGGAGCTCGTGACCGGCTCGCACGTCATCCTGTCGACGCCGACCGGATCCGGGAAGTCCCTCGTGGCGACGGCCGCGCACTTCGTGGCGCTGGCCCAGGGCCGCCGGACGTACTACACCGCCCCGCTCAAGGCGCTGGTGAGCGAGAAGTTCTTCGCCCTGGTCGAGGCGTTCGGCTCCGCGAACGTCGGGATGATGACCGGCGACTCGGCCGTGAACCCGGACGCTCCGATCATCTGCTGCACCGCCGAGATCCTCGCCAACCTCGCCCTGCGCCAGGGCCCGGACGCGGCGATCGGCCAGGTCGTCATGGACGAGTTCCACTTCTACTCCGACCCGCAGCGCGGGTGGGCGTGGCAGGTGCCGCTCCTCGAGCTGCCGCACGCGCAGTTCCTGCTGATGTCGGCCACGCTCGGCGACGTCTCGTTCTTCGCCGAGGACCTGGAGCGTCGCACCGACGTCCCCGTGTCGGTCGTGGCCGACGCCGAGCGCCCCGTGCCGCTGACGTTCGACTACGACGTCGAGCCGCTGCACGAGCTGCTGGAGATGCTGGTGCAGACCGGCCGCGCGCCCGTCTACGTCGTGCACTTCACGCAGAAGGAGGCCGTCGAGCGCGCGCAGGCCCTGCTGTCGATGACGCTGGCGTCGCGCGAGCAGCGGGACCGGATCGCCGACGAGCTCGGGGACTTCCGGTTCGGGCCCGGGTTCGGCAAGACGCTGTCCCGGCTGCTGCGGCACGGCGTCGGCGTGCACCACGCGGGGATGCTGCCCAAGTACCGCCGCGTGGTCGAGCGCCTGACCCAGAAGGGCCTGCTGCGCGTCGTCTGCGGCACCGACACCCTGGGCGTCGGCATCAACGTCCCGATCCGGACCGTGCTGCTCACCTCGCTGGTCAAGTACGACGGCACCCGGATGCGGCACCTGTCCGCGCGCGAGTTCCACCAGATCGCGGGTCGTGCCGGCCGCGCCGGGTACGACACCACCGGCGAGGTCCGGGTGCTCGCGCCCGAGCACGTCATCGAGAACCGCAAGGCCCTGCAGAAGGCGGGCGACGACCCGAAGAAGCTCAAGAAGATCGTCCGCAAGCAGGCCCCGCCCGGGATGGTCAACTGGACGGACAAGACCTTCGAGCGGCTGCGCGACGCCGAACCCGAGCCCCTGACGTCGTCGTTCACCGTCTCGCACGCGATGGTGCTCAACGTCCTGGCGCGCCCCACCGGCGACCCGGTCGAGACGATGAAGCACCTGCTGCTCGACAACCACGAGCCCGAGTCGGCACGCGGTCGCCTCGTCCGGCAGGCCATCGCGATCTACCGCTCGCTGCGCGCCGCGGGCGTGGTCGAGCGGTACGTCGAGGACGGGCCCGGGCCCGAGCGGCTGCGCCGGTCCGTGCGCCTCACGCTCGACGTCCCGCCCACGTTCGCGCTGAACCAGGCGCTCTCGCCCTTCGCGTACGCCGCCCTGGACCTGCTGGACCAGGAGGACCCCGGGTACGCGCACGACGTCGTCTCCGTCATCGAGGCCACCCTCGACGACCCGCGCCAGGTGCTCGCCGCGCAGCAGAACAAGGCCCGCGGCGAGGCCGTCGCGGCGATGAAGGCCGACGGCATCGAGTACGAGGAGCGCATGGCGCTGCTCGAGGACGTCACGTACCCGAAGCCGCTCGCCGAGCTGCTGGGCGCGTCCTTCCAGATCTACAAGCAGACCAACCCGTGGGTCGCCGACCACGAGCTGTCCCCCAAGTCCGTGGTCCGGGAGATGCACGAGCGCGCGGCGACGTTCGCCGAGTACGTCTCGCTGTACCAGCTCGACCGCACCGAGGGCGTGCTGCTGCGCTACCTCGCGGACGCGTTCCGGGCGCTCCGGCAGACCGTCCCGGACGACGCCCGCACCGAGGAGCTGCACGAGATCATCGAGTGGCTGGGCGACCTGGTGCGCCGCACCGACTCCAGCCTGCTGGACGAGTGGGAGCGGCTCGCGCACCCGGAGGACCTGGACGACGCCACCGTCACCGAGTCCCGGCCCGAGGACGACGCTCCCCCGCCGATCACGAAGAACCCCCGCGTCTTCCGGGCCCTGGTGCGCGGGGCGCTGTTCCGCCGCGTCGACCTCGCCGCGCGCGAGGCGTACCCGGCGCTCGGCGCGCTCGGCGACCTGGACGCCGAGGACCAGCCGTGGACGGCCGACCGGTGGGGCGACGCGCTCGACCCGTTCTACGACGACCACGACGAGATCCTCACCGGCCCGCCGGCCCGCGGGCCGGCGCTGTTCCAGGTCGACCAGCGCCCCGCGGCCCACGGCGAGGCGGGTGCGCGCGGAGACCTGTGGTTCGTCCGGCAGCTGCTCGACGACCCGGCCGGGGACCACGACTGGCGCATCGACGCCCTCGTCGACCTGCCCGCGTCCGATGCCGCCGGGGAGGTCGTCCTCCGGGTGCTCGACGTGGGGCCGCTGTGACCTCGGGGCCGACCCCGTCCTGACCTGCGGGAACGACTTGATCGGTTCCAGATAAGGAGAGGCAAACCTGCGTTTGCGCAGGTCAGGCGTGCCTTTCCTTTGATGACAAGGCGTCAGGACCGGCCTACGGTGGCTGCCATGAGCACCCTGTCGACGCACCTGCTGGACCACGACCGGACCGTCGCGAAGGCCCCGACGTCCGCCGTGCCCACGGCGCGCCCGGCGGCCGACGCGCCCGCCCTGTCTGGCTCCGACCTGCGTGGTGCCGACCGGCCCGGTGCCGACCTGCCCAGTGCGGAGCGGCTGAACTGGCTGCGCGCCGGGGTGCTCGGCGCGAACGACGGCATCGTCTCCGTCGCCGCCACCGTCGTCGGTGTCGCGGGTGCCGCCACCGGGGTGTCCACCCTCGCGGTCGCGGGCGTCGCCGCCCTCGTCGCCGGGGCCCTGTCCATGGCCGCGGGCGAGTACGTCTCCGTCAGCAGCCAGCGCGACGCCGAGCGCGTGCTCCGCGCCCACGGCGTCCGCGACGCCGAGGAGTCCCTCACCAACCCGTGGCACGCGGCGCTGGCGTCGCTGGTCGCGTTCGTCGTCGGCGGCGTCGTCCCGCTGCTCGCCATGCTCGGCCCCTGGGGTGGCGAGGCCCGCGTCGTCGCGACGTTCGCGGCGGTCGTCGTCGCCCTGGTCGTCACCGGCACGGTCAGCGCCCGGCTCGGTGGCGCCCCCGCCGGGCGGGCAGTGCTCCGCAACGTCGTCGGCGGCAGCCTCGCCATGGCCATCACCTACGGCATCGGCTCGCTCGTCGGCCTCGCGGTCTGACCCGACCCGTCCGGCGACACCGGCCCGCGCCTAGGGTGGGGCCGTGAGCCGCCCGAAGCACGCACCGTCCGGGACGCCCGCGCTGGTCGCGCTGGCCGCCGCCGGGGTGCCGCACACCGCGCACGCCTACGAGCACGACCCGCGCAGCACACTCGGCTACGGCGAGGAGGCGGCCGCCGTCCTCGGGATCGACGCCGAGCAGGTCTACAAGACGCTGCTCGCCACCGTGGACGGGACGCTCACCGTCGCCGTGGTGCCGGTCGCGGGCAAGCTCGACCTCAAGGCCCTCGCGCACGCCGTCGGCGGCAAGAAGGCCGCCATGGCGGACCCGGCCGCCGCCGAGCGCGCCACCGGGTACGTGGTCGGCGGCATCTCCCCGCTCGGGCAGAAGACCGCCCACCCCACGGTCGTGGACGAGACGGTGTGGCTGTTCGACACCGTCTTCGTGTCCGGCGGCCGCCGGGGCCTGGACGTCGAGCTGGCCCCGGCGGACCTCGTCACCCTCACGGGCGCGACGGTCGCGGACATCGCCCGCGACTGACCCTCAGCGGGTGCTGCGGGACAGCGTGCGCACGCCGACGACGAGCCCGAGCGCCGCGGTGAGCGCCGCCGCCACCGCGCCCCACGCCACCGTCGCGGACGCGAGGTCCCCGGCGAACAGCGCGCGCTCCGCGTCGACCACGTAGCGCAGCGGGTTGGCGTCGGCGGCGACCTGCATCCACCGCGGACCGGTCTCCAGCGGCAGCAGCATCCCGGACAGGATCAGCAGCGGGAACAGCAGGGTCTGCTGCACGGCCCAGAACATCCAGTCCTGCTGCCGCACCGCGATGGCCAGGGCGTAGGACAGCGACCCGACGCCGACGCCGAACACCGCGAGCAGCACCAGCCCCGCCAGCACCCCGAGCGGGTGCGGGGCGAAGCCGAACGGCAGCATGACCAGCACCACCAGCAGCGACTGCGCCACGACCGGCGCCATCTCCTTGCCGGCGCGCCCGACGAGCTGCGCGGACCGGGCGAGCGGCGTCACGAGCAGCCGTTCGTGCGCGCCGGTCTGCATCTCGAACAGCAGGTTCGCGCCGGTGGTGGACGTGCCGAACAGGGTCGTCATCACGAGGATGCCGGGCACGAACCACGCCCACACGTCGCCGCCGGGCACGGTCGCCCCGACGGAGCCGGCGAGCAGCGGCCCGAACAGCCCGAGGAACACCAGCGGCTGCACCAGCCCGAACACCACGGAGAACGGGTCCCGGAGGGTCGGGGTGAGCTCGCGCGTCATGACCAGCCACGCGTCGCCCCACCAGGAGCGGGCGGTCTCGCGGGCGGGCAGGGTCTCGGTCAGGGTCGGCGCGGTCATGCCGCCACCTCCGCGGTCTCGGGCGCCTCGGCGCGCGCGGCGCCCTCCTCGCGGAGGCTGCGCCCGGTCAGGGACAGGAACACGTCGTCGAGCGTGGGCTGGCGGCCCTCCGCCCGGACCACCCGCACGCCGCGGGCGGCGGCCTCCGCGAGCGCCACGGGCAGCGCGGTCGGGGCGTCGGCGACCCGCGCCTCGACCTCGTCGCCGGCCACGGCGACGTCCCGCGCCCCCGGCACCCCGCCGACCACCGCGGCGAGCACCGGCAGGTCGGCGGGGTCGGCGGCGGCCAGCCGGACGCGGTCGCCCGCGAGGGTGTGCTTGAGCGCCGTCGCGGTGTCGTCCGCGATCACCCGCCCGTCGTCCACGACGACCACGCGCTCGGCCATCGCGTCCGCCTCGTCCAGGTAGTGCGTCGTGAGCAGGACGGTCATGTCGTGCTCCTGGCGCAGGCGGAGCACGTGCTCCCAGAGGTTGGCCCGGTTGTGCGGGTCGAGGCCCGTGGACGGCTCGTCGAGGAACAGCAGCCGGGGCGCGTGCACCAGCCCGAGCGCGACGTCGAGGCGGCGCCGCTGCCCGCCGGACAGGTCGGAGACCTTCCGGGTGGCGAGGCCGTCGAGGTCGAGCTGGGTCATGAGCTCGGCGGCACGGCGACGGGCGTCGCGCCGGTCGAGCCCGTAGACGACGCCCTGCACGACGAGCTCGTCGACGGCGCGCTGCGCGTGGCCCGCGCCGTTGCCCTGGCCGACGTAGCCGATGCGGCGCCGGACGGTCCCGGGCTCGCGGGCGATGTCGGCCCCGGCGACCTGCGCGGTCCCGGACGTCGGTGCGGTGAGCGTGGTGAGCATGCGGATGGTGGTGGTCTTGCCCGCGCCGTTCGGCCCGAGCACCGCCACGAGCTCACCGGGCGCCACCTCCAGGTCGATGCCGCGCACGGCGTGCACGGTGCCGCTCTTCGCGGTGAAGTCCTTGGTCAGTCCGGTGGTCCGGATCATCGTCGGCTCCCTCCTTCGCCTTAGGCACCCACGCTGCTCCGAGAAGCGGTCAGATCCTGGCCGCTACTCGGAGCAGACTGGTGCGCATGGTCGACCACGACTCCCCCGCGACACCGTCGTCGCGCCTGCTCCGGCTGCTGTCGCTGCTGCAAGCCCGGCGGGACTGGCCCGGCGACGTGCTCGCGGACCGCCTCGGCGTCAGCCCGCGCACCGTCCGCCGCGACGTCGACCGGCTGCGGGACCTCGGCTACCCGGTGCACGCGACCAAGGGCCCGGACGGCGGCTACCGGCTGACGGCGGGCGCCGCGATGCCGCCCCTGATGCTGGACGACGAGCAGGTCGTCGCCCTCGCGGTGACGCTCCAGACCGCGACGACGGGCGTCGACGGGCTGGACGACGCCGCCGCCCGGTCGCTGGCGACGCTGCGCCAGGTGCTGCCCGCCCGGCTGCGGAGCCGGGTGGACGCGCTGGAGGTCACCGCCGTGCGCCGGGCGCCCCGGGACGACGAGGAGGTCGACGCCGACCGGCTCGTCGCGGTCGGCGCCGCCGTGCGGGCGGGCGAGGTGCTGCGGTTCGACTACCGCGCGCCCGACGACGACCGCGACCCCGGGACGGTGCCGCCGCGGCGGGTGGAGCCGCACCACCTCGCCACGCGCGGGCGGCGCTGGTACCTCGTGGCGTGGGACCTGGACCGGGACGCGTGGCGGACGTTCCGGGTGGACCGGATGCGCCCGCGCACCCCCACCGGCCCGCGGTTCGCGCGCCGGACCCTGCCCGCCCCCGACGTCGCGACCTACCTGCAGCAGCAGCTCGCCGGGGCCGTGCTGCCGTGCCGCGGGGAGGCGGTGCTCGCGGCGCCTGCCGAGGTGGTCGCCCGGTGGGCCGGACCGCACGACGTCGTCGAGCCCGTCGACGCCGGGCACTGCCGGATGGTGTCGGCCTCGTGGTCCTGGGGCGGGCTGGCGGCGTGGTTCGGGATGTTCGACGTCCCGCTGACCGTCGTCGGCCCCCCGGACCTGCGGGCAGCGGCCGCGACGCTCGCCGACCGCTACGCGCGCGCGGCGGTTCCGGACAGGCCGGACGGGCCGGACCGGCCGAGCGGGCCGGACGGGCCCAGCGGGCCGGACGGGCCCAGCGGGCCGGACAGGTCGGCGCACCCCGCGGGTTAGGGTCGGGCCATGACGTCCGGAGGTGCCGCGGTCGCGGAACGGCTCGCGCGGGTGCGCGCCCGG
>NZ_RFFI01000003.1 GCF_003696205.1 Cellulomonas triticagri
GCCGCGCAGCTCGCCCCGCTGCCCGTGCACGTCGTGGACTCCCGCAGCGCCGGCGCCGGGCTCGGGTTCGCCGCGCTCGCCGCCGC
Source organism: Cellulomonas triticagri (assembly GCF_003696205.1). Classification (GTDB taxonomy): domain Bacteria; phylum Actinomycetota; class Actinomycetes; order Actinomycetales; family Cellulomonadaceae; genus Cellulomonas; species Cellulomonas triticagri. The sequence continues at coordinate 87 of NZ_RFFI01000003.1, forward strand.
CGAGGTCGCCGCGGGCGGCGTCTGGGGCCACGAACCCACCGGCGCCGAGGTCGCGGCCGTCGCCGCCGAGGTCGGACGCTCCACCGCCGCGTGGTTCGTCGTGGACTCCCTCGACCACCTGCGGCGCGGCGGGCGGCTCTCCGGCGCGGCCGCCGCCGTCGGCACCGTCCTCGGGCTCCGGCCCGTGCTCGTGCTCACCGACGGGCGGATCGAGGTCGCCGAGCGGGTCCGCAGCCGCCGGCACGCCCGCGACCGGCTGCACGACCTCGCCGTCGCCGACCTCCGGGAGCGCGGACCCGGCGCGCGCGTCGCCGTGCAGCACCTCGCGCGGCCCGACGTCGCCGAGGCGCTCGCCGAGCGCATCCGGGCCAGCAGCGGCACGGGTGACGTCGTCGTCCGGGAGGTGGGGGCCGTGCTCGGCGGGCACCTCGGGGTGGGGGCGCTGGCGGTGGTCGTCACCGACCGGTGAGCGGGCTCCGCCGGGCAGGGGCTGGGCGTGGTGGGGTGACGTCGCCCGAGGTGAGGTCCTCGGACCGTCGAGGGGCTTGCGAGCGCCCGGCGAGCGGTCGTGACCTGTCGCCGAACCGTCCACAGGGCGGCGGGGCGTGCACGGTCCCCAGCGCGGGCGTCCGGCGTCGACGGCGGGGGAACCGCCGGACCTAGCGTCCCGGCATGACCTGGTACGACGGCGCGGTCCGGCACGACCCGACGACACCCCGTCCGCACCACCCCGTCGCGCTCGGTGACGAGGTGGTGGCGGACGTGCTGGCGGACTTCACCGTCGGCACGCTGCCCGTGGACGTCGAGGGGCTCACGCGGGAGCAGGCGCGAGCCGTGCGGACCGCGCACCGGTCGCGGTTCCGGCGCGCGGCTTCCCCGGTGGAGGCGGACCCCGAGCGCTGGTCCGACCCGGGGGATCCCCGCCGGACAGGGTTGCTGGGCGCCTTCGGGCGGCCGGGCGCCCCTGGGTGGCCAAGCGGCCCTGGGCGGCCGGGCAGCCCGGGGGTGCCGAGCGCGCTCGACCGGGCGGGCGCCCCCGAGGGGCCGGGAGCCGCCGGGTGGCCGGGCGCCTCCGTCAGGGCCGTCGCCGACGAGTGGTCACGCACGTCCCCGCGCGCGGGTGCGCCTCGCGGACCCGACGAGCCCCTGACCGCGCCGGCACCCCCGAGCGGCCGACGACGGGCGCGCCCCCGACGCCGGACCGGGATCCCGCGCTGGCGGGTGTCGCCGCCCACCGCCGTCGCCGCTGTGGTCGTGCTCGCCCTGCTCGGCGGCGGCGTCGCGCTGCGCGCCGGACCGGGAGCGACCGGACCGGCCGTCGCGGTGGAGGAACCGCTCGCCTCCGGACCGGCCGCGTCGGGGAGCGCGGACGCGCCCGACCCGGGCGGTGCCGCGTCGGACGGCGACCCGGACGCGGACCGCGTGTGGGTGCACGTCGTCGGGCAGGTGCTCACCCCGGGCGTCGTCGCCCTGCCCGCGGGAGCACGCGTCGCCGACGCCGTCGAGGCCGCCGGTGGGGTGCTGCCCGGCGCCGACGTCGCCGCGCTCAACCTCGCCGCCGTCGTCCCGGACGGCGCGCAGGTCCGGGTCCCCGCACCGGGAGAGGAACCGCCCGTGGACGCCGCCCTCGTCACCACCGGCGTCGACGCGACCGGCGGCGCTCCCGCAGGCGGTCCGGCGAGCGGGTCGGGGACGGTCGACGTCAACCGGGCGAGCGCGGCGGACCTGCAGACGCTCCCCGGGATCGGCCCCGTCCTCGCGGACCGCATCGTCGCGTGGCGGACCGACCACGGCCCGTTCCCGTCGGTCGAGAGCCTGCGGGACGTGTCCGGGATCGGTCCGGCTCTGCTGTCCCGGCTCGCGGACCTGGTGCACGTGTGACGACCCCGTCCGCCGTCCCCACCACGTCAGCCCTCGCCGCTTCGCCGGTGGCGGGCGCCGTGGCGACGTCGGCCACCTCGCCGGTGGCGGGTGCCGTGGCGACGCCAGCCACCTTGCCGGTGGCGGGCGCCGTCGCGGCACCGGCCGCCACGACGGCGACCGGCACCACGTCCGGCCCGGTGCCCACGGTGGCGCACGACGGCGAGGCCGTCGACGTGCGGCTCGTGCCCGCCGCGCTCGCCGCGTGGGCCGCCGCTGCCGTCGGGGTCACCGCTACGGCACCTGTCGCAGCGTGGAGCGGTGCGGCGTTCCTGATCGGTGCGGGCGTCGTGCTCGTCGCGCGCAGCCGCTCCGCGCCCCGCCACGTCCGCCCACCCGGTGGTCCCGCTCCGGGTGGCCCCGCTCCGGGTGGCCCGGCTCCGGAGCGGTGCGCTCCGGACGGCGCAGCACGTGGGCACGTCACCGGGCGTCCGGGCACCGGGCAGGCCGTGCTCGCGCTGGGTGTCGTCGGGGTGCTGCTGCTCACGCTCGCGGCGCAGGTCCGGGCGCGGGAGTCCGGGCACCTCCGGACGCTCGCCGAGGACGGTGCGCGGGTGGGGGTGACGGGCGTCGTGCGGTCGACGCCGCAGCCGGTGGGGGAGCGCCCGGCCGCCGACGACGAGCCTGCCCGGGTACCCCGGACGGTGCGGTTCCTGCTCGCCGCCGAGTCCGTCGGGACGCCGTCCGGCGCGGTGGTGGCGACCGGCGCGGCCGTGGAGGTGTACGCGCCGGCGTCCGCCGCGGGACTCTCCTACGGCACCCGGGTGGAGGTCGTCGCCCGCCTCGCCCCCGCGCGCGACCCCGCGGGCCGGGCGGTCGTCCGGGCGCGGGCGACCGAGGACGTCGTCGTGCGCGCGCCGCCCCCTGCGGTGCTGCGGGTCGCGGACGACCTCCGGGCCGGGCTGCGGGCGACGGCCGCGGGACTGCCGGGCGACGCGGGCCGGCTGCTGCCGGGGGTGGTCGTCGGGGACACCCGCGACCTCGGGGACCTCGCGGAGCCGATGCGGGTCGCGGGGCTCACGCACCTGACGGCCGTCTCGGGCCTGCACTTCTCGCTGGTCGGCGGCGTCGCGCTCGCGGGCACGCGGTGGTGCGGCGTACCGCGTCGGTGGCGGTGGCTGCCGGTGGGTGCGGTGATGCTCGGCTTCGTCGTCCTCGTGCAGCCGGGCGCGAGCGTCGTCCGCGCCGCCGTGATGGGCGCCGTCGGACTGCTCGGGCTGGTCGCCGGGCGGCCCGCGCGGTCGGTGCCCGCGCTCGCCGTGACGGTGGTCGTCCTGCTCGTCGTGGACCCGTGGCTCGCCCGGGACGTCGGGTTCGTGCTGTCGGTCGTCGCGACGGCGGGCATCACCCTGCTCGCCGGGCCGCTGACCCGCCGGTGGACGGCGCCCGTCCGCGGCGCGGCGGCGGGCGGTCGGGGCCGGGACTCGCGGTCCGTGCTGGCGTCCGCGCTCGCGGTGCCCGTCGCGGCGCAGGTCGTGTGCGCGCCGGTGATCCTGGTGCTGCGCCCCGAGGTGCCCACGTACGGGGTGCTCGCCAACGTCCTCGTCGCCCCGGTCGTCGCCCCGGCGACGCTCGGCGGGCTGCTGGCGGTCCTGATCGGCCCGTGGTGGCCGGCTGCGGCCGCTCTCGGCGCGCGGGTCGCCGGGGCGGCGTGCTGGTGGGTCGCGGCGGTCGCGCGCACGACCGCCGCGGCACCCGGGGCGCAGGTGCTGTGGGCCGACGGGTGGCTCGGTGTGCTGCTGCTCGCGGTCGCGGGCGCGGCGCTGCTGGTGCTGGTCCTGCGGCGTCGGTCCGACGTGGCACCCTAGGGTCGTGCCTCCCGCTCCGTCCGCCGCCCGCCGCCCCGCCCGCGGGGGCGGCCGCTCGTCGGCCCCGGCCGGGCTCGCCTGGGACGAGGTCGGGCTGGCCCCGGTGGTGCTGGTCACCGGCACGGAGGACCTGCTCGCCGAGCGCGCCGTCGACCGCCTCGTGGCGCTCGCCCGGGAGCGCGACCCGCAGATCGAGCTCACCCGGGTCGACGCCGCCGCGTACGGCGCGGGCGAGCTCATGCTCGCCACGAGCCCGTCGCTGTTCGGCGAGGACAAGGTCGTCGTCGTCGAGGGCGTGGAGAAGGCCACCGACGACCTCATCCTCGAGGCCACCGACTACGTCGCGTCGCCGCAGCCCGACGTCGTCCTCGTGCTCCGGCACGGCGGCGGTCAGCGCGGCAAGCGGCTCCTCGACGCCGTCCGCGCGGCGAAGCACCCCGTCGCGGCGTGCGAGCCGATCAAGCGGGACGCGGACAAGGCCGCGTTCGTCACGCAGGAGCTCCGCCGGGCCGGACGACGCATGGAGGCGCGCGCGGTGCGGTCGCTGGTCGACGCGGTCGGCAGCGACCTGCGCGAGCTCGCCGCCGCGTGCAGCCAGCTCGTCGCCGACACCACCGGCGTCATCGGCGTCGAGGTCGTGGAGCGGTACTACGGCGGTCGGATCGAGGCGACCGGCTTCCGTGTCGCCGACGCCGCCGTGGACGGTGCGGCGGGGGAGGCGGTCGCGCTGCTGCGGCACGCGTTCGCCACCGGCGTCGACCCGGTGCCGATGGTCGCGGCGCTCGCGGCCCGGCTGCGCGTGCTCGCCAAGGTGTCCGCGGTCCGAGGTCGCGGCCCCGGTGCGGAGCGCGAGCTCGGGCTCGCGCCCTGGCAGGTCGACCGGTCGCGCAAGGAGCTCCAGCGCTGGACTCCCGAGGCGCTGGCGGCGGCGATCACCGCCGTCGCGCAGGCGGACGCCGAGGTCAAGGGCGCGAGCCGGGACCCGAAGTTCGCCGTCGAGCGGGCCGTGCTGCGGATCGCGGGCGCCGTCCGGAGCTAGATCCCGGGCGCGGGGCACGCGACCCGTCGAGGACCCCGTTCAGGCGCCGGTACGGCCGCTCAGAGGAAGCGCTGCCCCAGCGCGTCCGTGTCCGGCTGGAGCAGGGGAGCGGCCGAGCGGTCCAGCAGGAGGCTGCGCTCCAGCAGGTTGCCCTGGTAGAGGTCGAAGCCGAGACGCCGCCCGGCCTTGAGCTCCACGCTGGACTCCACGAACTCGGCGACCAGCAGCGCCCCGTGCGAGCGCGCCAGGTCGACGACGGGCTCGCCCTCGAGGTCGAGGTCGCGGGCGTCGATCTTCACGAAGTCGGCCTGGGGGAGCAGGGTGCGCTGGTCGGCGCGGGACACGAACCCGGCCATCGCGACGCGGAAGCCCTGCTCGCGCAGGCGGCGGACACCGCGCAGGACGTCACCGTCGATGCGGGTGGTGCCGGGGACCTCGATCACGAGGCGGTCCGGGCGGGCCGGGAGGGCCAGCGCCCCGGTGAGGTAGGCGCGGGGGCAGCGGACGAACAGCCACCGCCCGTGGCCGACCTCATCCACGTCGGCGCGGCCGAACGTCGCGCGCAGGACGGCGGCGGTGGCGCGCTCGTGCTGCAGGTCGGACCAGGCGGCCGCGTCGGTGCTGGTCGCCCCCGGGGTCCGGAAGGCCAGCTCGTAGCCGAAGGGGTGCAGGCGCGGGGAGAAGATCCCCTGGCGACCCACGACCACCTGCTCGCGCGAGACGTGCCGCTCCCACTCCCGTCGCAGCTCGGTCGAGATCGCCGAGTCGACCTCGGCCGCCAGCTGCGCGTCGCCCTGTCCCCTGGTCATGTCGACTATGACACCACAGCGAAGCCGCCATGACACGAGCCCGATCGCGCCACCGGCGACGATGTCCGATTTTTCTGGGGCAGACGGGTGGTGAATTCACCCGTTCGGGCGGAGATCGTGCGGAAGTGCTCAACGGCTGGTGCGAAGCGCTCCGCGTCAGTCATCCTTTTCGTGACAGAGAGTCAATCCGCTGTGACAGGAGACACCCCCATGCGCACCACGATCAAGGCCCTCGCCACCGCCGCCGTCGCTCTCACCCTGACCTTCGGCGCCTCGGGCGTCGCGAACGCTGCCGGCCTCGTCTCGATCCAGAGCGGCGCCACCGGCTGCTGCCGGACCGCGGTCTGAGCCCTCTCGGTGCCTCCCCGGCCCGCCCTGCTGGCTCTCGGTGACCAGGGCGGGTCGGGACGCCGAGGACCCCGGCGTGGCGGACGGGTGACATGCTCGCCGTCACGAGCGGTCACAGGTACAGTGACACCCATGACGACCATTGCTGACCGCGTCCGCCAGGCGCGGTTGGCCGCTGGGCTCTCCCAGACGGCCCTCGCCGGCGACGCCCTGTCGCCGAGCTACATCTCGCTGATCGAGTCCGGTCGGCGGGAGCCGACCGACGCCGCCCTCGGCGTCCTCGCCGAGCGGCTCGGCTCCACGGTCGAGTATCTCAAGCACGGCGACGAGGGTCCGGCAGAGGCGCGCGCGAAGCTTGCCCTGGACTACGCCCGCCTCGACCTCGTGTCGGGTGAGGCGTCCTCCGCCCGCGACCGCATCCTCGCGCTCGAGCTGGACTTCGTCACGCGCCAGGTGCGTGTCGAGGCACAGCTCGCCCTCGCGCAGGCGCACGAGATGCTCGGCGACCTCGAGTCCGCCGTCGCCGTCCTCGAGCCGCTGCTCACGCAGGCGCGCGCGGAGTCCCACCACCTCGACGCCGCGGCCGCCGCCACGGCGCTGGTCGCGTCCTACGTCGAGTCCGGCGACCTCGGTCGGGCTATCGAGCTCGGCGACCGCCAGCTCGCGGAGCTCGAGGAGGCCGGTCTCACCGGCACCGACGAGCACCTGCGGCTCGGGTCGACGACGCTGTGGTCCTACGTGGAGCGCGGCGACCTCCTCTACGCGACGCACCGCGCCTCGGAGCTCATCCGGCAGGCCGAGTCCCTCGGCACGCCGCGCGGTCGCGGGTCCGTGTACTGGAACGCCGCGCTGGTGGCCGAGCAGCGCCACGACTACGCGCTCGCGAAGCGGTACACCGAGCGCGCGCTCGCCCTGCTGGGCGAGGGCGAGGTCAGCCGCGACATCCCGCGTCTGCGCCTCAACTACGCGTGGCTGCTGCTGCGCAGCGACCCGGCGGAGCCCGTCGCGGCGCTGGAGCAGCTCGACCGTGCCGCCCCCGAGCTCGCCGTGTCCGGCTCCGAGGTGGAGATGGCGCGCCTCGACGTCGAGCGGTCCCGCGCGCACCTCATGCTCGGCGACCCCGTCGCCGCGGAGGGCTACGGCCGTGCCGCGCTCGACCGGCTCGGCGACGCCCCGCGGCTCGACGGCGCCGCCGCGCAGCTCGCGATCGGCGACGCGCTGCACTCGCGCGGCGAGACCGAGGCGGCGTCCCGCGCGTACCGCTGGGCTGCCGACATGCTCGGCATGATGTCCGCGTCGCGGCAGTCCGCGGCGGTGTGGCGCGAGCTCGGCGACCGGTTCCTCGGCAACGGGGACGTCACGGGTGCCGCGCAGGCGTTCGACCGGGCGCTGCGCGAGGCAGGGTTCCGGCCCGCGGTCCCCGCGGTGCTGTGGGAGGCGTGGAGCGTGGCCGCCCAGGACTGAGCGACCGCGTTCCCATCGGAGACGGCGCGAGCCGTCCCGCGCCGAGGGCGTCACCCCGCAGGGGGGGTGACGCCCTCCGGCGTCTCCACCCCCGGGAGCGTCATCCTGTGCGGCTCCGGCCCCGGCCCCGGCTCAGTGACGACCTCGGGTGAGCCGCATCGCGTCGGGCGAGCGGCGTCACCTCGGGCGGGCGAGGGCGGCTCGCGCGAGCGGGTCCGTCGTGCTGATGCGGGCGTGACGCCCGGTGCCGCGAGGTCGGGGGTTCCTGACGAGGTCGGTGGTTCGGTAGTACCTACCTCGTCAGGGACCCCCGACCTCGGCGCGCTCCGCAGCGGAATCGCGCGTCCGTGCTCAGTCGGCGGGCTCAGACCGGCGGTGTCCGGCCTCGTCCGGACGCCTGCCTTCCCGCCGCGCGGCTCGTCCGCCTCCGCTCGCCGCCTCCGCTCGCCGCCTCCGCTCGCCCGCCTCCGCTCGCCCGCCTCCGCTCGCCCGCCTCCGCTCGCCGCCTGCGCTCCGGTCGCCGACTCCACTCGTCGCCGCGACTCGCTGATGTCGCGGCGAGCCGCGGCCGGGGCTCGGCGGGGTCGCTCCGACGGTTGCCGACGCCGTCCCCACCCGGCGTCCGTGCTGGGCGTCACCGCCGAGGCGGGGGAGGCGGGCCCCCGGGGCACGACGAAGGGCGTCACCCCCGCGGGGGTGACGCCCTTCGTGGCGTGCTGCGGTGCGGTCGCGTCAGAGCGCGTTGACCGACTTCGCGAGCGCCGACTTCTTGTTGGCGGCCTGGTTGGCGTGGATGACGCCCTTGGAGACGGCCTTGTCGAGCTTCTTGCCCGCGACGACGAGCGCGGCGGTGGCCGCGTCCTTGTCGCCACCGGCGACGGCCTCGCGCACGCGGCGCACGAACGTCTTCAGCTCCGACTTGACGGCCTTGTTGCGCAGGCGCGCGACCTCGTTGGTGCGGATCCGCTTGATCTGGGACTTGATGTTGGCCACGGTGTGGACTCTCTCGTGTGTTCGCCGGAGCGAAGGGAACAGGTCGTGAGGGCGCGTCCGGCGCCGGGACTGGGGCGTGGGGATACCCGCGGAGAGGCACCGGACTAGTGCCCGCCGACCCAGGCGGACACGCGACTGACAAGACTACCAGCCGTGCCCCGCTCGCACGAAGTCCGGGTGGCTCGAAAGTCCTCGCCCCCGCGGGCCCCGGCGCCCTAGCGTGGCGCGCATGACCAGGACAGCACCGGAGCGGGACGACGTCGAGACCAACCGGCGCAGCTGGGACGCGGTCGTCCCGGGGCACCTGGTGGCCTACGGTGCCGAGGAGTTCGCGGCGGATCCCGCGCGGATCTCCTCGGTCGTGCGCGACGACCTGGTGGCGATGGCCCCGCACCTGCCGGGCGGGTCGCCCGAGGGGCTGGACCTGGTGCACCTGCAGTGCCACATCGGCCTGGACACCCTGTCGTGGGCCCGGCTGGGCGCGCGCGTGACGGGGGTGGACTTCTCCCCGGCGGCGACGGCGGCGGCGCGGGACCTCGCCCGGCGGGCGGGGCTGGACGCCTCGTTCGTGGACAGCGACGTCGAGGGGGCGGTCGCGGCCTGCGGGCGGCAGTTCGACGTCGTGTACACGGGCATCGGCGCGCTGTGCTGGCTGCCGGACCTGGCGGGGTGGGCGCGCACCGTCGCGGGGCTGCTGCGTCCGGGCGGGGTGTTCCACGTCCGGGACGCGCACCCGGTGCTGCAGGCGCTGGACCAGGACCGCACGGACGGGGCGCTGGTGCTGACCCAGCCGTACTTCGCCGGGCCGCCGCAGCGGTTCGACCACGCGACGACGTACGCGGGCGCGGCGGTCCCGGAGGACGCGGCGACGACGGTCGAGTGGCAGCACCCGGTGTCGGAGGTGGTGCAGGCGCTGCTGGACGCCGGGCTGACGCTGGTCGCGCTGGCGGAGGGTCGGACGATCCCGTGGCCCGCGCTGCCCGGCATGGTGCGGGACGGCGCGTCGTGGGCGCTGCCCGAGGGGCGGGACCGGCTGCCGCTGACGTTCTCCCTCACGGCGACCCGCCCGCGCTGAGCGGCGGCCGCCAGCCGCCAGCCGCCAGCCTCAGGGTGTGAGCGCCCGCCCCAGCACGTCCGCCAGGGTCTCGGCGTCACCCGACACCGCGAGCCGGGGGTCCGCGGTGGTCGTGCGGCCCCACAGCAGCAGCGCGAGCGCGGCGGCCGGTCCCGTCACGGTCGCGGCGACGGCGTCCTCGTCCGCCACGGGCCGACCCGGGGAAGCGAGCGTCCACGCGCACGGGAGGTCCGTGGCCGTCAGGCGCACGGGCGCCACCCACGGCGTCGCGCGGCCCAGCCGCACCTGACGGGGCGCGAGGACGGTGACGACCTCGTCGACGGCGTCCGCCCAGGGCGTCGGGTCGGTGACGGGGTGGGGGACGCCGGTGGCGTCGGCGAGGTCGTGCAGGTGGACGAGGGTCTCGTGCAGCTGCCGCCGGTGCCAGAACGACGCGGGTCCGGGCCCGTTCAGCGTGAGCCCGGGGGCGTCCGCGGGGAGCGCCCGCAGGGTCGCGAGCAGGTCGGCGGCCTGCGCCCGGTAGGTGGCGCGCAGCGCGGCGGGCTCGCGGGGGCCGGTGCGGTCGTCGCCGCCGTCGTCGGTGCCCCGCGCCATCCCGGCCGCCCACGTGTGCACGCCGCCCAGGTGCAGGGCGAGGTCGGTGACGGTCCAGATGCCGCAGGCGGGGACGGGGGCGTCGGGGTCGGCGGCGTCGAGCAGCGTCGCGAACGCCTCCTGGGCTCGCGCGAGCGCGTCGAGGGTGGCGTCGGCTCGGGTCCGGGGCGCGGGCATGGGACCATGGTGGCAGCCACGACCCAGCGAAACCGAGGGAGCACGTGTCCCCGATCCCGAGCGCCGCCCAGAGCGCGCGCATCAGCCCCGCCGCGACGCCGCCGGAGCTGCTGCGCAACTTCTGCATCATCGCGCACATCGACCACGGCAAGTCGACCCTGGCCGACCGCATGCTCCAGCTGACCGGGGTGGTGGACTCGCGCGCGATGCGCGCCCAGTACCTCGACCGGATGGACATCGAGCGCGAGCGCGGCATCACCATCAAGTCGCAGGCCGTCCGCATGCCGTGGGCCGTCGGTGACACCCCGTACGCGCTGAACATGATCGACACCCCCGGCCACGTGGACTTCACGTACGAGGTGTCCCGGTCGCTGGCGGCGTGCGAGGGCGCGGTGCTGCTCGTGGACGCCGCGCAGGGCATCGAGGCGCAGACGCTCGCGAACCTGTACCTGGCGATGGAGAACGACCTCCAGATCATCCCGGTGCTGAACAAGATCGACCTGCCCGCGGCGCAGCCGGAGAAGTACGCCGAGGAGCTCGCCGGGCTGATCGGCGGCGACCCGGAGGACTGCCTCAAGGTCTCGGGCAAGACCGGTGAGGGCGTCGAGGCGCTGCTCGACCGGATCGTGCAGCTCGTCCCGTCGCCGGTCGGCGACCCGGACGCCCCGGCGCGCGCGATGATCTTCGACTCCGTGTACGACACGTACCGCGGCGTCGTGACGTACGTGCGGGTCAAGGACGGCAACCTCAACCCGCGCGAGCGGATCGCGATGATGTCGACCAAGGCCACGCACGAGCTGCTGGAGATCGGCGTCATCTCGCCCGAGCCCGTCCCGACCAAGGGTCTGGGCGTCGGCGAGGTCGGCTACCTCATCACGGGTGTGAAGGACGTCCGGCAGTCCAAGGTCGGCGACACCGTCACGAACGCGAACAAGCCCGCGACGGACGCGATCGGCGGGTACTCCGACCCGAAGCCGATGGTGTTCTCGGGCCTGTACCCGATCGACGGCTCGGACTACCCGGCGCTGCGCGACGCGCTCGACAAGCTCAAGCTCAACGACGCCGCGCTGAACTACGAGCCGGAGACCTCGGTCGCGCTGGGCTTCGGGTTCCGCGTCGGCTTCCTCGGCCTGCTGCACCTGGAGATCATCCGGGAGCGGCTGGAGCGCGAGTTCAACCTCGACCTCATCTCGACCGCGCCGAACGTGGTCTACGAGGTGACGATGGAGGACCGCACGGTCGTCACCGTCACCAACCCGAGCGAGTTCCCGGGCGGCAAGATCCGCGAGGTCCGCGAGCCGATCGTGAAGTCGACGATCCTCGCGCCGAGCGAGTTCATCGGCGCGATCATGGAGCTCTGCCAGGGCAAGCGCGGCGACCTGCTGGGCATGGACTACCTGTCCGAGGACCGCGTCGAGATGCGCTACACGCTGCCGCTCGCGGAGATCGTGTTCGACTTCTTCGACCAGCTGAAGTCCCGGACCCGCGGCTACGCGAGCCTGGACTACGAGCCCGTCGGCGAGCAGGTCGCGGACCTGGTGAAGGTCGACATCCTGCTGCAGGGCGAGCAGGTCGACGCGTTCAGCTCGATCGTGCACAAGGACAAGGCGTACGCGTACGGCGTCATGATGGCGTCCAAGCTCAAGGACCTGATCCCGCGCCAGCAGTTCGAGGTGCCGATCCAGGCGGCCGTGGGCAGCCGGGTCATCGCCCGCGAGACGATCCGCGCGATGCGCAAGGACGTCCTCGCGAAGTGCTACGGCGGTGACATCTCCCGCAAGCGCAAGCTGCTCGAGAAGCAGAAGGAGGGCAAGAAGCGCATGAAGACCATCGGTCGGGTCGACGTGCCGCAGGAGGCCTTCATCGCCGCGCTGTCGTCCGACGCGGGCGGCGGCAAGGACGCCAAGGACGCGAAGAAGAAGTGAGCCCCGCGCTCCCGGACGGCGACGCCGCCCCGGACGACGGCGCGCTCCCGGCCTCGGTGCTCGACGGCGCCGGGGACCGGGGGTTCGGCGTGTACCTGCACGTGCCGTTCTGCTCGGTGCGCTGCGGGTACTGCGACTTCAACACGTACACGGCCACGGAGCTCGGCGGCGGGGCGTCGCAGGCGTCGTACGCGGACACGGCGCTGACCGAGATCGCCCTCGCGGGCCGGGTGCTGCGCGACGCCGGGCTGCCGGAGCGACCGGTGCAGACGGTGTTCGTCGGCGGCGGCACCCCCACGGTGCTGCCCGCCTCGGACCTGATGCGGATGGTCGACGGCCTGCGCGACACCTGGGGCCTGGCCCCGGGCGCGGAGGTCACCACCGAGGCGAACCCGGACTCGGTGACCCCCGAGTCGCTGGCGGCGCTCGCGGCCGGCGGGTTCACGCGGGTGTCGTTCGGCATGCAGTCCGCCGTCCCGCACGTGCTCGCCACGCTGGAGCGCACCCACGACCCGCGCCGCATCCCCGACGTCGTGCGCTGGGCGCGGGACGCCGGTCTGGCCGTGTCGCTCGACCTCATCTACGGCACGCCGGGGGAGTCGCTGGCCGACTGGCGCACCTCCCTGGAGACGGCCCTCGCCACGGGCGTCGACCACGTGTCCGCGTACGCGCTGGTCGTGGAGCAGGGCACGAAGATGGCCGTGCAGGTGCGGCGCGGCGACCTCACGCTGCCCGACGAGGACGACCAGGCCGCGAAGTACGAGCTCGCCGACGACCTGCTCACCGCCGCCGGGCTGCACTGGTACGAGGTCAGCAACTGGGCGCGCACCCCCGCCGACGCGTGCCGGCACAACCTCGCGTACTGGCGCAGCGACGACTGGTGGGGGATCGGCCCCGGCGCGCACAGCCACGTCGGCGGCCTGCGCTGGTGGAACGTCAAGCACCCCCGCACCTACGCCGCCCGCCTCGCGGACGGGCTGAGCCCCGCCGCCGGGCGCGAGACCGTCGCGGACGACGCCGCGCGCCTGGAGCGGGTCATGCTCGGGGTGCGCCTGGACGAGGGGCTGCCGCTGGCAGCCCTGGACGAGCGGGCGCGGACGGCCGTCGCGGGTCTGGTGGCCGACGGCCTGGTGGACCCGGGTCCCGCCCTGGCGGGCGATGCCGAGGGCGACCGCCGGGTCCGGCTCACGCGTCGGGGGCGACTGCTGGCGGACACGGTCGTGCGGAGCCTCACGGCCTGATCCCGGCTGCGGTCGGGTCGGGGCGGACGACCGCTGACGACGGCGGGGTCCCGCCCGGGCACGTGGCGTGCCGGGCGGGACCCCGCCGGTCCCGACCCCCTCAGGGGCGGGGCGTCACTTCACCAGGCGCAGCGTGGCCGGGTAGCGGTACCAGGTGCCCTTGTTCACGGCGACGGCGGCGAGGATGCAGAACACGATGTTCGCGAGCCAGACCAGCAGGCCGATGGGCGGGATGATGAACGAGATGACGAACCCGACGATCGCGGCGATGGTCACGGTGATCTGGAAGTTCAGCGCCTCCTTGGCCTGGTCCTCCAGGAAGGGGCCGCGGCCCTTGAAGACGAGCCAGATCACCAGCGACGGGATGAACCCGAAGATGATCCCGCCGAGGTGGGACAGCAGGGACCAGGTGCGCTCCTCGTCGGGACGCAGCGGCGTCGGGCCGGCTGCGGGCGGCTGCGGGGCGTAGGACATGGGTCTCCTCGATCGGTGTCGTGATGCTACGGCGGTCGAAGCGTAGCGGGGTGACCGGGCCTTTTGTCCTAATCGTCCCTCGACCGTGTGGTGCTTGACACGGAGTCGTGCACTTCGGTTCGCTGGCGCGACGGGCGAACGGCGCCCGAGCTGGAGGGGGTAGCCCATGTCCGAGAACACCGGCGGCGAGAAGCCGCGCGACGACGAGCCCGCGGCTCCGTCGACCCCGCCCACCCCGCCGCCGCCCGCACCCGAGGAGCCCGCGGCCCCCGTGCCTCCGGTCCCGCCGGTGCCGGGTCAGCCGGAACCGCCGAGCGCGCCGCCCGCGCCCGAGCCGCCGGTGCACCCCGGTCAGCCGGGTCAGCCCGGTCAGCCGGGCCAGCCGGCGGGTGGCTACCCGCCGCCGGGCCCCGGCGCCTACCCGCCGCCGCCCGGCTACGGGCAGCCCGGCGCACCGGAGCAGCCCGGGTACGGCCAGCCGGGCTACGGCCAGCCTGAATACGGCCAGCCTGGATACGGCCAGGCCGGGTACGGCGAGCAGCCTCCGCCGCAGCAGCCCTACGGCCAGCCGTACGGCGCTCCCGCCTACGGTGCTCCCGGCTACGCCCCGCCCGGCGGTGCGAGCACGAGCATCGGCGACGCGTTCTCCTGGGGCTGGACGAAGTTCACCCAGAACGTCGGCACGCTGCTCCTGGGCGTCCTGGCGTACCTCGCGGTGATCCTCGTGGTCTCGGTGGTCCTGTTCTCGGTGCTGATCGGCGGCGCGGCCGTCGGCGTCGACCCGGTGACGGGCGAGCTGCGCTCGGGTGCCGGGGTCGGCCTGGCGTTCGGGTACCTGCTGCTGATCGCGGTCTACCTGCTGCTGTCGGTGTTCATGCAGGCGGGCGTGCTGCGCGCGACGTTCGAGATCGCGAACGGCCGCCGGGTCGAGGTCGGGACGTTCTTCCGGTTCGACGACTTCGGCAAGATCCTGCTGGCCGCGCTGCTGGTCGGTGCGGGGACGGCCGTGGGTGCGCTGCTGTTCGTGATCCCGGGTCTGGTGTTCGCGTTCTTCGCGCAGTTCACGCTGCTGTTCGTCATCGACCGGCGCCTGTCCCCGGTGGATGCGCTGAAGGCGAGCTTCTCGCTGGTGAACCGGAACATCGGCATCGTGTTCCTGCTGTTCCTGGGCGTGTACGCCGCGAACCTGGTGGGCTCGGCGCTGTGCGGCGTCGGCCAGCTGGTGTCGATCCCGGTGGGGCTGCTCGCGACGACGTACGCGTACCGCCGCCTGCAGGAGCAGCCGGTCGCGCCCTGACCCGCTGAGACGCGCCGACGGCGCCGGTACCCCGAGGGTTCCGGCGCCGTCGCGCGTGTCAGGGGGCGGTGACGAAGTCGATGAGCTCCTCGACCCGGCCCAGCAGGGACGGCTCCAGGTCGGCGAACGACCGGACGCTGCGCAGGATGCGCTGCCACGCCCGGGCGACGTCGGCCTGCTCGTCGGCGGGCCAGCCGAGCTCGCGCAGGATGCCGTGCTTCCACTCGGTGCCGCGCTCGATGGTCGGCCACGCGGTGAGCCCGACGCGGGCGGGCTTCACCGCCTGCCAGACGTCGACGTAGGGGTGCCCGAGCACCAGCACGGTGCCGCGCGGGCAGGACCGCAGCGCCTCGTCGGCGATGCGCTGCTCCTTGGACCCCGGCACGAGGTGGTCCACGAGGACGCCGACCCGGCGACCGGGTCCGGGGGCGAAGTCGCGCAGGGCGTCCACGAGGTTGTCGACGCCCTCCAGCAGCTCGACCACGACGCCCTCGGCGCGCAGGTCGTCGCCCCAGACCTTCTCGACCAGCTCGGCGTCGTGCTTGCCCTCGACCCAGATCCGCGACCCGATGGCGACGCGGGCCCGCTGGTCGGGGGCGGCGAGGGAGCCGGACGCGGTGCGGCGCGGGCCGGTGGCGGCGGGCGCGGCCTTCGGCGCGGTGAGCTCGACGGGCTGCCCGTCCACCCAGAACCCCGGGCCGAGCCGGAACGTGCGGGTCTTGCCGCGGCGGTCCTCCAGGACGACGACGTGCTCGCCGCCGGACTTCTCGACCCGGACGACGGCGCCGACCCAGCCGGTCGTGACCTCCTCCACCACCAGGCCGTGCTCCGCGGGCTGCGGGCGCGAGGTGGGTCGCCGGTGCGTGCGGGCGGAGCCGGAGGACAGGACGTCGGGGCCGTAGCGGTCGGTCACCCGCGGCAGCCTAGGTGCCGACCGGACGCGGCCGTGGTACGACACGACGGTGACGTCGAGCCCTGACCAGCAGCCCGCGACCGACCCCGGTACCCGCCCCGAGCCCCACCCCGACCGCTGGCGCGCGCTCGCGGTCTGCCTGTCCATCGGCTTCATCACGATGCTCGACGTCTCCATCGTCAACGTGGCGCTGCCGTCCCTGGAGCGGAGCCTGGACGCGGGCGCCAGCCAGCTGCAGCTCATCGTCGCCGGGTACACGCTGGCGTTCGGGCTGGTGCTGGTGCCCGCCGGCCGGCTCGGCGACGCGCGCGGGCGGCGGGGGCTGTTCCTGATCGGCCTGATCGGGTTCGCGCTGACCAGCCTCGGGGCGGGCTTCGCGCCGTCGGACGAGGTGCTGGCCGGGATGCGGCTGCTGCAGGGCGCCAGCGCGGGCCTGCTGAACCCGCAGGTGGTCGGGACCATCCAGCAGCTGTTCACGGGGTACGAGCGTGGGAAGGCGTTCGGCTACTTCGGGGCCACGATCGGCGTGTCGACGGCCATCGGCCCGGCGCTCGGCGGCCTGATCATCCAGGTCGCGGGCGCCGAGCACGGGTGGCGGTGGGTGTTCTTCGTGAACGTCCCGGTCATCGCGGTCGTGCTGCCGCTCGCGATCAGGTTCCTGCCGCGCCGCGCGCCGAGCACAGCCGCCGCCGCGACGCAGACCGGCCGCCCGCGCCTCGACGTCCCGGGGCTGGCCCTGATCGCCCTGACCACGACGGCGGTCATGGTGCCGTTCGTCACCACCACCGGGGAGTCCGGGGACGACTCGACGCGCTGGTGGTGGCTCGCGGTCGCGGCGGCGCTCGCGGTGACCACGGTGCTCTGGGAGCGCCGGTACCAGCGCCGCACGGGCGCGGCGGTGCTCGACCCGCGGGTGATCCGGGAGCCGTCGTTCCGCAACGGCGCCCTGCTGGGCATGGCGTACTTCGCGGGGTTCACGGCGGTGTTCCTGGTGGTGACGCTGTACCTGCAGCAGATCGCCGGGTTCACGCCG
This sequence comes from Cellulomonas triticagri, assembly GCF_003696205.1. GTDB lineage: Bacteria > Actinomycetota > Actinomycetes > Actinomycetales > Cellulomonadaceae > Cellulomonas > Cellulomonas triticagri. Next base: position 17,197 of record NZ_RFFI01000003.1, read on the forward strand.
CTGCAGGCCGGGCTCGTGGGGATGCCGTTCGCGGTGGCGTCGGCGGTCGCGGCGCAGCAGTCGGGGCGGCTGGTGGCGGCGCACGGGCGCGCCGTCGTGGTGGTCGGCCTCGTGCTGGTGGTGCTCGGCCTGATCGGGACGGACGTCGTGATCCGGCTGGTCGACCCGCCCGCCGTGGCGTTCGCGGTGGCCGCGACGCAGATGGTCGCGGGCGCCGGCAGCGGCCTGGTGATCGCGCCGAACCAGACGCTCACGCTCGCCCGGGTGCCGCTGGACCGCGCCGGGGTCGCGGGCAGCATGCTGCAGGTCGGGCAGCGCGTCGGCTCGGCGCTGGGCGTCGCGGTGGCCCTGTCCACGTACTACGCGGCGCTCGCGGCGGGCGTCGAGGGCGGGGCGGCGGCGGGCCGCGCGCTGCTGCTCACCGTGGCGCTGGTCACGGTGGCCCTGGTGGTCGCGGTCGTGGACCTGCGCGCGCGCCGCGCCCCGGCCGCCGCCTGAGCCGCCCCGCCGGGAGGCGCGTAGGATTGGCACTCGGGTCAGGGGAGTGCTACCCGCCCCGCGCACGCCGCGGCGCGGACGGGACCGGGAGGTGACGATGAGCGAGGACCGCAGGCTGGACGTGCTGCGCGCGATCGTGGAGGACTACGTCGCGACCCGGGAGCCCGTCGGGTCCCGCGCCCTCGTGGAGCGGCACTCGCTCGGGGTGTCCCCGGCGACGATCCGCAACGACATGGCGGCGCTGGAGGACGCGGGCTACATCGTGCAGCCGCACACCTCCGCGGGCCGCGTGCCCACGGACAAGGGCTACCGGCTGTTCGTGGACCGGCTGGCGACCATCAAGCCGCTGTCCTCGCCCGAGCGCCGCGCGATCGAGACGTTCATGGAGGACGCGGCCGACCTGGACGACGTCGTCGACCGGGCGGTCCGGCTGCTCGCGCAGCTCACGCACCAGGTCGCGGTCGTGCAGTACCCGTCGCTGCGGCGCACGGCCCTGCGGCACGTCGAGCTCGTCCCCGTGGGCGACCGGCACCTGCTGGTCGTCATCATCACCGACCACGGCCGGGTCGAGCAGCGCACGCTGGAGCTCGCGCAGCCGCTCGACGTCGGCACCGTGGCCCGGCTGCGCACCCGCCTGAACACCGCCGCGGCGGGCCGCCGGCTCGCCGAGCTCGGCAGCGCCCTGCACGACCTCGCGGACGACTTCGTCCCCGCCGACGGACCCCTGGTGCACGCCGTGGTCGCCGCGGTGGAGGACACGCTCGCGCAGGAGAGCGAGGAGCGCGTCGTCCTCGCGGGCACCGCGAACCTCGTGCGCGGCGGCGGTCCCGAGTTCGCCCGGCACGTCAGCCCGGTCCTGGAGGCGCTGGAGGAGCAGGTCGTCCTGCTGCGCCTGCTGACCGAGATGGCCGAGGACGAGGGCACGGTGTCCGTCCGCATCGGCCGCGAGACCCAGCACGAGGGCCTCGTGGAGACCAGCTTCGTGACCACGGGCTACGGCGGCGCGGACGGGGGTGCCGCCCCCGGCGGTGCCGTCGCCCGCATCGGCTCCGTCGGCCCGCTGCGCATGGACTACCCCGGGACGATCGCGACCGTGCGCGCCGTCGCGCGGTACCTGTCCCGGATCCTCGCCCAGTGACCGCACGCCGGGCACTCATCCGGGCCCGCGCACGTTCTCCCCACAGCCCCGACCCGCGCAGGCGCGCGCGACCGACCCGCACAGGAAGTGACGAGTGAGCGACTACTACGAGGTCCTCGGCGTCGACCGCGACGCCACGCCCGAGCAGATCAAGAAGGCGTACCGCCGCCTCGCCCGGGAGCTGCACCCGGACGTCGCGGGTGCGGACGCCGGCTCGGAGGACCGGTTCAAGGACGTCTCGCGCGCGTACGACGTGCTCTCCAACCCCGAGAAGCGCCGCATGTACGACATGGGCGCGGACCCGTCGTCGCCCGGTGGCGGCATGGGCGGCGGGGCTGGGGGCTTCGGGTTCCAGGACATCTTCGAGACGTTCTTCGGCGCGGCCGCGGGCGGCACCGCCCAGCGCGGCCCGATCCCGCGCGCCCGGCGCGGGCAGGACGCCCTGGTCCGCCTCGACATCGACCTCGCCGAGGCGACGTTCGGCACGCACCGCGAGGTCCCGGTCGAGACGGCCGTGGTCTGCCCGACCTGCGACGGCTCCTGCTGCCGCCCGGGCACCTCGCCGCGCACCTGCGACGTGTGCGGCGGCCGCGGCACCGTGCAGCGGGTCGCGCGATCCTTCCTCGGCCAGGTCATGACCTCGCAGCCGTGCGCCGCGTGCCACGGCTTCGGCACCGTCATCCCCGAGCCCTGCACCGAGTGCGCGGGCGAGGGCCGGGTCCGCTCGCGCCGCACGCTCGAGGTCGACGTGCCCGCCGGCGTCGACACGGGCACCCGGATCAAGCTCACCGCGCAGGGCGAGGTCGGCCCCGCCGGCGGTCCCGCGGGCGACATCTACCTCGAGGTGCGCGAGCGCCGCCACGAGACGTTCGTCCGCGAGGGCGACGACCTGCACTGCACCCTCCAGGTGCCCATGACGGCCGCCGCGCTCGGCACCGTCCTCACCCTGGACACCCTGGACGGACCGCAGGAGGTCGACCTGCGCCCGGGCACGCAGCCCGCGCAGGTCGTGACGCTGAAGAACCTCGGCGTCGGCCACCTGCACGCCGGGGGTCGCGGCGACCTGCACGTGCACGTCGACGTCCAGGTGCCCACCGGCCTCGACGACGCCCAGTCAGAGCTGCTGCGCCAGCTCGCGACCCTGCGCGAGGAGGAGCGGCCCGAGGCGCGGCTGTCCGCCCAGAACGGCGGCGTGTTCGCGAAGCTCCGCGACAAGCTCGCCGGGCGCTGAGGGTGACGGCCCCGGTCTTCCTGGCGGAGCCGGGCGCGCTGGACGCGCTCGCCGCCGGTGACGCCTACCTGCTCGACGGCACCGAGGGACGGCACGCGGGCGTCGTGCAGCGCAAGTCCGTCGGCGAGCGCGTCGACGTGGTCGACTGCGCCGGGGTGCGCGTGGTCGGCGAGGTCGAGTCCGTCGGCGCCGAGGGCGTGCACCTGCGCGTCCGGGAGGTCGTGCGCGAGCCCGCCCCGGCGCCCGCGCTGGTGCTGGTGCAGGCGCTCGCCAAGGGCGACCGGGACGAGATGGCGATCGAGGCCGCGACCGAGGTCGGCGCCGACGGCGTCGTGCCGTGGCAGGCCGAGCGGTCCATCGTCGTGTGGCGCGGGGACCGGGCGGCGAAGAGCCGCGCCCGCTGGCTCGGCACCGTCCGGACCGCCGCGAAGCAGGCCCGCCGGGCGCACGTCCCCGAGGTGGCGCTCGCGCTCGACTCGGGTGCCCTCGCCCGGCGCACCCGCGAGGTCGTGGCCGCCGGGGGAGCGGTGCTCGTCCTGCACGAGGAGGCGACGACGCCCATCGCGGCCGCCGCCGTGCCCGCCGCCGGGACGACCGCCGAGGTGCTCGTGGTCGTCGGCCCCGAGGGCGGGATCTCCGCCCGCGAGCTGGACGCGCTGGTCGACGCCGGTGCGCAGCCGGTGCTGCTGGGCCCGCACGTGCTCCGCACCTCCACCGCCGGGCCCGTGGCGCTGGCCCTGCTGGCGCAGTCGCTCGGCCGCTGGTCCGGGGCTTGACCCCGCCCCGCCGGGGGCGGGAGGCTGAGGGACCGTCGTGCGACGAGGCACCGTCTGGGGGGACGTGGACATGAGGCGCACCGGGTTCGTGGCGTTGCTGCTCGCCGTGCTCGCCGCCCAGGTCTGGGTGACGCTGCGGGCGCAGGTGGTGCTGGCCGTCGAGGCCGCCGTCGTGCTGCTCGCCCTCGCCGGGTGGGGGCTGATGGCGTACGCCCGCGGGCGCCGGCGTGCGCAGACCGCCGCCGACCGCGGCCGCGCTGGTGTGCGCGGCACCGCCGCCCCGCAGGGCACCCCGGTCGCGATGCCGCTGCTGCCGTCCGTCACGTACGGCACGGGGTCCGAGCCCGTCGCGACCGTGGTGGACGATCGCGACGCCGACGGCGACCCGCGGACCCGGCCGCTCACGGGCGTCTGACCGGCGCGGGCCCGCGCGCGGGCTGAGACGCACCGCGGGCCCGCCCCGACCGAGGTCGGCGACGGGCCCGCGGGTGCGACGTGCGCGGTGGGCGCGACGTCAGACGGTGCGCAGCTCCAGGTACTTCGCGATGAGCGCCTGCGTCGACGGGTCCTGGCCCGCCAGCGCGGCGGCGTCGCCCTCGACCGCCGGGGCGATCTCGAGCGCGAGCTTCTTGCCGAGCTCCACGCCCCACTGGTCGAACGAGTCGATGCCCCAGACCACGCCCTGCACGAACGTGATGTGCTCGTACAGCGCGATGAGCTGGCCGAGCACGGACGGGGTGAGCGACGGCGCGAGGATCGACGTCGTCGGGCGGTTCCCGGAGAACACCCGCGCGGGGACGATCTCCTCGGCGGTGCCCTCGGCGCGGACCTCGTCGGCGGTCTTGCCGAACGCCAGCGCCTTGGTCTGCGCGAAGAAGTTCGCCAGGAACAGCGCGTGCACGTCGGTGCCGCCGTCCTTGAGCGGGTGCGCGGGGTTCGCGACGGCGATGAAGTCCGCCGGGATCAGCCGGGTGCCCTGGTGGATCAGCTGGTAGAACGCGTGCTGGCCGTTGGTGCCGGGCTCGCCCCAGAACACCTCGCCGGTCTGCGTGGTGACGGGGGTGCCGTCCCAGCGGACCGACTTGCCGTTGGACTCCATGGTCAGCTGCTGCAGGTACGCCGGGAACCGGTGCAGGTACTGGGCGTACGGCAGGACGGCGTGGGTGTGCGCGTCGAGGAAGTTCACGTACCAGACGTTGAGCAGGCCCATGAGGACGGGCACGTTCTGCTCGAACGGCGTGGTGCGGACGTGCTCGTCGACGACGTGGAAGCCCTCGAGGAACTCCCCGAACGCGTCCGGGCCGATCGCGATGGCCAGCGACGTGCCGATGGCGGAGTCGACGGAGTACCGGCCGCCGACCCAGTCCCAGAACCCGAACGCGTTCTCCGGGTCGATGCCGAACGCGGCGACCTTGTCCAGCGCGGTCGACACGGCGACGAAGTGCTTCGCGACGGCGGCGGTGCGTGCCTCGTCGGTGTCCTCGATGGCACGGGAGACGACCAGGCCCTGCCAGAGCCAGTCGCGGGCGAGCCGCGCGTTGGTCAGCGTCTCCAGCGTGCCGAACGTCTTGGACGCGACGATGAACAGCGTCGTCGTCGGGTCGAGGTCCTTGACCTTCTCGGCCAGGTCGGTCGGGTCGATGTTCGACACGAACCGCACCTCGAGGCCGTCCTGCACGTACGGCTTCAGGGCCTCGTACGCCATGACGGGGCCGAGGTCCGAGCCGCCGATGCCGATGTTGACGACCGTCTCGACGCGCTCGCCGGTGACACCGGTCCACTCGCCGGAGCGGACCTTCTCCGCGAAGGCGGCGACCTTGGCGAGCACCTCCTGCACGTCGGCGTCGACGTCCTGGCCGTCCACGACCAGCGGCGGCTCGGCGTCGGCCGGGCGGCGCAGCGCGGTGTGCAGCACGGCGCGGTCCTCGGTGACGTTGATGTGCTCGCCCGCGAACATCGCGGCCGTGCGGGTCTTGAGGTCCACCTGCTCGGCCAGCGCGACCAGCAGGGCCAGGGTCTCGTCGGTGACGAGGTTCTTCGACAGGTCGACGGTCAGGTCGCCCAGCTGCCGGGTCAGGCGGGTCGCGCGCTCGGCGTCCGCGGCGAACCAGGCCCGCAGGTCCGGGGTCAGCGCGTCGCGGTGCGCGGTCAGGGCGGTCCAGGCGCCGGTGGTGGTGGCGTCCACGGGAGTGCTCACAGTCGTCCCTCTCGAGATCTCAGGTCTACAGAGGACACCGTATCGAGTCCGCCACCGGGGGCGGACGGGACGTCGGCCCTGGCGCCCCCGCGTCGCGGGCAGGATGGGGGCGTGGACTCTCCGGTGCTGGTGTGCTGCGGCCTCGTCACGCTCGACGTCGTCCAGGTGGTCGACGCGGTCCCGGGCCCGAACCAGAAGGTCGTGGCGGACGGTCTGGACGTGCGGTTCGGTGGGCCCGCCGCGAACGCCGCCGCCACGGCGGTCGCCCTCGGGGTGCGGACCCGGCTGGTCACGGCCATCGGCTCGGGCCCGGTGGCGGACCTGGTGCGGGGCGGGCTGCGCGACGCGGGCGTCGAGGTCGTGGACCTCGCGGCGGGGACGGCGGCGACCCCGCCCGTGTCGACGGTCCTGGTGACGCGCGGCACCGGGGAGCGCGCCGTGGTCTCGGTGAACGGCGCGGGCACCCCGGACCTGACGGTCGCGGTGGGTGCGGCGCTCGCGGGCGGGGTCCCGCACGCCGCCGGTGCCCGTCCGGGTGATGCCGCCGTCCGCCCCTCCGACCCGGTGCCGGGAGGGCCCGGTGTGCTGGCCGGGGCGACCGCCGTGCTGGTCGACGGCCACCACCTCGGGGCGGCGGTCCCGCTGGCGGCGGCGGCCCATGCGGCCGGGGTCCCGGTGGCGCTGGACGGCGGCTCGTGGAAGCCCGGTCTCGGCGACCTGCTGGCGCACGTGGACCACGCGGTCGTGTCGGCCGACTTCCGGCTGCCCGACGTGCCCGGACCGGCCCACGACGTGAAAGCCGCCGCGACGGCGCCTGAGGCGGGCCGCCCCGCAGGACCCGACCCGGACGCCCTGCTCGCTGCCGTGCTCGCCCGCTGGCCGGTGCGCTCGGCCGCCCGGTCCGCGGGCGGCGGCCCGCTGCGCTACGTCGAGCGCGGCGGCGAGGTGCGGGAGGTGCCGGTCGAGGAGGTCCCCGCGGCGGAGGTGGTGGACACCCTCGGCGCGGGCGACGTCCTGCACGGCGCCCTGGCGGCGTCCCTGGCGCGCGGTGCCGGCGTCGCGGAGGCCCTAGCCGAGGGTGTCCGGGTGGCGACCCGCTCGGTGCGGTACCCAGGCGCGCTCGGTTGGGCCGAGGAGCGTGGTGGCGACCGCCTCACCAGGACCGATACGGCTGAAGGTGCGGCTCGTACGCGAACGTCGGGGGTGTGAGCGTCCATCCGTGCGCTTCGAGCACGGCAGCAGCCTCGTCCTGGAGATCGCGTACCGAGGTCCGGAACTGTCGTCGGCGCCACCGCTCTCGTCCGGCTGTCAGCGCGGACTGCCACCCGGGTGCGGCATCCACGCCGCAGTCCCGGATCAGCATCTCGACGAAGTCCTCCAGGCACGGGCGGAAGCGCTCGCCACCCACAGGTAGGTGCACCTTCGACAGGTCGTGCGGGCTCGGCACACGACGTGCGTCGGAGGAGTTCGCGATCGACAGAAGGTGCGTGAACGCTCCACGTTCCGCGTGGAACTGCCAGTGGCAGACCGGGTCCTCCCGCATGTCGCTCCGGTACTCGAGCCTGAGTAGTGGTGTCCGATCGAGGGTCGAGAACACGCCGAAGTCCGTGCGGGTCGTCTTCAGATGGGCGCCGGAGTGATCGAGGGTCTGGTAGAGCGCAACCGCGAGATCGGCAAGATGCTGGCCGTTCACGGTCAGCGGGATCCGACGTTCAGCAGGCGTCTCGCCTGCCGGTCGGATGGCGTACCGATCGCCGTACCGGATCGAGACGATCTGCGTGTCCGTGCCGAGCGAGTCCTTCAGCACGCTTCCGATCTCGCCGGCGAATGCCTTGGAGCGGACCTCCAGCTCAGAAGTCATCGGCGGAGTCGTCGAGCAGGAAGCTGATCTCCTCCAGGTCGGCGATCGCCTCCCACTCCTCCGCGGACGGGCTGCCCGACTCTGCCCGCTCGCGGAGGGCCTCGATCGAGGTGCCGAGCGACTGCAGGATGCGGTTCCGGCGCGCGACCAGTTCGTCACGCGTCACCACGATGGTCATCGGTGTCATCGGCTCCTCCTCGCCGTCCTGCACCAGATCTTGCCTCATGCCTCCGACATCAGCCGCACCCTGGAGTCACCTACCCAGCGCCGCGCGGACGAGCGGGGCGACCTCCGTGCCGAGGAGCTCGATGGCGCGCAGGGACTCGCGCTGGGGGACCCCAGAGAGGTCCATCTGGAGGATCTGGCGGTCGTGGCCGAGGACGCCGTGCAGGGCGACGATGCGCTCGGCGACCTCCTCCGGGCCGCCGACGAGGAACGCGCCGCCCTTCGCCGAGCCGGACTCGAAGGCGATCCGGTTCGGGATGGCGAACCCGCGCTCGGCGGCGATGCGGCGCATCGAGTCCAGCCAGTAGGGGAAGAAGAAGTCCCGGGCCGCGCGCCCGTCGTCGGCGACGAATCCCATCCCCGCGACCTCGACCCGGCGGGTGGCGGGGTCGTGCCCGGCCTCCTCGTGCGCGCGCCGGTACAGCCGCACGAGCCCGGCGAAGTCCGCGGGCCGCCCGCCGATGATCGCGTACGACACCGGCAGGCCGAGCCGTCCGGCGCGCTCGGACGAGGCCGGGTTGCCGCCGGTGGCAAGGGCGATCCGCAGGTGCTCGCCGAGCCCGGGCTTGTCCAGCGGCCGGGGCAGCACCTCCGCGGCGTGCAGGGCGGGGCGGAACCGGCCCGACCAGGTGACGGGGTTGCCGCGGTCGATCCGCAGCAGCAGCCGGATCTTCTCGTCGAACAGGTCGTCGTAGTCGTCCAGCGAGGCACCGAACAGCGGGTAGGACTCGATGAACGAGCCGCGCCCGGCCAGCAGCTCGACGCGGCCGCCGGACAGCAGGTCCATCGTGGCGAACTGCTGGTACACGCGGACGGGGTCCTCGGTGGACAGCACGGTGACGGCGCTGCCGACGCCGATCCGCGACGTCTGGGCGAGCGCGGCGGCGATGACGGTCGCGGGGGAGGAGATCGCGTAGTCGGGGCGGTGGTGCTCGCCGATGCCGACGTGGTCGAGGCCGACCTCCTCGGCCAGGCGCACGCGCTCCAGCACGTCGCGCAGCCGCTGCGCGGGGGAGGTCACCGCGCCGGTGACGGGGTCGGGGTGGACGTCCCCGAACGTGTACAGGCCGAGCTCCATGCCGGTCCCAGCGACCGGACCGGGCGGCGCATTCCCGGCGTCGATGTCGGGCTCGTGAACCCCCGGTCACGATGTGGTCACGGTCACACGAACTCCTTGACGGCCATTAGTAAGGAAGGTCTACTAACAAACATGTCAGCCACCGAGACGACGCGGTCGTCCCGCCCCGGGGCCCCGGCCCTGCGGGGAGTGGGACGCGCGCTGCGCCCGACCGCGAAGGTGCTCCCCGAGCACGCGCGGGCGCACAACCGCGCGCTCGTGCTGCAGCACCTGTTCCACCAGGGCCCGTCGTCCCGCGCCGACCTCGCGCGGGCCACCGGGCTCACCCGGGTCACCGTCTCCGACCTGGTGTCCGTGCTCATCGCCGAGGGCCTCGTCGCCGAGCTGGGCGTCCGCCCCGAGGGCCGGGTCGGCAAGCCCGCGACCCTCGTCGGGATGCGCACCGAGGACCTGCAGGTCGTCGCCGTCGACCTCGCCGACGACGCCAGCCTGCGCGGCGCCGTCATGACGCTCACCGGCGTCGTCGTCGCCCGACGCACCGCCGCCCTCGACGGCCGCACCGGGGACGACGCCGTCGCCGTCCTCGAGGACCTCTGCCGCGACCTGCTCGCCGCCGCCGACCGCCCCGTCGTCGGCGTCGGCATCGGCTCGCCCGGCGTCATCGACTCCACCGGGTTCGTCGTCGAGGCCCCCAACCGCGGCTGGTACGACCTGCCGCTCGCCGAGCACCTCACCACCCGGCTCGGCCTGCCCGTGCACGTCGCCAACGACGCCAACACCCACGCGCTGGGGGAGTACACCTACGGCGGCGCCCCCGGCGACGGCCTCATGGTCGTCACCGTCGGCCAGGGCGTCGGCGCCGGGATCGTGCTCGACGGCTCCCTCGTGCGCGGCCGCGCCGACGCCGCCGGGGAGATCGGCCACGTCACCGTCGTGGACGACCGCGACGTCCGCGCCGGGGACCCCCAGCCCCGGCCCTGCGCCTGCGGGCGCGCCGGGTGCCTGGAGACGCTGCTCTCCCTGCCCGCGCTGCGCCGCGCCACCGCGGGCACCACCCCCGAGGAGTCCGACGCCGTGCTCGCGTCGGTCGGACGGAAGCTGGGCCTCGCCCTCGCTCCCGTCGTCAGTGCGCTCAACCTCGCCGAAGTCCGGCTCTCCGGACCCGCCGAGCTGCTGGACGGAGCCCTCAGAGCCGAGGCGCTCGCCACCGTCCGGGCCCGGACGATGCCCCTGCTGGGGCAGGACCTCGCGCTGGGCATGAGCTCGTTGGACGAGGACGGTGCGCTCTCCGGCGCCGCCGCCCTCGTGCTGTCCGGTCAGCTCGGGGTCACGTGACGACCCCGAGCCGACCGCCTGCAGTGCCGGTACCCCCACCCCAGGCGGGTCTTGCAGGACCCGTCTTCTCCCAGGGAGGAACACCCACGTGAAGATCGTACGGATCGCGGCCGCCGGTGCGGCCGTCGCGCTCGCCCTCACCGCGTGCTCGTCAGGTGACGACGGCGGCTCGTCCGGGTCGGACGGCACCGCCGAGGCCGCCGACATCACCCTCTGGCTCGCCGGGGCGGACACGCCCGACGAGCTGCGGGACTACCTCAAGACGACCTTCGAGGAGGAGAACCCCGGCTCGACGCTCACCATCGAGGAGCAGGACTGGAACGACCTCGTCACCAAGCTCACGACGGCCCTGCCGGACGAGAACAACACCCCCGACGTGGTCGAGATCGGCAACACCCAGTCGCCGACGTTCACCACCATCGGCGCGTTCCGCGACCTGACCCCGCTGTACGACGAGCTCGGCGGCGACGACCTGCTGCCGTCCTTCGTCGAGGTCGGCCAGGCCGACGGCAAGAACTACGCGCTGCCGTACTACTTCGGCTCGCGCTACATGTTCTACCGCCCGGACGTCTGGTCCGCCGCGGGCGTCGAGAAGCCGACGACCCTCGCCGAGTTCGGCGACGCCGTGACCGCGCTGAACAACGGCACGCAGTCCGGGTTCGCCATCGGCGGCCAGGACTGGCGCAACGGCATCTCCTGGGTGTTCGCGAACGGCGGCGAGCTCGCCACCGAGGACGGCGGCGAGTGGACCTCCACGCTCTCCGACCCGAACACCATCACCGGGCTCGAGCAGTGGCAGGCCGTCTACGAGGGCGCGTCCAACGTCCCCGCCACCGAGCGCGACGTCGCCTACTGGGACTTCCTCAACGACGGCACGGACGGCGCCGCCCCGGCTGCCGCGACGATCATGGCCCCGGGCTGGGCCCGCTGGTCCATCGGCGACCTCACCACGAACGACGACGGCGAGGAGGTGCGCGACGGCATGGCGGACACCAGCAAGTTCGGCATCTTCGCACTGCCCGGCACCGACGGCGGACTCGCCCCGGTGTTCGCCGGCGGCTCCAACATCGCCATCTCGGCGAAGTCCCAGCACCCGGAGCTCTCCGAGAACCTGCTGCGGATCATCTTCTCCGAGGAGTACCAGACGATGCTCGGCGAGAACGGGCTCGGCCCGGCCAACGCCCAGTACGTCGACTCGCTCGGCGACGACGAGTTCGCCACCACGATGATCGAGACCGCCGCGGCGTCCAAGCTCACCCCGGCCGCGCCGGGCTGGGCCGCCGTCGAGGCCGCCTTCGTCTACGAGGAGCTGTTCCAGGCGATCGCCGAGGGCGGTGACGTGACCGCGCTGGCCGCCGAGTACGACGAGCGCATCACGCCGATGCTCAACGGCAGCTGACGCACCCCGCACCGCGCCGGCCGCGGGGCCACCCGCCCCGCGGCCGGCGACGTCGCACCACCCGCACCCCCGGAGAGCCCGGAGACCCCCGCATGCCCAGCACCGAGGCGCCCACCGCGCCGCCCGCCGCGCCCCCCGCGCGGCCCACCCCGCGCCGACGTCGCCGCGGCCCCGGCGCCGCCCCGTACGTCCTGATCGTCCCCGCGCTCGCCGTCCTGCTCGCGGGCCTCGGCTACCCGCTGTTCTGGCAGGCCGTGACCTCGCTGCAGGAGTTCGGCCTCGCGCAGCAGTTCGGTCAGCCCCCGACCTTCGTCGGCCTCGACAACTACGCCCGGATCTTCTCCGACGAGCGGCTGTGGGCCGTCGTCGTCCGGTCGATCCTGTTCTGCCTCGTCAACGCGTTCGCCACCGTCGGCATCGGCGTGCTGCTCGCGCTGCTCATGAAGGCCGTGCACCCCGCGATCCGGATCGTGCTGCAGATCGGCCTGCTGCTCGCCTGGGCCATGCCGATGGTCGCGGCCGTCACCGTCTGGAAGTGGCTGTTCGACTGGCGCACCGGCGTCATCAACTGGGTGCTCGTCCAGATGGGCTTCGACCGGTACGAGGGGCACACCTGGCTCGCGCAGCCGCTGTCGTTCTTCTTCGTCGCCACCGTGATCATCGTGTGGATGTCGGTGCCGTTCGTCGCGCTGTCCGTCTACGCCGCCCTCACCCAGGTGTCCGACGAGGTCCTCGAGGCCGCCCGCATCGACGGCGCCGGGCCCACCCGGATCTTCTGGCACATCACGCTGCCGCTCGTGCGGCCCGTGCTGTCCATCGTGCTGCTGCTGCAGATCATCTGGGACCTGCGGGTGTTCGCCCAGATCCGGCTGCTCCAGGACGCCGGGGCACCCGTGTCCGAGACGAACCTGCTCGGCAACTTCATCTTCGAGCTCGGCATCGGGCGCCAGGACTTCGCCGGGGCCGCGGCCGTGTCGATCTTCGTGCTCGCCCTCACCGTGCTCATCAGCTGGCCCTACGTCCGCAACCTGCTCAAGGAGGACGCATGAGCGCCACCGTCGCCGCGCCCGCCACCCCCGCCCCGCCGTCGGCCGGTGCGCGGGGGACCGACGCCCGCGCGCCACTCACCGGGGCGCGCGTCGCCCGCCGGGTGCGCGGCGTGCTGCTCGGCCTGCTCGCCGTCGTCATCGCCCTGCTCTGGGCGTTCCCCGTCTACTGGATGGTGCTGTCGTCGCTGCTGCCCAACGCGCGGCTGCGGTCCACCACCCCGACGTTCTTCCCGACCGGCGCCACCCTCGGCAACTACCGGTCCGTGCTGTCCGGCGACTCCTTCACCTCCGCGCTCGGCATGAGCCTGGCGATCACGGGGCTCACCGTCGTCGCCGTGCTGGTGTTCGCGTTCTTCGCGGCCCTCGCGATCAGCCGGTTCCGGTTCCGCGGGCGGCTGACCTTCGTCGTCGCGGTGCTGTTCGTGCAGATGCTGCCCGCCGAGGGGCTGTTCATCGCCCAGTACCGGATGCTGTCGTCGGCGAACCTGCTGAACAGCGTCGTCGGCGTCTCGATCCTCTACACCGCCGCCGTCGTCCCGTTCACGATCTGGATGCTGCGGGGCTTCGTCGCCGGGGTGCCGATCGAGCTCGAGGAGGCCGCCATGGTCGACGGGCTCAGCCGCACCAAGGCGTTCCTGCGGATCACGTTCCCGCTGCTCGCTCCCGGGCTCGTCGCCTCCGGGGTGTACGCGTTCCTGCAGGCGTGGAACGAGTTCACCGTCGCGCTCGTCGCGCTGCCCGCCGAGTCCGCGCGCACCCTGCCGCTGTGGTTGCGCTCGTTCCTCGCGTCGTCCGCCAGCCGCGGCGTCGACTGGGGCGAGGTCATGGCCGCGTCCACCCTGATCGCCGTGCCCGTCATCGTGTTCTTCCTGCTCGTGCAGGGCCGGATGACGTCCGGGCTGGTGTCCGGAGCGGTGAAGGGCTGACGTGGACGAGCTGATCACGGTCGCGCCCGTCGCGGCACCGGTGGCGCGTGCCGGGCGGCACGCCGCCGGGGGGGCGGGCGGCTGGTCCGTCGGGCTCGACGTCGGCGGCACCAAGACCCTCGGCGTCCTCGTCGCCCCCGACGGCACCGCCGGCCCGGGGCTGCGGCTGCCCACCACCCGCGGCGCGGACGCCGTCGCCGCCACGGCCGCCGCCGCCGTCCACCGGCTGCTCGCCGACGCCGGGCTCGCCACCACCGACCTCGTCGGCGTCGGCCTCGGCCTGCCGGGCATCGTCGACACCACAGCCGGCCGCGTCGAGCACGCCGTCAACCTCGGCATCGACGCGGGCGTCCCGCTGGCCGACCTCGTCTCCGGCGCGGTCGGCGGCGTGCCCGTCGCGCTGGAGAACGACCTCAACGCCGCCGCGCTCGGCGCCGCGCACCTGCTGCCCGAGCCCGAGCCCGACCTCGCGTTCCTCGCGCTCGGCACCGGGCTCGCCGCCGGGCTCGTGCTCGACGGACGCCTCCGCCGAGGGGCGTCCGGCGCCGCGGGGGAGATCGGGCACCTCGTGCACGTCATCGACGGGCTGCCCTGCCCCTGCGGGCAGCGCGGGTGCCTCGAGCAGTACGCGTCCGGCGGGGCGCTGACCGCCGCGTGGCCCGGCCCGGGGGACCGCCCCGGACCGGTGGCCCTGTTCCAGGCCGCCGCGGCAGGGGATGCTGGTGCTGTCGCCGTGCGCGACCGGTTCGCCGACGCCGTCGCGGCCGCCGTGCGGGTGCTCGTCCTGACCACCGACGTCGCTCACGTCGTCGTCGGCGGCGGGGTCAGCGAGCTCGGCACGCCGCTGCTCGACGTCGTGCGCGCCGCGCTGGACCGTGCGGCCCGGGACTCCGCGTTCCTGGCCGCGATGCACATGGCGGAGCGGGTGACCCTCGCCCCGCCCGGAGTGCCGGTGGGTGCCGTGGGCGCCGCGCTGGCCGGACGGAAGGAGACCTGATGGAGGTCGTCATCGCCCCCGGACCCGAGCTCGCGCGGCTCGCCGCCGACGCCGTCGAGGGCGTCGTGCGCGCCCACGCCGCGGCGGGGGACCGGCCCGCCGTGCTCGGCATCGCGACCGGGTCCAGCCCGCTCGCCGTGTACGACGAGCTCGCGCGGCGGCACACCGAGGAGGGGCTGTCCTTCGCGGGCGTCCGCGCCTTCATGCTCGACGAGTACGTCGGCCTGCCCGCCGAGCACCCCGAGCGGTACCGCAACGTCATCGAGACGGAGTTCGCGTCCCGCGTCGACATCGACCCCGCCGACGTGCACGGCCCCGACGGCCTCGCGACCGACATCCCCGGCGCGTGCGCGGCCTACGAGGCGGCCATCGCCGAGACCGACGGCGTCGACGTGCAGATCCTCGGCGTCGGCACCGACGGGCACATCGCGTTCAACGAGCCCGGGTCGTCCCTCGCGTCGCGTACCCGCATCAAGACGCTCACCCGGCAGACCCGCGAGGACAACGCCCGGTTCTTCGACGGCGACGTCGCCCAGGTCCCCACGCACTGCCTCACCCAGGGGCTCGCGACCATCATGTCCGCCCGGCACGTCGTGCTGCTCGCGCAGGGCAAGCACAAGGCCGAGGCCGTGCACCAGCTCGTCGAGGGCCCCGTCAGCGCCATGTGGCCCGGCACCGTGCTGCAGCACCACCCGCACGTGACGATCCTCGTGGACGAGGCCGCCGGGGGCCGCCTGCAGCTCGGCACCTACTACCGTGAGACCTTCGCCGCCAAGCCGTCCTGGCAGGGCATCTGACGCACCGGGAGCACAGCGTGGCCGAGCACCGCATCTACGGCACGAGCTTCGCGAGCATCTACCCGCTCTACGTGACGAAGGTCGAGCGCAAGGGGCGTGAGCGCGCGCAGGTCGACGAGGTCATCACGTGGCTCACGGGCTACGACGCCGACGGCCTGGCGGCGGCGGTCGCCGACGAGCGCGACCTGCGCGCGTTCTTCGCGCAGGCCCCCGCGATGAACCCGGCGGCGGACCTCATCACCGGCGTCATCTGCGGCATCCGCGTCGAGCAGATCGAGGACACCCTCATGCAGCAGATCCGCTGGATGGACAAGCTGGTCGACGAGGTGGCGAGAGGCAAGCGCATGCAGTCCATCCTCCGCGCGTAGCCCGTGCCCGCGAGGTCGAGGGTTTGCCCGGAAATCGGGCCTGGGAACCCTCGATCTCGCCGCAAACCCTCGACCTCGGCCTCACGCTGTCCACAGGGGGAGGGGTGAGCTGGGAGTGCGGGCGCGGGAGCGGGCAAGGTGGGGGGCGTGACCGTTTCCGAGGTGCTGCCCGAGGTCCTGCTCGCGCGCCACGGCGACCCCGCACGGCTCGCGAGCCTGCACGCCCGTGGCCAGGTCGAGCGCGTGCGGTGGGGTGCCTACGCACCGACAGCGCCGTCCCAGGGACCTGCTCGCGACCTGCGGCGGCGCGTCATCGCCCGGACGCTCGCCGTGCACGCGCAGCTGCAGGTGCCGCACTGGTTCAGCCACGAGACGGCCGCGGTGCTCTGGGGCTGCGCGACGTACCGGCTCGCGGACGCCGTTCACCTGGTCCAGGAGACCCGACCCTCCCGGCGTGGGCGCGACCCGGTGGTGCGGCACCACGGCGAGGTCGCGCCGCTCGAGCGCGCCTGGCAGCACGAGGTGCCGGTGACGAGCCTGGAGCGGACCGTCGCCGACTGCGCGGCCGCCCTGACCCGGGACCGCGCGCTGGTCATCGCGGACTCCGCGCTGCGTCGCGGCGCGGACGGCGACGCGATCACGGCGCTGATCGCCTCGCGAGCGGGCCGCCGGGGGTCCGCGCGGGCCCGATCGGTGCTGGCGCTGGCCGACGCCCGGGCCGACTCGCCGGGCGAGACGCTCGTCCGGCTCGCGCTGCACGAGCACGGGCTGCCGTCCCCGGAGCCGCAGGTGGAGGTCGCGACCCGACGCGGCCGGTTCCGGGTCGACCTCGGCTGGCGCGACGCCCGGGTCGCGGTGGAGTTCGACGGGTTCGTGAAGTACTCGGGGGAGCTCGGCAGCACCGCGGCGGAGGCCGTGTTTGCGGAGAAGCAGCGCCAGGACGCGCTGGAGGAGGCCGGCTGGCGGATCCTCCGCACCACCTGGGACGACCTGCGCTCACCCGTGACGCTCGCCACCCGAGCGGCCGCTGCCCTGCGTCGCACCAGTGAGGTCGAGGGTTTGCCGAGAGTTCGAGGGGTTCAGGCCGCGTGATCCGAGCAAACCCTCGACCTCGTGCACGGAAGGGCACGTCGGTGGGGGCGCGTATCGTGGGCGGCATGAGTGAGCCTCTGCCGCCGAGCACCGAGCCCGACCGGCTCTCCGACCCCGGGACCGCCGGGTCGACCGGGCTCCTCGAGCGGCCGGAGGAGCAGCTCGGCGAGCCGGGCGACCACGAGCGCTTCGCGCACTACGTGCGCAAGGAGAAGATCATGGAGTCGGCGATGTCCGGCAAGCCCGTGGTCGCGCTCTGCGGGAAGGTCTGGGTGCCGGGCCGCGACCCGAACAAGTTCCCGGTCTGCCCGGTCTGCAAGGAGATCTTCGAGGGCCTCCGGGAGCCGCAGGACGGCGGCGACGGGGACTCCGGCAAGGGGTCCGGCGGCGGTCGCCGCTGGGGCTTCGGCCGTGGCAAGGGTTCCGGCGACTCCTCCGGCGGACAGTGAGCGCCGCGGACCGCCCGCACTCCGCACCCACCACGCACGCGTCGACGTCGGCAGCATCGCAGCTGCCGCCGGCGTTCCCGTCGCGTGCGCCGTGGGGGACGGCGGGCAAGCTGCGCGCCTGGCAGGCGCAGGCCCTGGAGCAGTACCTGACGACCGCGCCGCGGGACTTCCTCGCGGTGGCGACGCCGGGCGCGGGCAAGACGACGTTCGCGCTGCGGATCGCGACCGAGCTGCTGCAGGCGGGCATCGTCCGCCGGGTCACGGTGGTCGCCCCGACCGAGCACCTCAAGCACCAGTGGGCGGACGCCGCGGCGCGCGTCGGCATCAAGCTCGACCCGAACTTCAAGAACTCCCAGGGCCGCCACGGTCACGGGTTCGACGGCGTCGCGCTGACCTACGCCGGTGTCGCGTCGAAGCCCGCGCTGCACGCCGCGCGCACCACGGCCGCCCCGACGCTGGTCATCCTCGACGAGGTGCACCACGGCGGTGACGCCCTGAGCTGGGGCGACGCCGTGCACGAGGCGTTCGAGGGCGCGACGCGCCGCCTGTCGCTGACGGGCACGCCGTTCCGGTCCGACACCGCGCAGATCCCGTTCGTGCAGTACGAGCGCGGGGCCGACGGCATCCGCCGCAGCAAGGCGGACTACACGTACGGCTACTCCGAGGCGCTGCGCGACCACGTCGTGCGGCCCGTGCTGTTCCTCACGTACTCGGGGGCGATGCGCTGGCGCACCAAGGCGGGCGACGAGGTCAGCGCCCGCCTCGGCGAGCCGCTGACCAAGGACATGACCGCCCAGGCGTGGCGCACCGCGCTGAACCCGGACGGCGAGTGGATCCCGTCGGTGCTGGCCGCCGCGGACCGCCGCCTCACCGAGGTGCGGCGCAGCGTCCCCGACGCGGGCGCCATGGTCATCGCGACCGACCAGACGGACGCCCGCGCGTACGCCGGGCACCTCGCCCGGATCACCGGGACGTCCCCGACGGTCGTGCTGTCCGACGACGACGGGGCGAACGCCCGCATCGACGAGTTCTCCGCGGACGACTCCCGCTGGCTGGTCGCGGTGCGCATGGTCTCCGAGGGCGTCGACGTGCCCCGCCTCGCGGTCGGCGTGTACGCGACCAGCACCTCGACGCCGCTGTTCTTCGCGCAGGCCGTCGGCCGGTTCGTCCGGGCCCGCAAGCGCGGCGAGACGGCCTCGGTGTTCCTGCCGAGCGTCGCGCCGCTGCTCGGGCTCGCGAACAGCATGGAGGTCGAGCGCGACCACGCCCTCGACCGGCCGCTGACCGCCGAGGAGCAGGGCGAGGGCTACAACCCCGAGGACGCCCTGGTCGCGGAGGCCAACCGGTCCGAGAAGGGCTCCGACGCGCTCCAGGGCACGTTCGAGGCGCTGGAGGCGCAGGCGTCGTTCGACCGCGTGCTGTTCGACGGCGGCGAGTTCGGCACCGGCGGCGACGTCGGCTCGGACGAGGAGCTGGACTTCCTGGGCCTGCCCGGGCTGCTCGACCCCGACCAGGTGACGACGCTGCTGCGGCAGCGGCAGGCCAGTCAGCAGAGCGCGAAGAAGACGAAGGCGCAGGCCCTGGAGGACCTCGCCGAGATGGACCACCGCAAGCAGGCCGAGCTGCGCAAGGAGCTCGCGACGCTGGTCGGTGCGTGGTCGCGCAAGAGCGGGCAGCCGCACGGCGCGGTGCACGCCGAGCTGCGGCGCCGGTGCGGCGGACCCGAGGTGGCGCTGGCGGACCCCGCGCAGCTGGAGCAGCGCGTGGCGATGCTCCGCCGCTGGTTCGTCGGCCAGCGCTGACACCGGCCCCGTAGCACCGGGAGGTGGTTCCCGCACCTCGGCGCTCGACGTGCGGAACGGGTGAACCGGTGTCAGTGTCGTCGCTGTGAGCAGGGCATTCGTGACCCTGCTGGTTCGACGAAAAAGGGAGCCGTCAGATGCCCACGTGGCTGATCCTCATCATCCTGGGTGCCGTCCTGCTCGTGGTCGGCGTGGCGGTCGAGGCCGCCAAGATCCTCATCTGGATCGGTATCGCCGTGCTCGTGGTCAGCCTGATCCTGGGCCTGCTGCGACGCGGCAAGGCGAGCGTGTAGCGACACGCGCTCCAGACGTCGCCGACGCCCGCACCGCCTCCCGGTGGTGCGGGCGTCGTCGTGCGTGGGGGTTCTAGACGGTGCGGGTCTCGGTCGTCAGGGCGGCCTCGTCGGCGGACAGCCGGCGCGCGCCGCGGGGGAGCTCGTCCCGGGAGGCGGCATGACGGACCGTCGCGGCAGCGACGCCCTCCGCACCCGTCCACCCCGGCTGGACCACGCCGTCGACCACGAGCGGCACGACGAGCCCCCGCAGGCCCGCGCCGGGCTGCCACGCGGTGACCGCGGCGTCGTCGCCGGTGACGACGACCTCGGCGACGGCGCGCCCGGTCGCCGGGTCGAGGCGGCGCGCGGCGGTCTTGCGCCCCCCGACGGAGGTCTTCTGGGTGGACGCCTTCGCCACGGGGGCGAGGCGGCCGTCCGCGCCCTCGCGGGCGACGAGCTTGTAGACCATGCCGCAGGTCGGTGCGCCGGATCCGGTCACCAGCGACGTGCCGACGCCGTAGGAGTCGACGGGCGCGACCGCGAGGGCGGCGATGGCGTACTCGTCCAGGTCGGACGTCACGACGATCTTCGTGTCGCGGGCGCCGAGGCCGTCGAGCTGCGCGCGCACCTCCTGCGCGAGCACCCCGAGGTCCCCGGAGTCGAGCCGCACCGCGCCGAGGCCGGTCCCGGCGGCCGCGACGGCCCGCTCGACCCCGCGCTTCACGTCGTACGTGTCGACCAGCAGCGTCGTCCCGGGGCCCGCGGAGGCGACCTGCGCGGCGAACGCCGTCTCCTCGTCGTCGTGCAGCAGCGTGAACGCGTGCGCGGCGGTCCCGATCGTCGGGATGCCGTACCGGCGGCCCGCCTCCAGGTTCGACGTCCCGGCGAACCCGGCGACGGCGGCGGCGCGCGCGGCGGCCACGGCGGCCTGCTCGTGCGCGCGCCGCGCCCCCATCTCCAGCACGGGACGGCCGATCGCGGCGCTGGTCATCCGGGACGCCGCCGACGCGATGGCCGAGTCGTAGTTGAGCACCGACAGCACCAGGGTCTCCAGCAGCACGGCCTCGGCGAAGGTCCCCTCGACCGTGAGCACGGGGGAGTGCGGGAAGAAGATCTCGCCTTCGGCGTACCCCGTCATGCTGCCGGTGAACCGGTAGTCCGCGAGGAAGGCCAGCGTGCGCTGGTCGACGACATCCTCGCGCTCCAGCCAGGAGAGCTCCTCGTCGCCGAACCGGAAGTCCGCCAGGGCCTCCAGCACCCGCCCGGTCCCCGCGAGCACGCCGTACCGGCGGCCGTGCGGGAGCCGCCGCGTGAACACCTCGAAGACGCAGCGGCGGTCGGCGGTGCCGTCGGCCAGCGCGGCCCCCAGCATGGTCAGCTCGTAGCGGTCGGTCAGCAGCGCGGTGCTCGACGTCATGCGCACACCGTAAGCGGCACGCCCGCCGGGGTCCCGCCGGGCACCTAGAGTGGACGGGTGTCCGTGGAGATCGCACCCGAGGAGACCGCCCACGCGGAGGGCGCCCTCGCCGACGTCTGGGTCACCGTCGTGTGGAACGACCCGGTCAACCTCATGTCGTACGTCACGTACGTGTTCCGGTCGTACTTCGGGTACCCGCAGGCCAAGGCCGAGAAGCTGATGATGCAGGTGCACGAGGAGGGCCGGTCCGCGGTGTCGACGGGCAACCGGGAGCAGATGGAGGTGGACGTGCAGGCGATGCACTCCTTCGGCCTGTGGGCCACGCTGCAGCGGGCGGACGACTAGGTGCGCGCCTTCCTCCGCGAGGGCGACGCGCTGGTCGCCGAGGTCGACCCGGGCGAGCGCGAGGTGCTCGCGACCGTGGTCGCGGACGTCGCCGAGCTGCTGGGCGGCGGCCGGTTCGAGGAGCGCGCCCGGGAGACCGGGCGGGCGCACCGCGCCGACGCCTCGGCCGACGCCGAGGCGTCCCTGCTGATGCGGCTGCGGCTGGAGCCGCTGCCCTCGCCCGACGACCCCGCCGTGCACCGGCTGTTGCCCGACGCGTCGCGCGACGACGCCGCCGTGTCGCAGGAGTTCCGGCGGCTGACCGAGGACGACCTGCGGCAGCAGAAGATCGACCGGCTCGCGGAGCTGTTCGACGCGCTCGCGGTGGACGCGCTGGCGAACGGCGCGGACGCCGGGGACGGTGCGGCCGGCTCGCGCCGGTCGCGGCGCACCCGGGGTCGGCACGAGGCCGCCGCGGTGGTCCGGGTGGACGTCGCGCGTGCGCCGGCGCTCGCGGCCACGCTGACCGACGTGCGCCTGGTGCTCGGCGAGCGGCTCGGCGTCACCGACGAGGAGGCGAGCGCCCGGCTGGAGGACGAGGTCGTCGCGACCCGCCCGGGCGCCGACGACCACGCCGCGCAGGCCCGGCAGTACCTCGGCTCGGTGTTCCTGGCCCTGGGCTGGTGGCAGGAGACGCTGATGGCCTGCCTGCTCGCGGACCTCCCCGAGCTGCCGGACGACGCCGGTCCGGACCTGCCGGACCTTCCCGGACGTGCCGGTCCCGCCGGAGGTCTAGGCTCGACGTCGTGAACGACGCTCCCATCGGGATCTTCGACTCCGGGGTGGGAGGTCTGACGAACGCCCGCGCGATCATCGACCAGCTGCCCCACGAGTCGGTGCTCTACATCGGCGACACCCTCAACACCCCCTACGGCCCCAAGCCGCTGGCGGCCGTGCGCGCCCACGCCCTCGAGGTGATGGACGACCTGGTCGACGCCGGGGTGAAGATGCTGGTCATCGCGTGCAACACGGCGTCCTCGGCGGTGCTGCGCGACGCCCGCGAGCGGTACACGCTGCGCAAGGGCATCCCGGTGGTCGAGGTGATCCTGCCCGCGGCGCGCCGCGCGGTCGCCGCGACCCGGTCCGGGCGGATCGGCGTGATCGGCACGAAGGCCACGGTGGAGTCCCGGGCGTACGACGACGCGTTCGCCGTCGCGCCCGGCGTGCACCTCACGACGCAGGCGTGCCCGCGGTTCGTGGAGTTCGTCGAGGCGGGCGTGACCTCCGGGCCCGAGCTGCTGAGCGTCGCCGACACCTACCTGGCGCCGGTCAAGGACGCGGGCGTCGACACCCTCGTGCTCGGCTGCACGCACTACCCGCTGCTGACCGGCGTCATCTCCTACGTCATGGGCGAGGACGTCACGCTGGTGTCCAGCGCGGAGGAGACCGCCAAGGACGTCTACCGCACGCTCGTCGCGCACGACCTGGAGCGCGACCCCGCCGCCGGGGCGCCCGAGCACCGGTTCCTCGCCACCGGCGACCCCGAGCCGTTCGCCGCGCTCGCCCGCCGGTTCCTGGGCCCCGAGGTCCGGCACGTGGAGGCGCGCGGCGCGCTGCGCTGAGCCGCTCGCGCCGCCCGGCGGGGTGACGAGCGACACGTCACCGCCGGGCGCAACGGCCCGGCACGGTCCGGGCGGGCACGGCATCATGAACCCGGGTCACCGTCGCCGCGTCGGTGCCCGACTCAGGGGAGAGGTGCCGATGAGGCTGGTCGTCGTGGGCAGCGCGGGCTCGTTCCCGGGCCCGGACTCCGCCGCGTCCTGCTACCTGCTGCAGGCGGACGGGCCGGACGGTGCGGGCGGGACCCGCACGTGGAACCTGCTGCTCGACCTGGGCAACGGGGCGCTGGGACCGCTGCAGCGGCACCTGCCGCCCGCGGACCTCGACGCGGTCGCGATCAGCCACCTGCACGCCGACCACGTCGCCGACGTCGTGGTGCTGGGCGTGATGCTCCGGTACGACCCGCGCGGGCTGCGGGAGCAGCCGCTGCCGCTGCACGGCCCCGAGGGCGTGCGCGAGCGGCTCGCGCAGCTCTCCGGGCACGACCCGGCCACCGACACCGCCGAGCACCTCGCGCTGGGCACCTGGCGGGCGGGCGAGGCCGTGCGGGTCGGGCCGTTCACGGTCGAGCCGGTGCCGGTGGAGCACCCGGTCCCGGCGTTCGGGTTCCGGGTCACCGGGCCGTCGTCGGTCGAGCCCGGGCGCACCGTGACCCTCGCGTACACCGGGGACACCGACGAGTGCCCCGGTCTGGACGACCTCGCGCGCGACGCCGACCTGCTGCTCGCCGAGGCGGCGTACGTGGAGTCGCTGCCCGCCGCGCCGCGCGGTGTGCACCTCACGGGCCGCCGGGCGGGCCTGGCCGCCGAGCGCGGCGGGTCGCGCCGCCTGCTGCTCACGCACCTCGTGGCGTGGAACGACCCGCAGGAGAGCCTGGACGAGGCCCGCGCGGTCTACGGCGGGCCGGTCGACCTGGCCGTGCCGGGGATGGTCGTCACGCTCTGACTCGACGCGGCCGTCAGAGCACGACGGCGCCGATCGCGAACCCGAACGCCACGGACAGCGTGATGGCGATCATCCCGGGCGCCAGGAACGGGTGGTCGAAGACGTACTTCCCGATCCGCGTGGTGCCGGTGTCGTCCATCTCGACGGCGGCGAGCAGCGTCGGGTAGGTGGGCAGCACGAACAGCGCGGACACGGCCGGGAACGCCGCGACGGCCGCGGGGGCGGCGACGCCCATCGCCAGGGCGGTCGGCATCAGGGCGCGGGCCGTGGACGCCTGCGAGTACATGAGCGCCGACGCGAGGACCAGGGCGACCGCCAGCAGCCAGGGCTGCCCGGCGAGCACGTCCCCGGCGGCGTGCTGGATCGCGTCCTCGTGGGCGGCGAAGAACGTCAGCCCCAGCCAGGCGACGCCGAGCACGCAGAGGCAGGCGCTCGTCCCGGAGCGGAAGGTCGACGCGGTGAGGACCTGCGCGGGCTCGACCCGGCAGGTGAGGACGATCACCGCCGCGACGCTCAGCATGATCGCGATGATCGCCTGGTCCCGACCCATGACCGGGTCCGTGATGACGCCGGCCTTCTCGGAGATCAGGGTCGCGTACGCCATCACCGCGAGCAGGCCGACCCCGAACACGGCGACCGACAGCCGGGCGCCCGGGCGCACCTCGCGCGCCTGCCCGGCGGGTCGGGGCGGGACGACCGTGCCCGCGGCGAGCCGCCGCTGGTACTCGGGGTCGTCGGACAGCCGGGTGCGGCCCCGGGCGCGGTCGACGACGGTGAGGACCGCCGCCGTCGCCAGGCACGCCAAGAACGTCGACGGGATCGCCACGGCCAGGAGCCCGAGGTAGTCGACCCCGGTCCCGCTCTCCTCCAGGAGCCCCGAGAAGAACAGGACGGCCGCGGAGATCGGGGACGCCGTGATGGCGATCTGCGAGGCGACCACCGCGATGGACAGGGGCCGGGCGGGCCGCAGGTCGTTCTCCTTCGCGACCTCCGCGATCACGGGCAGCGTCGAGAACGCCGTGTGCCCCGTCCCCGCCATCACGGTCATGAGGAACGTCACGACGGGGGCGAGGAAGGTGAGGTGCCGGGGGTTGCGCCGCAGCAGCCGCGCGGCGACGTCGACCAGCCAGTCCATGCCGCCCGCGACCTGCATCGCGGCGATGGCCGCGATCACGGCCATGATGATCGACACGACGTCGAGGGGCATGTCGCCGGGCGTGACGCCGAGCACCGCGAGGGCGAGGACGCCGAGGCCGCCCGCGTAGCCGATCGCGATGCCGCCGAGCCGCGCGCCGAGCAGGATCGCCCCGAGGACGACGAGCAGGTGCAGCCAGATCATGCGGGGGTCTCCTCGGGGTGCCGGCGGCCGCACCGGACCGGTGGTGCGGCTCGCGTCCCGCAGCGTGGCAGCCCCGCGACCACCGAGGGTGCCCGTCCGGCCCCGGCTGAGTGGTGCTGGCGGGCCTACCTGAGTGGTGTCGTTAGGCTCGGGGGATGACCTCCGACTCCGCCCGCACGCCCGCCCGCGCCGACGGCCGCGCCGCCGACGCCCTGCGCCCGATCTCGATCACCCGCCGCTACCTGGACGCGGGCGAGGGCAGCGTGCTCGTGGAGTTCGGCGGCACCAAGGTGCTGTGCGTGGCGTCGTTCACCGCGGGCGTGCCCCGGTGGCGCAAGGGCTCCGGCGAGGGCTGGGTGACCGCGGAGTACGCGATGCTGCCGCGCTCCACCACCACCCGCTCCGACCGCGAGTCCGTGCGCGGCAAGATCGGCGGCCGCACGCACGAGATCTCCCGGCTCATCGGCCGCTCGCTGCGCGCCGTCATCGACGTCGCCGCGCTGGGCGAGAACACCATCGTCCTCGACTGCGACGTGCTGCAGGCCGACGGCGGCACCCGCACCGCCTCGGTGACCGGCGCCTACGTGGCGCTCGCGGACGCCGTCGCGTGGGGCATCGCCCAGGGCTCGGTGGACGGCCGCCGGTCGGTGCTGCGCGACTCCGTGTCCGCGGTCAGCGTCGGCATCGTGGACGGCCACCCGGTGCTGGACCTGCCGTACGTCGAGGACGTGCGCGCGCAGACGGACATGAACGTCGTCGTCACCGGCTCGGGCGACTTCGTCGAGGTGCAGGGCACGGCCGAGCACGCGCCGTTCAACCGCACCGAGCTCGACGCGCTGCTCGACCTCGCCCTGGTCGGCACCAAGGAGCTCGCGCGCGTGCAGGACGAGGTCCTGGCCCTGCCCGCGGTCGGCGGCCCCGTCACGGTGCGCGGCGGGTCGGACGCGTGACCGCGCGGCTCGTCCTCGCGACGCACAACGCGCACAAGCTCGGCGAGCTGCGCGCGATCCTCGTCCCCGCTCTGCCGGGCCTGGACCCGGAGTCCGTGGTCAGCGCCCGCGACGTCGGCGCCCCGGAGCCCGTCGAGGACGGCGTGACGTTCGCCGAGAACGCCCTGATCAAGGCCCGGGCGCTCGCCCGCGCCACCGGGCTGCCCGCCGTGGCCGACGACTCCGGGCTGTCCGTCGACGTGCTCGGCGGGGCCCCGGGCATCTTCTCCGCCCGCTGGGCGGGCCGGCACGGCGACGACCGCGCGAACCTCGACCTGCTGCTCGCGCAGCTGTCCGACATCGCGCCCGAGCACCGCGCCGCGCGGTTCACCTGCGCCGCCGCGCTCGTGACGCCGGACGGCGCCGAGCACGTCGAGCTCGGGCACCTGGAGGGCACCCTGGCGACCGCGCCGCGTGGCGAGCACGGCTTCGGCTACGACCCCGTGCTCGTCCCGGCGGGCGGCGCGCTCACCTGCGCGGAGCTCGCGCCCGAGGAGAAGAACCGCATCTCGCACCGCGGGCAGGCGTTCCGCGCGCTCGTCCCGGTCGTCGTCGCGGCCCTGCGGGGCTGAGCGCGGCGTGCCCGGTCCCTCGGTCCCGTCGTCGTCCCCCCGGCCCCCGGCCGGCCGGGACGCGGCCCCGGTCGGCGCCACGGGACGGGTGCACCTCGTCGCCGACGCGCTGACCTTCGGGTACCCGGGGCGGCCCGTGCTCAACGCCGTCGGGCTGTCCGCGTCGGCGGGGGACCGCGTCGGCGTGGTGGGGGAGAACGGCGCGGGCAAGACCACGCTGCTGCGGCTGCTCGCCGGCGACCTCGTGCCCACCTCGGGGGAGGTCCGGCGGGCCGGGACCGTCTCGGTCGTCCCGCAGCAGCTCGACGTCGAGCCCGGCACCACCGTGGGCGACCTCGTGCGCCGCACCGCGGGCCACGTGCGCGCGGCCGCGGAGCACCTCGACGAGGTCGTCGCCGGGTTCGACCACGACGCGGGCGACCTCACCGCGCTCGCCGAGGCCATCGCCGCCGCCGAGCACCTGGCCGCGTGGGACGTCGACCGGCGCGTGGACGAGGCCCTGACCCGGTTCGGCGCCCCGCGCGACCCGGACCGCCGCCTCGACACGCTCAGCGTCGGCGAGGCGTACCGCGCCCGGCTCGCGTGCCACGTCGCCGAGCGGGCCGACGTCCTGCTGCTGGACGAGCCCACGAACCACCTCGACGCCGCCGGGATCGACTACCTCACCGCGCAGCTGCAGGACTGGCCGGGCGTCGTCGTGATCGTCACCCACGACCGCCGGCTGCTGGACGACGTCATGACGGCGATCCTCGACCTCGACCCGTCGATGGACGGCCGCCCGGTGCTGTACGGGGCGACCCGGTACGCGACGTACCGGTTCGCGAAGGACCAGGCGCTGCGCCGCTGGCGCGCCCGGTACGCGCAGGAGCGCAAGCGTGCCGAGAAGCTCGCCCGGCGGCTGGACGAGTCCTACGAGGGGCTGTCCGACGAGTGGCGGCCCGCGAAGGGCTCGCAGAAGCACCGCCGCGCCACCCGCGCGCGCATCCACGTCAAGGCCGCCGACCGGCTGGTGCAGAAGCTCGAGGCCGAGGCCGTCGAGGTCCCCGTCCCGCCCCCGGCCCTCGCGTTCCCGGACCTGCCGAGCATCCCCACCGGGTACACCGGTGGTCCGCTGCTGGAGGTCCGCGCCCCGCGCGTCGCCGGTCGCCTCGACCTCGCCGGGGTCCGCGTCGACCTGCCCCCGGCCGGGCGGCTGCTCGTCACCGGGGCCAACGGCGCGGGCAAGTCCACGCTGCTCGCCGCGATGACGGGACGGCTCGACCTGGACCGCGGCCACCGCGCCGTCGCGCACGGGGTCCGCCTCGGCGTCCTCACGCAGGACGACGACAGCCCCGAGCGCCGCCGGATGACGGGGTTCGAGGCGGCAGCCCGGCGCGCGCTCGACCTGCTGGAGGCGGGCGCGCTCGACCCCGCGCACGTGCTGCCCGTCGCCGCCCTCGGCCTGGTCGAGGAGACCGACCTGGACCGGCCGCTCGGCGAGCTGTCGGTCGGGCAGCGGCGCCGGTTCGAGCTCGCCGCCGCCCTGGTCGCCGCGCCGCACGTGCTCGTGCTGGACGAGCCGACGAACCACCTGTCCATCGCGCTGGTGGACGCGCTCACCGAGGCGCTGCGGCTGACGTCGGCGGCGGTCGTCGTCGCCACGCACGACCGGGCGATGCGCGCCGACCTGGCGGACTGGCCGACGCTGGACCTCTGAGGCCGGCCGCCCCGGGGTCGGCGCTCGGGGGCGGCGTGGCGTCCACCCCTTCCGCGCCGTCGGCGCGCGTGCGGGTCAGGCGGAGAACGCGCTGAGGTCGCCGAGCGAGGTGCGGTCGGTGGCGCCGGTCTTGCGGCGGATCTGGCGGATGTGCCCTTCGACGGTGCGCACGCTGATGAAGAGCACCCTGGCGATCTCGGGGTTGGTGCGGCCCTGGGCGATGAGGTGGATGATCTCGGTCTCGCGCTTGCTGAGCCGGTGCCGTGGGCGGGCGGTCAGGGAGGCGAGGGCGGTGTGGTGCAGGGCGGCCGCGGAGGCCGTGGCCTGGGCGGTGCGGTCCGGCTGGTCGGCGTGGTGGAACAGCTCCGCCGCCGAGGTGTAGCACCGGGCCGCCTCCACGGGGATCTCGAGCAGCTCGAACTGCGCGCCCGCCGAGAGCAGCATCTCGGGGTCCTCGCGCGTGAGCGCGGTGCGGGCGGTGAGCAGGGCCCGCAGGTAGGGACCGGCGATGCGCGAGGGGCCCGAGCCGGTCGGGTCGGGGATGGCCGCCTCCCGGTCGATGAGGAGCCGGGTGAGCTCCAGGGTCTCCGCCGGGAGCACCAGCCCGCCCCGGCGCAGGTCGTCCGCGCTGCGTCGGAGAGCCGTCGCGGCGGAGGCGACGTCGCCCTGCGCGTACGCCCTCATCGCGTGGAAGAACGTGCTCCCGCTGCAGGGCAGGGCGTGGCCCTGGTGGGTGGCCGACGTGGCGCTCTCGACGAGTCCCGGCGCGAGCGCGCTGTGGGACGTCAGGACGGACAGCAGGACGAGCATGCTGCGGCTGGCCTGCTGGGCGGGCAACGGGTCGGTCCACGAGTGCGGGACGGAGAGCAGGCCGAGCAGGTGCCCCCGGGCGTCGTCCATCCACCCGCGGGCGGCCAGTCCGAGGGCGGCGACGTAGGTGCCGTGGGCCCAGGACGACGTCGACAGGTCGCGCTTGGCGCGGATGCGCATGGCGATGCCGTGCTCGATCGCTCCCGCGAGGTCTCCCGTGGCGTACGACGACAGGCCGAGCAGCAGCTGGGCGGTCCGGTCGAGCCAGTCGGGCCAGCTCGAGCGGTCGACGTCCAGCAGGCTCCGCGCGGGAGGCTGGCGTCCGGCGAGCGTGTGGCAGGCCGCGAGGACAAGGCGGGCCGTCGCGGCCCCGGAACCGTGTCCCCTCACGTACGGGGCGAGCGTGCGCTCGTACTCCTCGGGCAGGATGCCGAACTCGACGTCGAGCAGGTAGCCCAGCAGCCACAGCGACTCGCGGACGGCGGCCTCGGGCTCGTCGGCCTCGCGGAGCCGGTCGGCGACGGCGTGGGGATCGTCGCCCTGGATGATCGACCACCGGGCGGCGGCGTACCGGAACTCGACGTGGGCGGATGCCGATCGCTCGGTGGCGGTGTCCGTCTTCGCGAACACGGACTCGACGATGCCCGCCCCGCGGGGGTCCGGGGTGGTCAGGCGCAGCAGCCTGAGCGCGTCGCGCAGTCCGTGCGAGCGCTGCCAGGCCTCGACGGCGGAGGCGAGGTCGTGGCGGACGACCGGGCCCTCGGTGTCCAGCCCGGTGAGCGCGAGCGGCATGCCCGAGGGGTGGTGGGCGTGCGAGGGCGCGGGTCGGGGCGCAGGGCTGGTGAGCCGGTCCGCGACGCGGGCGCGGCGGACGTCAGCGGCACCGGAGGACTGGGCCGCCCGCGCCGCCTGGGACGCCGCGACGGCCAGGCGAGGATCGACCTGGCTCAGGAGGTGCGACGCCAGGCCCGGGGGGAACAGGGAGATCGGGGTGCCCTCGACCGCGGTGGACGTGTGCAGCAGACCGTGGTCGTGCAGGGCCGCGACCGCGTCCGGGGTCAGCACTTCCCCGGCGAGGTCGGCGGGCAGGGCGCCGGTCCGGGCCAGGACGGCCGCGGCCCCGCGCTGCTCGGCCGTCAGCGGGTCGAGCAGCAGGGCGAACATGGCGCTCAGCTCGCGCTCCCACCCCGCGGTCCCCTCCCAGAGGCCGTCCGAGCGACGCACACGCCCGTGAGCCAGGGCGGCGTCGAGCACCGCGATGGCCAGCCCGGGCAACCCTCCCGACTCGTGGAGGATCTCGGCCGTGACCTCCGGCGACAGCGTGTCCCCGAGCCGCTCGCTGAGCAGACGGTGCAGGTCCTCGAAGGCCAGGGGGTCGAGGTCGACCTGGACCCAGGTGGACGACGTGCTCAGGTCGGACTCCATCCCGGAGCCGGGGTCCCGCGGCAGCCGGGAGACGAGGACCGGGACCCCCGTGCGGCGCGCGAGGTTGCCGAGCACCTGCGCCGTGCGCGCGCCGAGGTGCTCCAGGTCGTCGACGACCAGCACGTCGGTCTGCGGGGAGCCCAGGTCCATCACCTCGCGGACGTCGAGCTGGTCGAGGAAGGACTCCAACGACGCCCCGGCCGGCGGCGCGTGGGTGGGTCGCGGGCGCGACCAGCGCCAGGACGCCGGGAGCAGGTGCGTGTGGCGTCCGGTGTCCTCCAGCGCACGGCACACCACCTCGAGCACGGTGGTCCTCCCGGACCAGTGCGGCCCCACCAGCGCGACGTTCTGCGTCTGGCCGACCAGGTCCACGACCCGCCCGACCTCGAAGTCCCTGCCGACCAGTCCGCCCGGGGGTGGGCCCCACACGCGCGGACGCGGCTGCATCGCGAACCCCCTTGCTCCATCGCCAAGCACGAGCTTCTCCTTCGCCGAGAGCATGAGCGGCCGGGACCCGCACCGGGGGCGCCAGGTCGATCCACGGGGGTGGCGGTCTGCCCCCCCCGAGCGGCGGGGTCGGGCCGGTCTCGGGTCCGAACCGGGGGCGCAGCCGCCAGGGCGCGGCCGGTGGTTGCGGGGCAGGACGCCCGATGTGCAGGTGCACGTCAACGACAGACTGGACCACGGTCGCCGGGGGTGAGTGACACGTCCACGCGTGACACGTGGACCACTCCGCGATGCGCACGTGCCGGGGGCCGCGGCCAGGTGCGCACCCGCTGTCGCGCACGCTCGCCCCGTGGGCCGTAGGTCCCGGCGGCCGAGGGCGCGGACCGCGCGCGTCGGGGAGCTGGTCGTGCACGGCGGCCACTCCCGGGGGACGGCTCGACGAGCGGCGCAGGGGCGCTGCGGTGATCCCGCATCGTGAGATGCACGGGTCGGCCGCAGGCCCTAGGTCCCGGGTGTGCGGCGTGGCGACGCGGCGAACTCGCGCTGTTCTCCGCGAGCGGTACCTGATTCTCGGCCGTGCGCGCGCTGGGGGGTGCGCCTGCGCACGTGGTCGCCACCGGGCCGGTTCGAACCTGGTCTGGCACGACGAGGGGAGAAGCCGGTGAACCGACCGGTCCGAGCTCGGAGTGCCACCCGGGATGCGTGGGCGCGTCGCGGAGGCGGGCCCGACGTGATCGCCGCCCCGGACGGGCCGAGGCCGGAGGTCGACCGGAACGCCGCTCGACGCGATCTGCGGCGCGCACGGAGGTCCGCCCTGCCGGTGACGGACTGAGGAGATCGAGGAGCAGATGGCGACGCGACATTGTGACTGCCCGGCCGCGCTGATCCGGGCGTGGGCACGGAGAACCGGCCACTCCGTGGCCGACCGTGGAGAGCTGTCCTGGCAGATCCACGACCTCTACCACGAGGCGTTCCCCCGGCGCCCCGACCCCAGGGACGACGGCGCCGACGGGTGCGAGGCCCCGGGGGACGGTGCGGCGCTCGAGACCCCGTCGACCGCTCCCGCAGCGGAGACGTCCGAGGCGCCGATCGTGGTGGTGCCGGTCGCAGCGCCGTCGGGTGACCCGCCCGGTGCGACGGTGCCGGCTGCTGCGGGCCCGGACGGTTTGTCGCCCGGTGCGACAGGGCTCGTGCCTGCCTCCTGAGCCGCCGCGGTCGGAGACCACCCTTCCCATGTCCACTCGCACAGAAAGCTGACAGATGCTCGACAGCACACACCTCAGAACGCTCCTCCCAGCACGCGCGCGCGGGACGGTGGTCCTCCTCGTCGTGCTCGCGCTGCTGCTCTCCCCGCTGCTCGCGCTCGCGCTCGTCCCCTCACCTGCCGCGGCGGACGACACGCAGCTGCCGCTCACACCCCGCTCCGGACCGACGCAGGGGGGAACAGTCGTGACCCTCGAGGGCCCGGTGGGCTTCGCGCACGTCGCGTCGGGCGCGAGCGCCGCCCACGCCCTCGGCCTCACCACCGACGGTCGGGTGTACGCGTGGGGCAGCAACACCAGCGGCGAGCTGGGTATCGGCTCCGCCCTGGCCTCCGTCCCCAGCCCGACCCCGGTGGTGGGCCTGGACGGGGTCACCGTCGTCCGTACCGCGGTCGGGGGCGGGTTCTCCCTGGCGCTGGCGGACGACGGGTCCGTCTACTCCTGGGGCGACAACGGCTCCGGGCAGCTGGGCAACGGGGCGACGGGGAGCTCGAACGTCCCCGTGGCCGTCGCGGCCGGTGCGAGAACCGGGAAGCGGCTGGTCGAGATCGCCGCCGGGCACCAGCACGCGCTGGCGCTCGCGGAGGACGGCACCGTGTACGCCTGGGGCAGCAACGCGCACGGGCAGCTCGGCAACGGTGATCTCGGCGTCACCGAGGCCCGCACGCCGGTGGCGGTCGCGACGACGTGGCAGCTCGGCCCGGGCAGCACCAACGGGACCGTCGTGCAGATCTCGGCGGGGCAGTTCCACTCGGTGGCCCTGGCGGCCTCCGGGGTCCCGTTCACCTGGGGGATGGGCGACCTGCTCGGCTCGGGCCTCGGCCTGCGGCCCACGGACTCCCAGGCCACCCCCGGCATCGTCGACACGGCGCCCCTCGTCGCGGGCGAGGGCTACAGCCGGATCACCCAGGTGTCCGCGGGGTGGACGCACACGCTCGCCGTGACCGACCTGGGCCACCTCTACGGATGGGGGAGCAACTCGTCCGGGCAGCTGGGAGATGACGCGTCGGTCGCCGACGGCGGCACCGCGCAGAGCCCGGTGCGGATCCGGCGGCTGGGGACGTCGCAGGCCGGGGTGCCGCTGCTGAGCGCGGTGGAGGCCGTCGTGGCCGGGGCCGACTACTCGCTGGCGGTCGGCCCGGCCCTGAACGCCGGGACCCGGACCTGGCACGTCTTCGGCTGGGGGGACAACCGCCAGGGACAGCTCGGTGGTGACTACGGCACGGGGACCGACCGTCCGGAGTGGGTCACGACGTCGGCCGTGGCGGAGCCGGACGTGAGCAACCCGCACGTCCTGCCGATCGCGGCGTCCTCCGGCGCCGCGTACGCACTGAACCCCGATGGTTCCGTGCAGGCGTGGGGCGCACAGCACAGCGGTCAGCTCGGCAACGGAGTCATCTCGAGCACGCAGAGCGCGCCCTGGGGCCCGGTGGACATGCCCGATCTCGACGTCCGGTTCGACGGGACGTCCGCGACCGACGTGACGCGGGTGGACGCCGGCACCGTGCGTGCCGTCACCCCCGCGCACCCGGGTGGGACCGTCGACGTCGAGCTGCGGGTGGGCGGAGCAGGGAGCTACCCGCTGGTCACGCGAGACGGTCGGGACGCCTACACCTTCGGGATCGGCCCGGTCGTGCGTGAGCACCCCGTCGCGCCCCTCGGGGCGCTCGTCGGGCAGACCGTCGAGCTCACGGCGGCGGCGTCGGGTGACCCGGTGCCGGAGGTCGAGTGGGAGGTCGAGCGCGCGGGCACCTGGCAGCCCCAGGAGGACGCGGACCGGGTGACTTGGGCGCACGAGGGTGAGGTCACCACCACGACGCTGGCCCTCGACCTGACCGCGACCGGCACGGAGACGTACCGCGCCGTGTTCAGCAACGCCAACGGCGAAGCCGCCACGGACCCGGTGACCGTCACCGCGGAGGCGGTGACGGTGGGTCCGTCGCTGGTGGGTTCTCCGCCGTCCGGTGTGGTGGGGGACGCGTACCGGTTCGTGTTCGCGGTGGCGGGTGAGCCTGCTCCGACGGTGGCGGTGTCGTCCGGTGTGCTGCCGGCGGGTCTGTCGCTGTCGGTGGAGGGTGTCCTGGAGGGGACTCCGGAGGTGGTGGGTGAGTTCCCGGTGCGGGTGTCGGCGACGAACGTGGTCGGGACCGAGCACCTGGACGTGGTGCTGGTCGTGCAGAGCCGCCCGACCCTGGGTGGTGTGCCGGGTGCGGCCGTGGTCGGTGAGGTGTACGCGTTCGACTTCGACGTCGAGGGCGTTCCTGCTCCGGTGGTCTCGGTCGTCGGGGGGGACCTGCCCGGTGGGCTGGTGCTGTCCGCGGGTGGGCGCGTGACCGGGACCCCGACCGAGGTCGGTGTGTTCGCGTTCGACGTCGAGGCGACGAACTCGGTGGGCACGGCTCGGCTGTCGACGAGCATCGAGGTGCAGGTCGACGGGTCGCAGCCGGTCGGGGTCGCGCCGGTGCTGGGTGGTACGCCGGTCGAGGCGGTGCTGGGTGAGGCGTACTGGTTCGCGTTCGACGTGGCGGGGGAGCCGTCGCCGTCGGTGACGGTGGCCGAGGGTGTCGTGCCGCCGGGTCTCGACCTGTCCGCCGAGGGGGTCCTGTCCGGGACCCCGGGCGAGGTGGGCGAGTTCACCTTCCTCGTCCACGCCGAGAACACGGCCGGGACCGCCACGCACGAGGCGACGGTGCTGGTCCGGGCGGCCGAGGTGCCGACGGTGGGTCCGTCGCTGGTGGGTTCTCCGCCGTCCGGTGTGGTGGGGGACGCGTACCGGTTCGTGTTCGCGGTGGCGGGTGAGCCTGCTCCGACGGTGGCGGTGTCGTCCGGTGTGCTGCCGGCGGGTCTGTCGCTGTCGGTGGAGGGTGTCCTGGAGGGGACTCCGGAGGTGGTGGGTGAGTTCCCGGTGCGGGTGTCGGCGACGAACGTGGTCGGGACCGAGCACCTGGACGTGGTGCTGGTCGTGCAGAGCCGCCCGACCCTGGGTGGTGTGCCGGGTGCGGCCGTGGTCGGTGAGGTGTACGCGTTCGACTTCGACGTCGAGGGCGTTCCTGCTCCGGTGGTCTCGGTCGTCGGGGGGGACCTGCCCGGTGGGCTGGTGCTGTCCGCGGGTGGGCGCGTGACCGGGACCCCGACCGAGGTCGGTGTGTTCGCGTTCGACGTCGAGGCGACGAACTCGGTGGGCACGGCTCGGCTGTCGACGAGCATCGAGGTGCAGGTCGACGGGTCGCAGCCGGTCGGGGTCGCGCCGGTGCTGGGTGGTACGCCGGTCGAGGCGGTGCTGGGTGAGGCGTACTGGTTCGCGTTCGACGTGGCGGGGGAGCCGTCGCCGTCGGTGACGGTGGCCGAGGGTGTCGTGCCGCCGGGTCTCGACCTGTCCGCCGAGGGGGTCCTGTCCGGGACCCCGGGCGAGGTGGGCGAGTTCACCTTCCTCGTCCACGCCGAGAACACGGCCGGGACCGCCACGCTCCCCGCGACCCTGGTCGTCCGGGAGGCCGACCAGGTCACGGAACCCGACCCCGGTGAGGACGGCGGCCCGGGTGAGGACGGTGAGCCGGCTGGGGACGGCGGCCCGGGTGAGGGCGGTGAGCCGGGTGGGGACGGTGAGCCGGGTGGGGACGGCGGCCCGGGTGCGGACGGCGACCTCGGTGAGGGCGGCGGCCCCGGTGAGCAGACCGGCGTCGACAGGGTCGACACGGGCGGACACGGTGGCGTCCTCGCGCTGACCGGTGTCACCGGCCTCGTGCTGGCCGCTGCTGCTGCTCTGCTGCTCGTGACGACGGGGACGACCCTCCGTGTCGGACGGTCGGTCCTCCGACCCCGGCGCTGAGCACGACGCACCGGCCACCCCGAGGGGACCCTCCCGGACGGGTGGTCGGTGCGTCATCACGACGTCCGGGCTGCGGCTCCGCGGGCCGCGCCACCGCCGCGCCCGGACCACCGCCACCGGGTGGCGGGTGCGCCGCCCGGTGGTGACGACCGGTCACCCCCGTCCGCGCCCCCGGGGATCGGAGGGACCTCGCCCGGTCGGCCCCGGCGTCGCGGGCAGGACGCGCTCCAGCAGCCGCACCAGCAGCGCGAGCACCAGGAACCCGACCGCGACCAGCGCGGTGTTCCGGGCCGCGGCCGCCAGCCCGAGGGCGCCCGCGTCGAGGAACGGGTACGGGTACCACCCGGTGATCCCGCCGCGCACGAACGTGTACGCGATCCAGCCGAGCGGGTACACGACCGACCAGGCCACCGTCGCGGTGCGGAACCGCGGGCGCGGCCCGACCAGCAGCCACACCACCCACGTGCCGATCGGGGAGACGGTGTGCAGCAGGAAGTTCGCGAGGTCACCCGACGGCGTGAGGTCAGCCCCGGCGTCGGCGAGCACCGCGTGGTAGACGACGCCGGTCACGGCGATGCACAGCAGCGCGTCGAGGTGCAGGACGGCCATCACGCGCCCCGCCCGCGCCGGGCGGAGGGCCAGCAGGGCGGAGGCGACCAGCACCAGCAGGTTCGACTGGATGGTGAAGTACGAGAACAGCCGGACCAGCCGCTCGGTGCCGCTCAGGTCCGTGGTGGGCTCGAACGCCAGGGCCCGGCTGACCTCCAGGGCGACGCCGGTCAGCGCGGCGAGCGCCAGCAGCGCGTGCAGCACCCGGGCGGACGCGGTCCAGCCCCGGCCGACGGCGTCGGGGGTCGCGGGAGCGGCGTCGGTGGTCACCGGATCCTCAGGGCATCCGGCCGACGTGCGCCATCGCCTGGCGCAGCAGCAGGCCCTGGCCGCCGTTCATCTCGATCTGCACCTGCTCGCTGCACGCCTCCTCCGGCGTCAGCCAGGCCAGGTCGAGGGCGTCCTGCTGGGGCCGGCAGTCGCCGGTCACCGGCACGACGTAGGCGAGCGACACCGCGTGCTGCCGGGGGTCGTGGTACGGCGTCACGCCGGGCGTCGGGAAGTACTCCGCGACGGTGAACGGCTGCGGCGTCGGCGGGACCTGCGGCAGCGCCACCGGTCCGAGGTCCTTCTCGATGTGCCGCAGCAGGGCGTCCCGCACCCGCTCGTGGTACATCACGCGGCCGGAGACGAGCGCCCGCGACATGACGCCCTCGGGCGTCACCCGCAGCAGGAGGCCGACGGCGACGACGTCGCCGGAGTCGTCCACCCGCACCGGGACCGCGTCGACGTACAGCAGCGGGAGCGAGCGGCGCGCCGCCGCGATGCCCTCGGGACTCAGCCACCCGGAGGGGCGCTCGGGCTCGCGGGGCAGGTCAGCCGTGTCGGTCACCTGGCAGTTGTACCCCGGTCACCGGGCCCGGCGACACCCCGACGCGCGGGACGGCGCTTCCCGGCTGGTGCGCGGGCGCGCGGGCGGCCCCGGCGGCGGGGTGCGCGGGCAGCGGGAATACTGGAGGGCGGACGGGCGCTCTACTGGCGTCAATCACGACAACAGGAGGCGACTGATGGCCACGACCGAGCTGACGGCCGACACCATCCAGAAGACGATCACCGAGAACGACATCGTTCTGGTCGACTTCTGGGCGGACTGGTGCCAGCCGTGCAAGCGCTTCGGCCCGATCTTCGAGGACTCGTCGGACCAGCACCCCGACATCGTCCATGCGAAGGTCGACACCGAGGCCGAGCAGCAGCTGGCGGCCGAGCTGCAGATCACGTCGATCCCGACCCTGATGGCGTTCCGCGAGGGCGTCCTGGTGTTCAACCAGGCGGGTGCCCTCCCGGCCCCGGCGCTGCAGCAGGTCGTCGACGCGGTCAAGGCGCTGGACATGGACGACGTCCGTGCGCAGATCGCCGCGGCGGGCGCCGCGCAGGGCTGACCGCCCACGAAGCCCCGAGGCCCCCGCACGCCGAGCGTGCGGGGGCCTCGTCGTGTCCGGGGGCGGTCAGTGCCGGAACTGCGCCACCCGGCTGCGCAGGTCGTCGGCCTCGCGGGCGAGCTCGGCGATGGCCGTGCTCATCTGCCCGATCACCTCGGTGCTGGTCGCGGCGGCGGTCGCCACACCGGTGATGGTGGTGGCGATCTCGCCGGAGCCGCTGGCGGCGTCCGCCACCGACCGGGACATCTCCGAGGTCGTGGCGGTCTGCTCCTCGACGGCCGACGCGATCGTCGTCTGGTAGTCGTCGATCTGCGCGATGACGTGCCCGATCTCCGCGATGGCGGCGACGGCGCCCTCGGTGTCGGCCTGGATCGCCTCGACGCGGCGGGCGATGTCCTCCGTCGCCTTCGCGGTCTCGGAGGCGAGCTCCTTGACCTCCCCGGCGACCACGGCGAAGCCCTTGCCCGCCTCGCCTGCGCGGGCGGCCTCGATGGTGGCGTTCAGCGCGAGCAGGTTGGTCTGCTCCGCGATGCTGGTGATGACCTTGACGACGTTGCCGATCTCCGCCGACGAGACGCCCAGGCGCGCGACCTGCTCGTTGGTCGTGGCCGCCGCGGTGGTGGCCCGGCCCGCGACCTGCGCGGCCTCGGCGGCGTTCCGGGCGATCTCCCGGATCGACGCGCCCATCTGCTCGGCACCGGCGGCCACGGTGTGCACGTCCCGGTTGACCTGCTCGGCCGCCGAGGCGACGACCCCGGCCTGCCCGGACGTCTGGTCGGCCCCGGCGACGACCTGCTGCGCCGAGCCCTCGAGCCGGCCCGCGGCGTCCGCGACGGTCTGCGCCGTCAGCACGATGCCGCTCACCGTGTCCCGCAGGGCGGAGGTCGCGGTGTCCAGCGCGGCCGCGGTGCGGCCGATCTCGTCCGCCCCGGTGACCTCGCTGCGCACCGTGAGGTCGCCGCCCGCGAGGGCCTGCGCGGTCGTCGCCACCCGGTCCAGGCGCCGGCTCAGGCGCCGCGCCACGACCACGCCCACGACGGCGGGCAGCACGGCCGCGACACCCAGCGCGATGAACTCGATCAGCACGCTGCGGTCGCCCGCCGCCGTCGCCTCCCGCGCCGCCTCCCGCGCCAGACCCGCCTGGGCGGTGATGAGGTCGTCGATCCGGTCCGCGGCGGCCTGCGCGGCGGTGTCCGCCGCCTCCGAGGCGCCTGCGAGGCTCTGGTAGGTCGTCAGCGCCGTGCGCACCAGGGCGGTCGCGGCCTGCTGGTCCTCGGTCAGCGACGGCATCGCCGCGTACTCGTCCAGCGTCGCCACCGCCTGTGCGACCGCGTCCTGCTGGTCCGACGCCAGGCCCTCGGCCTTGAACGGGTCGCCGTTCTCCACCGCGATCCGGGTCGCGGTGCCGAGCTCCTGCGCACCGCCGAGCTCCGAGCGCACCTGGCTCGCCAGGGTCAGCCCCGCGACGTGCTCGGAGTACATCCGCTCCGTGCGGTCCGTGCTCTGCCAGAGGGTCAGGATCGACACCCAGCCCAGCAGCCCCGTCATCGCGACCGCGATCGACACCGTCAGCAGGATCTTGCCGGTGAAGCCCAGACCGCGGTCCCGGCGGGCCGTGGTCGGCGCCGCACCAGGAAGGCGGTCGTGGCCGCCCGCCGCCGGGGTCGGCAGGGTGTCGAGCCCGCCCACCCGGGGGAGCGCTCGCGTCGTCGCGTGGTCGTGGGTCGCCGTCATCGACCGGCCTCTCGTCGTACCGCCGCAGCCGTCGTCGCCCGCGCGGGAGGCAGACACCTCCCGAGGTTCCGGTCGAACGGGCGAGCCGTTGCCTGAGGAGACGGCGCTCGCGTCACCCGGTCGGACCGCGTCGGTCGGCGCATCCGGGTGGTGAGTGGTCCACCCGGGTGAAGCGACTCTCGTGCACACCTGAGTGGGTGCGGGTCGCTACTGTCGTCGGCGGACCGAGCGGTGGAGGAGGAGGTGGAACGCGATGTCGTTCCCTGCTGACCTGACCGCCGTCCTGACCGGCGCCACCCGGTACCAGCTGCGCAACTGGCGTGCGACCGGCCTGCTCGTCCCGGAGGCGAGCCCCGCTCGGCGACGTCGCCCCAGAAGATCAGGGCGGCCTTCTCGGCGCTCCCGGAGTTCGACCTGACCGACCACCCCGCTCAGTACCGCTTCGCCACCGACGGCAGGTCGGTGGCCGTCGAGACGGACGACGGCTATCTCGACCTCGTGGCGAACAAGGGCTCGGTCCAGCTCTTCACACTGGCGGACATCTACGAGTCGTTCACGACCAAGCAAGGTGTCCAGGTCGTCGACTTCCTGCACCCGCGCCCCCGGCTGCACGTCAGCGCGCGCCGCATGGGTGGCTGGCCGACCGTGGACGACACCCGCGTGACGTTCGACGTGATCGCCCGCGCCGTCGACGGCGTGACGCTCACCGCGGACGACGTCCCCCGCTTCTACCCGGGGGTCAGCCCGGACGGTGCCCACGACGCCGTGGAGCTCGCCTCTGCCGTGGCGGCTGCGGGACGCAGAGCGGTGAGCGGATGAGGTTCCTGCTCGACCAGAACGCGAACACCGGCAGCCTCCCGTCGCTCAGGACGTTCTTCGCCGACCACCACGTCGCCCACGCGAGCGAGCGCGGGTGGGGTGCGCTGGAGGACGTCGACCTGTTCGAGGCGATGGCCGAGGACGGGTTCACGCACCTCATCACGCGGGACCGGAACCAGCTGCGCGATCCCGACGAGCGCGCGGCTCTCCGGGCGCACGACCTGACGTGGGTGGGGGTACGCGACACCCGTGCCGGAGGGCTCCTCGGCCTGTCGATCGAGACGGCGACGCTGCTGACCGGGCTGCCGCACGTGCTCGCCCGGTCTGCGGAGCGAGGCCTCGCCTTCGCGCTGCGCACGATCCCCGCCGAGCCGGCGCAGCGGGTCAAGGTCATCGCGCTCTGACCGGAGCGCGTGACCTCCGGTGCGGGAGACGGGAGTCGAACCCGCACGCCCTCTCGGGCACCAGGACCTAAACCTGGCGTGGCTGCCGTTACACCACTCCCGCCGGCCGCCCCGGGAGGTCCCGGGGCGGGTGGATCAGGCGTCGACGCCGAGCTCGCGCCGCAGGCGGGCGACGTGGCCGGTGGCCTTGACGTTGTACTGCGCGAGCTCCACGGTGCCGTCGGGGGCGACGACGACCGTCGACCGGATGACGCCGGTGACGGTGCGGCCGTAGTTCTGCTTCTCGCCCCAGGCGCCCCACGCCTCCAGCACGGTCTTCTCCGTGTCGGACGCGAGCGGGAAGGGCAGGTCCTGGTCGCGCGCGAACGCGGCGAGCTTGTCGACGCCGTCCGGGGAGACCCCGACGACCCGGTAGCCGTGCGCCGTCAGCGACGCGAGCGAGTCCCGGAAGTCGCACGCCTGGGTGGTGCACCCCGGGGTCGCGGCGGCGGGGTAGAAGTACACGACCACGTGCTCGCCGCGCAGGTCCGACAGCGTCACCGTGCCGCCGTCGGCGGTGGGCAGCGTGAAGTCGGGCGCGGTGTCGCCGACGGCGAGGCGGGGCATGTCGTCTCCTGTGCGGGTTCGGGCGCGCGGGTATCGCGTGCGCGGCGGACGGGCGCCGCCAGCGTACGACGCCCGGGCGGTACCGTCTGCCGGGTGAGCCCTCGCGAGACCGACGCCCCGCTGCCGATCCGGATGCTGAACGACCGCCTGCTGGTCGAGCTCGACGCGGACGCGTCCGAGCGCCGGTCCTCGGCGGGCATCGTCATCCCCGCCACGGCGGCGGTGGGGAAGCGGCTCACGTGGGGCGCGGTGGTCGCGGCGGGGCAGCACGTGCGCCAGGTGGCCGTGGGGGACCGGGTGCTCTTCGACCCGGACGAGCGCGCGGAGGTCGAGCTGGAGGCCCGCACGTACCTGCTGCTGCGGGAGAAGGACGTGCACGCCGTGGCGGCGCCGCGCGACGGCGGGCAGGGCACCGGTCTGTACCTCTGACCTGCACGGAAGCGCCGACCGGGTGCGGTCGTGTTCGCCCTCGGCGTGCACTGTTGCGCGGCGGTGGCGCGGGTGTTCCCATGGTCGCAGGAACGATCGGGGGAGCAGCCGTGGTGGACGACGAGGCGAAGACGGCCGACGGGCGTGACGTGCCCGCGCAGGACGCCGCTGCGGTGATGGACCTGCTCGCCGAGCACGTCCCGCTGACCCTGCTGGCGGACCTGGCCGTGGCCGAGCCCCGGTCGGAGGCGATCCTGCGGGCCGAGGGCCTGCCGGACGACGCCTGGTGGGAGGGCGACGACGCCACCGCGCCGCGCGACGCCGACGTGCCCGTCGACCCGGACGCCACGGCGGACCCGCACCGGGCGTGACCTGCGCCACGACGGCCCTCCGGGGCGGTCGTGGATTGGCCTCGGGCGGCCGGGCGGTGCTACCGTTCTCAACCGCGCGCCATTAGCTCAATTGGCAGAGCAGCTGACTCTTAATCAGCGGGTTCGGGGTTCGAGTCCCTGATGGCGCACCACGCACGAGGCCCCGGCCGACGCTTGACGTCGGACGGGTGCCGTCGTCGTGCGGTGGGGTGACCCGGGTCCGG
The DNA here is from genome assembly GCF_003696205.1 of Cellulomonas triticagri. Taxonomy (GTDB): domain Bacteria; phylum Actinomycetota; class Actinomycetes; order Actinomycetales; family Cellulomonadaceae; genus Cellulomonas; species Cellulomonas triticagri. The sequence continues at coordinate 59,940 of NZ_RFFI01000003.1, forward strand.
ACCACCCCGCTGACGGTGCTAGCGTTCTGCACCGCGCGCCATTAGCTCAATTGGCAGAGCAGCTGACTCTTAATCAGCGGGTTCGGGGTTCGAGTCCCTGATGGCGCACCACCCACGAGGCCCCCGGCCGGCGCACGACGCCGACGGGGGCCTTCGTCGTCCCTGGGTCGTCCGCCGCGCACGCGGGCGAGGGCGCGGCTCGGGTCGCCGTCGCGGACACGGGTGCCCGGTTCAGGTAGCACCTTTCACCCGGATGGGGGCTCACCCGGCGGCACCGCCGTCCGATCCGACGAGTGGGCCGCAGGACGCGGCCCGCCCCGCTCACGGATGGAGAACCGCCCATGCCCGCTCCCGGTACGACCGCCGCCCCTCGTGCGCGACGGCTCGTCGCGGACCTGCCGATCGGCGCGCGCATCGCCGCCGTGCTCGGCATCCTGGTGGTCGTCGTCGTCGCCATCGCGACCCTCGGCATCGTGCGGCTGGGCGGGCTGCAGACCTCCATCGACAGCCTCGGCCGCGAGGCCATCGAGCCGCAGACCTACCTGGTGAACACGCAGCGCTGGTTCCAGGCGAGCCGCGCGCGGGTGCTGGAGTACGGCATGGTCGCCGAGGCGGACCGCGCGGACATCGCGCAGCAGCGCGCGGACTTCGACGCGGACGCGCTGGAGAACATCGCGGCGTACGAGCCGTTCGTGCTGGACGACGCGGCGTACGCGGCGCTGCAGGACGCCTACGGGCGCTACCAGGCGGCGTCCGCCGACATCCAGGAGTTCGCCGCGGACGGCGCCACGGCGTACCACACGGCCTACGCCGAGCAGGTGCGGCCGATCACCACGGAGATCGGCGACGCGCAGCAGGCGCTCACCGACTCGGTGGCGGCGCAGGCGCAGCAGGGCGTGGCGGACAGCTCCGCGGCGGCGTCCGCGGCGAGCGTGCAGATGATCGTCATCGGCGTGATCGGGGCCATCGCGGCGGCCGCGCTCGGTGTGGTCCTGGTGCGCCGGATCGTCCGCGACCTGGCCCGCGTGCAGCACACGGTCGAGGCGATGGGCGACGGTGACCTGACGGTCGCGGTGGACCTGGACTCGCGGGACGAGCTCGGCCGCATGGCGACCTCGCTCAACGGGGCGCAGGACAAGCTGCGCGCGCTGATGAGCGGCGTCGTGGAGACCTCCCAGACGGTCGCTGCGGCGGCCGAGGAGCTCTCCGCCGCGTCCACCCAGGTCGTCGCGGGCTCGGACGAGACGTCCGCGCAGGCGGGGGTGGTCGCGGCTGCCGCCGAGCAGGTCTCCCGCAACGTGCAGACGGTCGCGGCGGGTGCCGAGGAGATGGGGGCGTCGATCCGGGAGATCGCGCAGAACGCCTCGCAGGCGGCGAAGGTCGCGGGTCAGGCCACGGACGTCGCGGTGGCGACGAACGACCAGGTGACGCGCCTGGGTGAGTCGTCGCAGGAGATCGGGAACGTCGTCAAGGCGATCACGAGCATCGCGGAGCAGACGAACCTGCTGGCGCTCAACGCGACCATCGAGGCCGCCCGGGCGGGCGAGGCGGGCAAGGGCTTCGCCGTCGTGGCCGGTGAGGTCAAGGAGCTGGCGCAGGAGACGGCCAAGGCGACCGAGGACATCGTGCGCCGGGTCGAGGCCATCCAGGCGGACACGGGTGCGGCGGTGGTCGCGATCGGCGAGATCAGCCACATCATCGCGAGCATCAACGACTACCAGCTCACCATCGCGAGCGCGGTGGAGGAGCAGACCGCCACGACGACCGAGATGTCCCGGTCGGTCGCCGAGGCCGCCACCGGGTCGGGGGAGATCGCCACGAACATCACCGGCGTCGCCTCCGCCGCCGCGGAGTCCTCGCAGACGCTCAACCAGATGGGCGGCGCGGTCGCCGAGCTCGCCCGGATGTCGGAGAACCTGCGCGGGCAGGTGTCGCGCTTCCGCTACTGAGCACCGTCCCACGCGTGAGGCCCCGGACCGTCTGGTCCGGGGCCTCGCTGCGTCGTGCGGGGTGCGCGGCCGGTGCGCGGACCGGGTCGCGGGTGCGGGGGCTCAGTCGCCCTCGGGGGCGGGCGCGGACGTGCGGGTCCGCGCGCGGACGTCGTCGGCGATCTGCTGGGCCTGCGCGCTCACGAGCCGGCGCAGGTCCTCGTACCGGCGGTCGACCTCCGCGTCGGTGGCGTCGCTGTCGCGCGCCGCGATCCACGCACGCTTCGCGACGCGGATGTCGGCGTCGGTCACGTCGACGCGCCAGGGGTCGGTGTTCATGGACCCAAGGTCCCACCCGGGTGTGTGCCCAAGCACCGGTTTGGCCCGTTTTCACCCGGTACCGCCACCCTCAAAGGGCTCAATTCACCTGATAGCCGGTCGAAGGAGACATCCTTCAAGTGCCGGTCGAATGATAGGGGCGTCACGTCCCGCACCGCCCTCGACCTGCCGGGAGCGCGCGGAGCGACCACGATGGAGGCACCGCACGCGGATCCCGGACGAACGGAGCGAGGACATGAGCGAGCCCACCCCCCACGACGGCGCCACGCCGGACACCGTCACCTACGACGTCGTCGTGCTCGGCGCCGGTGCGGTCGGGGAGAACGCCGCGGACCGGGCCGGACGGCTCGGGCTGTCGGTCGCCGTCGTCGAGCACGAGCTCGTGGGCGGCGAGTGCTCGTACTGGGCCTGCATGCCCTCCAAGGCGCTGCTGCGCCCCGGAGCGGTGCTCGCAGCCGCCCGCGCGGTCCCCGGTGCTGCCGAGCTCGTCCAGGGCACCCTCGACCCCGCGGCCGTGCTCGCGCGCCGCGACGTGTTCACGTCGCACTGGGACGACCACGGCCAGGTCGAGTGGCTGGACTCCGCCGGCATCGCCCTGCTGCGCGGCACCGCCCGGTTCACGGGCCCGAAGGAGCTGCTGGTGTCGGGGGAGGGCGGCGACACCCGCCTGATCGCCCGGCACGCCGTCGTCGTCGCCACCGGCAGCGAGGCCGTGGTGCCGCCGGTCGCCGGGCTCGCGGAGGCGCAGCCGTGGACCTCCCGCGAGGCGACGGCCGTCGAGGACGTCCCGGCGCGGCTCGCGATCCTCGGCGGTGGCGTCGTCGGCGTCGAGATGGCCGTCGCGTACCGCGACCTCGGCGCCGAGGTGACCCTGCTGGTCCGCGGCGACCGGCTGCTGACCGCCGCCGAGCCGTTCGCGGCCGAGGAGGTCGCGGCCGGGCTGCGGGACCTCGGCGTCGACCTGCGGTTCGGCACGTCGGCCACGGCCGTGCGGCGGGACGCCGACGGCGTGCACCTGACCGTCACCGGCCCGCAGGGCGACGGCCAGGTCGACGCGGACGAGGTGCTGGTCGCGACCGGACGCCGGCCCCGCACCGCGGACCTCGGGCTGGACGTCCTCGGCCTCGACGCCGGGGGCGCGCTCGAGGTGGACGACGCTCTGCAGGTGACCGGGGTGGCGGACGGCTGGCTGTTCGCCGTCGGGGACGTCACCGGGCGCACCGCCACCACGCACCAGGGCAAGTACGACGCGCGCGTCGTCGGGGACGTGGTCGCGGCCCGGTTCTCCGGCGAGGACGCGGCCGAGCAGGCGGCGGCGGAGCGTGACGCGGGGGAGTGGACCCGGTACCGGGCGACCGCCGACCACGCCGCCGTCCCGCAGGTCGTGTTCTCCCGGCCGGAGGTCGCCTGGGTCGGCCGCACCGAGCAGGAGGCCCGCGACGCCGGGCTCCAGGTCCGCGCGGTGCAGTACGCCATCGGGTCGGTCGCCGGGGCGTCCGTCGCCGCCGACGGCTACGCCGGGACCGCGCAGGTGGTGCTGGACGAGGACCGCGGCGTCATCGTCGGCGCCACGTTCACCGGGCCTGACGCGGCGGAGCTGCTGCAGGCCGCGACGGTCGCCGTGGTCGGCGAGGTGCCGCTGGACCGGCTGTGGCACGCCGTCCCCGCCTACCCGACGGTCAGCGAGGTCTGGCTGCGGCTCCTGGAGACCGCGGGCCTCTGACCGACCGCGGGCACGACGGAGGGGGCGGACCCGCGACGGGTCCGCCCCCTCCTGCCGTGCGTGCCGCTCAGGCGGCCAGCGAGCCGTCCGAGGACAGGACCAGGCCCACCGACGCCTCGCCGTTGCGGACCGCGTCACCGATCAGGCCGAAGTCGTACGACGCGAACTCCGAGACGACCACGCCGTAGGTCTCCTCCAGGCCGATCTGGCAGAACGGCCGCTCCGGGCACTCCGCCGGACCGGCGAGCACCACGCCGCCGCCGCAGTTCGCGGCCAGGTCGGACAGGGTCGTCAGGTCGTACTCGGCGGCGAACTCCTCGGTCACCGCGAACGCGTTCTGGTCCTGCGCGGCGGACACCGTGCCGAACGCGAGACCCGCGTCGGCGCCCAGGGTGGTCAGCTCCTCGACGGTGGCGTCGGGGTCGGCCGACGCGACCGGCTCGGCGTCCGCGCCGTTGGCCGCGGTGTTGAGGAACTCGGTCAGCGTCGCCGCGTACTCCGCGGTGACGGTGATCTGCCCGCTCTGCAGCGCCGGGAGGTAGGTCTCGCGGTTGCCGATGGTCTGCACCTCGGCGGTGTAGCCCGCCGAGCGCAGCACGGCCGCGTAGATCTCGCCGAGGGTCGCGCTCTCGGAGAAGTTCGCGGCACCGACGACGACGCTCTTGCCGCTGCCGACCGCGGCGTCCGCGGCGGCCAGGCCCTCGGACTCGACGTACGCGGCGGCGGCCTCGGAGGAGGTCTGCCGGTCGATGTCGACGGCCTTGTTCAGCTGGATGAGCTTGTCGGTGTCCATCGACTCCGACACGGTGTCGAGCAGCGCGACCATCTCCGGGTCGGCCTCGGCGGCCGCGGCGTTGAACGCCGGGATGATGTTGTCGGCGTTCTGCAGGCCCTCGTCGTCCTCGAGCACGACGAGCTGCTGACCCGCGATCGGCTCGCAGACCGTGCCCTCGGCGCCGCCGCCGGACGTCGGGTCGGCGGTGCCGCCGCCGGAGCCGGGGTCGCCGCAGGCGGCCAGCAGGAGCAGGAGCCCCGCCGCTGCGGCGGGGAGGGTGGATCGGCGGATGCTCATGGCTCAGGTCCTTCTGCTCGCGGGGTGTCGCGGACGGTTCGGTGCGGGTGGGCGCGCGGATGGCCCTCTGTCGATCACGGTGCTGGTCGGAGCGCCGTTCATTGCACCGGTGCCGCCGCAGGTCGGCAACCGGGGGACGGGGGTCGGCGGGTCACGATCGGGTCACGACCGTGCGGGGGCGGCGTCGGGTGCGGCGGCCGGGGTGGTCGCGTCGGCGTCGTCGGGGGCGGGACCCCGGCGTCGGCGCGACGCCCGGGCGCGCATCGGCGCCGGGGTGAGGGCGCGCTGCGCGAGCGCGAGCAGCCCCTCGACGGCCAGGCAGAGCACGGCGACCAGCAGGGCGCCGGCCACCACCTGCCCGTAGCGCTGCAGGGCCATGCCCTGCACGATGATCGACCCGAGGCTCGTGCCGCCGACCAGCGCCGCGAGCGGCACGGTGGCGAGCACCTGCGTCGAGGCCGTGCGCAGGCCCGCGCCGATCAGCGGCAGCGCGAGCGGCAGCTCGACCAGCGCCAGGGACCGCCCGCCGGACATGCCGACGCCGCGCGCGGCGTCCCGGACGTCGGCGTCGACCTCCATGAGGCCGGTGAACGTGTTGGACAGGATCGGCGGGACCGCGAACACCGCGACCGCCAGCACCGTGGCGGTGGCCCCGAACAGGCCCGTCGCGGCGAAGATCGTCAGCAGGGCGAAGGTCGGCAGGGCGCGCGAGGTGTTCGCGGCGACCACGGTGATCACGCCGCCCCGTCGCCGGTGCCCCAGCCAGATCCCGAGCGGCAGCGCCACCGCGGCGGCGAGCAGCACCGCCAGGCCGCTGAGGCGCAGGTGCTCGACGGTCAGGGCGAGCACGCCGCGTCGCCCCGTCCAGTTCAGCGGGTCGTTGAGCCAGGCGTAGGCCTCGGTGAGGACGTCCACGCTCACGCCTCCCGTCCGCGTCGGGCCCAGGGCGTGACCGCCCGGCCGACCAGCCAGAGGAACAGGTCCAGCACCAGCGCGAGCGCCAGGCACAGCAGCGTCGCCGTGAGGATCTCCGCGTGGTACTTGTTGTTGCGGAAGCCCCGGAACATGAGGTTGCCGAGCCCGCCGTAGCCGACGACGACGCCGACCGTGACGAGCGCCACGGTCGTGACGGTCGCGAGGCGGATGCCCGCGACGATGGCGGGCAGGGCGTTGGGCAGCTCGACCGTCAGCAGCAGGCGCAGCCGCCCGTACCCGAGGCCGCGCGCGGCGTCCCGGACGCTCTCGTCCACGCCGCCCAGCCCGACCAGCACGTTGCGCACCAGCACGAGCAGCGCGTAGACCACCAGCCCGATGAGCACGGGCGTGCGCCCGATGCCGGTCCACGGCACGAGCACCGTGAACAGGGCCAGCGACGGGATCGTGTAGAGCACGCTGCTGGTGCCGACGATGGGCGCCGCGAGCCGGGGCCGCAGGTGCGCGAGCATGCCCAGCGGCACCGCGATGGCGCACGCGATGAGCACGGCCTGCACGGTCAGGGTCGTGTGCTGCTCCAGCGCGCGGGAGATGTCCGACCAGTTGCGCTGCACGTAGTCCCACGACAGCCAGGGGTTCGCGGCCGGGTCGCCTGCCGCGGCCAGGACGGCGCTCGGGACGTGTGGGCTGGTCACCGCGACGACGCTACCCGGGACCGCCGACACGCGCCCGCCCGTCGGCGACGCCGCCGGACGCCGGGCGGCTGTCGGCGGGCCCCGGTACGGTCGTCGGATGGCCACGGCGATCAGGTTCGAGCACGTCCGCAAGGCGTACGCCGACGGGACGGTGGCGGTCGGCGACCTCTCCCTCGACGTCCAGGAGCACGAGCTGCTGGCCCTCGTCGGCCCGTCCGGCTGCGGCAAGTCCACGACGCTGCGCATGGCGAACCGCCTGGTGGAGCCCACCTCGGGCCGCATCTTCCTCGACGGCGACGACGTCACCGACGTGGACGCCGTCGGCCTGCGCCGCCGCATCGGCTACGTCATCCAGAACGTCGGCCTGTTCCCGCACCGCACCGTCGGCCAGAACGTCGCGACCGTCCCGCGCCTGCTCGGCTGGGACAAGGCGCGCACCCGCGCCCGCACGGGTGAGCTGCTGGAGCTCGTCGGCCTGGAGCCCGGGCGCTACGCCCGCCGCTACCCGCACGAGCTGTCCGGCGGCGAGCGGCAGCGCGTCGGCGTCGCCCGGGCGCTCGCGACCAACCCGCCCGTCCTGCTCATGGACGAGCCGTTCGGTGCCGTCGACCCCGTGGGCCGACGCCGGCTGCAGACCGAGTTCCGCCGCATCCAGTCGGAGATCGGCACCACCGTCATGCTCGTCACGCACGACGTCGACGAGGCCGTGCGCCTCGCCGACCGGGTCGCGGTGCTCAGCCGGGGCGGAGTCCTGGAGCAGCTGTCCGACCCCGTGCGGCTGCTCGCGGCCCCCGCCAGCGCCGCCGTCGCGGACCTCGTCGGCACCGGCGCGGCCGTGCGGCTGCTGGCCCTGGGCACCGTCGAGCGGCGCGACCTGTCGCCCGCCACCGGGACGCCGGGCGACGGGCCGGTGGTCCGCGTCGGGGACCCGCTCGACGCCGCCTTCGCCGCGCTCGCCGCGCAGCCCTCCGGCCGGGTCGCCGTGCACGAGGGGGACGCGGTCGTCGGCGAGCTCGACGCCCCCGGGCTGCTCGCCGCGCTGCACCGGCTGGTCGACGGCGCGCAGGACCGCACCGACGACACCGCGCCGGTGCGGACCGCCTGACCGTCCGGCCCGGTGACCGGCGGCACAGCGCCGTCACCGGGGCGCGTGGGTAGTCTGCCGAGGGTGACCACTCGCATCGCCCTCGCCACCTGCGCCGCCCTGCCGGACCTCGACCCGGACGACGCCCCGCTGGTCGCGGCGCTCCGCGCGCGGGACCTGGAGGTCGAGTCGCCCGTCTGGAACGCCCCGGACGTCGACTGGTCGTCCTACGACGCCGTCGTCGTGCGCTCCACCTGGGACTACACCGAGCGTCCCCGCGACTTCCGCTGGTGGACCCAGCGCGTCGGGCAGTCCTCGCGGCTCATCAACCCCGCGCAGGTGCTCACCTGGAACATCGACAAGATCTACCAGCGCGCCATGGAGGAGGCCGGGCTCCCCATCGTCCCGACCATCTGGATGGACCCGGCCCGCAACTTCAACGCCCGCGCCATCCACACCCGGTTCCCGGCGTTCGGCGAGTTCGTCATCAAGCCGACCATCAGCGCGGGCTCCCGCGACACCGGCCGGTACGACGCCAGCAAGACCCCGTCCCGCGCGCTCGCGATCCAGCACGTGAAGAAGCTCCTGGACGACGGTCGGCACGTCATGGTGCAGCGCTACCTCAAGAACGTCGACACCGTCGGCGAGACCGCGCTCGTCTACTTCGACGGCGAGCTCAGCCACGCCGTGCGCAAGGCCCCGCTGCTCGAGGGCCCCTACCGCGAGGAGGACACCGAGGGCGTCCTCTACAAGGAGGAGGTCATGAGCCCGCGCGACGCCTCCCCGGCCGAGCTCGAGGTCGGGCAGCGCGTCCTCGACGCCCTGCCCCGGCTCATGCAGGGCGTCGAGCAGCCGCTCGCGTACACCCGCGTCGACCTCATCCCCGACGACGAGGGCAACCCGGTCGTCCTGGAGCTCGAGCTCATCGAGCCGAGCTTCTTCTTCGCGCAGGCCCCGGAGGCCGTCGAGAAGTTCGCCGACGCGATCGTCCGCCGCCTCTGACCTGCGCGCGCAGCGGCCGCCGAGGTCGTCAGAAGTCGACGAGGTCGGCACATCCGATGTTCCGACCTCGTCACCTTCTGCCGACCTCGCGGGCCTCGGTCGTGGGGCCGGGGGCGGGGGTCGGGTGCCGCGGGTGCGGCGTCGCGCTGGGTCCGCGTCGGGGTCGGGTGCGCCAGGTCCGGGTGAGGTCGAGTGCTGCGGGCGTGGCGTCGCGTGCGGCGGGTCCAGGTGGGAGTCGGGTGCGCCGGGTCCGGGTCCGGGGTCGCGTGCGCCGGGTCCTGGTGGGGTCGGGTGCTGCGGGCGGGGGTGGACGGTCCGGGGTGCGGCCCCTGGCGGGGCGCATGCCGCTGCCGACCTCGGCAGACGACGTGCCCCCGCAGGGGAGGAACCACCGCCCCGGGTGCGCCGCCCGGGTGCGCCGCCCCGGGAGGGTGTCGCCCTCACCGGGCCGCGTCCGCCCGGCTCCGCCGGGCGCCCGCGCTGCGCCCGCCCTCGCGCTGCGCC
>NZ_RFFI01000030.1 GCF_003696205.1 Cellulomonas triticagri
GCGCCCGAGGCGCCCGCCCCCGAGGACGCCGCCGCGGCCCCGGCGCTGGAGGTCCCCGCCCCGGCCGCGGGCCGCCTCTCCCGGCTGCGCGACCGCCTGGCCCGCTCCGGCTCGCCGCTGGGCGCCCGGATGCTCCAGGTGCTCTCCCGCGACCACCTCACCGAGGACGACTGGGAGGAGCTGGAGGAGACGCTGCTGCTCGCCGACGTCGGCGCCGGCCCGTCCGGCGACCTCGTGGACGCCCTGCGCACGCAGGCCCGCGTGCAGGGCCTCAAGGACCCCGCGCAGGTGCGGGCCCTGCTACGCGAGCAGCTGCTCGCCCTCGTGGACCCGACGCTCGACCGGTCGCTCGCGACCGAGCCCACCACCGCCGAGGACGGCAGCACCGTCCCCGCCGTCGTGCTGGTCGTCGGCGTCAACGGCACCGGCAAGACCACCACCGTCGGCAAGCTGTCGCGCGTGCTCGTCGCCGAGGAGCGCACCGTGCTGCTCGGCGCGGCCGACACCTTCCGTGCCGCCGCCGCCGACCAGCTCGAGACCTGGGGATCGCGCGTCGGCGTGCGCACCGTGCGTTCCGACAAGGACGGCGCCGACCCCGCATCGGTCGCGTTCGAGGCCGTGCGCGACGGCGTCGCCGAGGGCGTCGACGTCGTGCTCGTCGACACCGCGGGCCGCCTGCAGAACAAGGCCGGCCTCATGGACGAGCTCGGCAAGATCACGCGCGTCATCACCCGCACCGCGCCGCTGTCCGAGGTGCTGCTCGTCCTCGACGCGACCACCGGCCAGAACGGCATGAACCAGGCCCGCGTCTTCGCGGAGGTCGCCGGGGTCACCGGCATCGTGCTGACCAAGCTCGACGGCACCGCCAAGGGCGGCATCGTCGTCGCGGTGCAGCGCGAGCTCGGCGTGCCGGTCAAGCTCGTCGGGCTCGGCGAGGGCCCGGACGACCTCGCGCCGTTCGACGCCGAGGAGTTCGTGGACGGCATCCTGGGGTGAGTAGGTGTCCGCCCGCGCGGTGAGTGGTGCGGGCGGCCTTACTTTCGTCCGCACGAGCGGAGGCCGACGGCGGTCACCGCGAGGCGGACGGGGTGGACGATGCGGAACACCCTCAAGCGCCTGCTGGCGCTGGTCCCGGTCACGGCCCTGGTCGTCGGCGGTGCGGTGCTGCTGGACGCCGACTCGGCGGAGGCGTTCGGGTACAACCGGGCGGTCTCCCGCGCCTGCGGGCAGAATTGGGTCAACAGCAGCGGCAGCGCGATGTCCGGCTCGGCCAAGACCAGCCACTACTCGGGCAGCTGCCAGGACATCCTGTGGGCAGGGCTGAACGTCAAGGGCATCGGCATCAGTTGGCGCAAGGGCCCGGGGGTGCGGGACATCGCGCAGGCGTACGCGGAGAGCCTCGCGGACACCACGGGCCGGCACAAGGGCTGCGAGTCGTGCGCCGTCACGCTGTCCTGAGCGCCTTGGTCGCCATCGTCGTCATCGGGGTGGGCGGAGCCTGCGCGCGGCCCGCACCGACGGGCGAACCGATCCGGGTGATCGAGCAGCTCGAGATCGCCGAGCTCGAGCGCCGGGCACGGGAGCACGGCTGGACAGAGCAGGCGGACGTGCTGGCGAAGGGCTACGTGACCCGTGCCGACTACGAGCAGGCGATCGACCACGTGCGGGCGTGCGCGGAGGACGGCGGGAACGGCATCTCCGAGCCGACGCTCTCGCCGATCGACAACCTGACACTGGAGTTCGGGTTCCCGGTCGGGGCGATGGACGACGAGGTGATCTGGGACCTCAGCGACCGGTGCCTGCAGCGGTGGCACTCGTTGGTCGAGACGGGCTACCAGGTCTCGCACGAGGCCGTGATGGACGCCGACATCCTGGCGGCGTCCCTCACGTGCATGGCGGACGCGGGCTTCCCGATGGTGGGAGAGATCCGCAACGCCCGCGACATGGCGGCACGGGTGTCCCCGGAGGACGGGGAGGTGCTGTCCGACTGCATCGTGGAGGCGGCGATGCAGGTCCGCCCGGATCTGCCCATGGTGGGCGTGGCCTGGTGACCCGCGCGGCTCGACGCCCAGGAGTCCGTGAACGGCGTCTGGGCTGCGTGTGGGACGTGGGTCCCGGGGGTGGTGGGGTCCAGGTCGCTAGGTTGAGCGCGACATCAGCCGCAGTCCGATCGAACGGAGCGGCAGCATGTCCACCTTCCTCCGGCGCCTGGTCGCGGTCGTCCCCGTCACCGCGTTGCTCGTCGGCGGGGCGACTCTGGTCCACGCCGATCCTGCGTCGGCGTTCGGCGACAACCGCGCAGTCGCACGCGCCTGCGGGCAGAACGACGTGAGCAGCAGCGGGGCGATCCAGTGGACCACCTCGTCCGCTGTGCGGGGGACGGCGAAGCACCAGGCCACCAGCCTGGGTGACACCACCGGTCGGCACAAGGGCTGCCCCTCGTGCGCCGTCACGCTCTCGTGACGGTCGTCGGCGCCGCTGCCGTCTCCGCCGTGATCGGGGGGTGCCACGCGGCGCCGACGTCGGACGGTCCGGTGCGCGTCCTCGAGTACCAGTCCGTCGCGGACCTGGAGGCGGAGGCGCGTGCCCACGGTTGGGACACGCAGGTCGCGCTGCTCGCCGACGGCGTCGTCACGGCGGCGGACTACGAGCAGGCGATCGACGACACCCGTGCCTGTGCCGAGGCACGGGCCAACGGGATCACCGAACCCGTGCTGTCACCGATCGACAACCTGACGTGGGAGTTCGCCTTCCCCATCGGGGCGCTCCCGGAGGACCAGGTGTGGGCGATCAGCGACGAGTGCTCCCAGCAGCACCTGTGGTCGGTGCAGACGGCCTACGTCGCGACGCACGACGCCGTGATGGACGACGACATCCGCATGGCGACGCTCGCGTGCATGGCTGACCTCGGGCACGAGATCGTCGGTGACGTCCGCAACGCCCGCGAGATGGCCGAGCGGATCGACCACGAGCGCGAGCCCGATCTCGCCGACTGCATCGGTGACAGCGAAGTGCGCCTGCGCCCCGACCTCGCGAGCGTCGGCGTGTCGTGGTGAGCGTGCGGGGTCGTGCTCCCGGGGGACCTCGGTCGGTCGCCGTCGTCCTCGGGTCCGCCGTGCTGGTCGGTTGTGCCGGCGGCGTGGCGGAGCCCGGGGAGCCCGTCCGGACGCTGGAACCGGTGTCGTTCGCCGACCTCGAGCGCGAGGCCCGCGAGCACGGGTGGACCGAGCAGGCCGACGTGCTCGCCACGGGGTCGGTGAGCCGGGCGGACTACGAGCAGGCGATCGACCACGTCCGCACCTGCGCCGAGCAGGGCGGCAACGGCATCTCCGAGCCCACGCTCTCCCCGATCGACAACCTCACGCTGGAGTTCGGGTTCCCGGTCGGCGCGTCGGACGACGAGGAGATCTGGGCGCTCAGCGACGCGTGCCTGCAGCGGTGGTTCTGGTCGGTGTCGATCGCCTACCGGGCGACGCACGACGCGGTGATGGACGCCGACATCCGGGACGCGTCGCTGGCGTGCCTGGCGGACCGCGGCTACGTCATGTCGGGCGACATCCGCAACGCGCAGGACATGGCGGTGCGGATGCCGTTCGAGGCGGAGCACGACCTGGGGGAGTGCATCGTCTCCGCGGCGGAGGAGGTCCGTCCCGACCTCGACGGGGTGAGCGTGTCGTGGTGACGCCGTCCTCGGTGGCGCGGCTGGCACTGGCGGGGGCGGTGGTGCTGGCCTGGGTGGCGGCACCGGTCACGGTGGTCGCGGTCCTGAGCAGGGAGGCCGACCAGGTGCGGTTCGCGACCGACGAGGCCGCGTGGGTCGGGGTGCGCGCGGTCGACGGCGCCCGGGAGCAGCGACTCGGCCTGGCGCTGTCGTGGGAGGCGGGGCCGACGCTGGTCGCTCCCGCGTGGGACGGGGTCGTCGAGGTGCGGCACCTCGCCGTGGGCGACGAGGTCCGCAGCGGCGACGCGGTCGTCGTCGTCGCGGGTGTGACCCGGGTGGCGCACGCGGGGGAGCGACCCGTCACGCGGCTGCTGGTGCAGGGCGACCGGGGCCCCGACGTGGCGGTGCTGCACGGGCTGCTGGCCGAGCGCGGGCTCGCGCACGGCGCTGGGGACCGGTTCACCGCGGTGACGGGGCGCGGGGTCCGGGCGCTCGCGGAGCAGCTGGGTGCCGGTCGCACGGAGCAGTTCGACCCGTCCTGGGTGCTGCACATGTCGGCGCCGGTGCTGACGGTCGCCGACCTGGACCTGGACGTGGGGGCGCCGGCGCCGGACGTGGGGGCGCCGGTGGTGACCGGCGCCGCCGTCCTCCTGGAGGCCCGGGTGACGTCGCAGGAGTGGGCGGCGCGCGCGGCGACGCTCGCCGGGGAGCAAGACACGTCCGCCGTCCCGGCGGTCGGGGACGAGGCGCGTTCGGTCGCTCCCGACGCGGAGCTGCGGGTCGGTGGTGCTGTGCTGCCGCTGGTCGAGGCCCGTGACGAGGTGGACGCCGCGGGGCTGCCGGCCGTGACGGCAGCGGTCGACCGCGGCGCCGTCGCCGTGGACGCGGTCGCGGTCTCGCCTCCGGTGCCAGGCTCGTGGGCGGTGGCGTCCGCCGCCGTGCGCTCGGGACCGGACGGGTCCACGTCCGTGCGGCGCCAGCGGGACGGGCGCGACGAGGAGGTCGCCGTGACCGTGGTCGGAGCGGACGGGCCCTCCACCACCGTCGTCGTCGGCGACCTCGACGCGGCGGACCGGGTGGAGGTGCCGGCGGGCGGCGGGGCAGCGACGTGATGTCGGGCGGCCTGGAGCTGCGGGGCGTGCACGTCACGCTCGGCGGTCGGCACGTGCTCGACGGCGTCGACCTCGACCTCGCCCCGGTGGGGTCGGTGGCGGTGGTCGGGCCGTCGGGTTCGGGCAAGACGACCCTGCTGGCGGTGGTCGCCGGTCTGCTCGCCCCGGACGCGGGGACGGTGCTGCGAGGCGGGCGTCCGGTCGACGCCCGGGACGTGGCTTGGGTCATGCAGACCACCCCTCTGCTCGGTGCCCGCTCGGCGGTGGACAACGTCGCGCTCGGCGCCCTCGCCCGCGGGTGCACGCGCGCGGCGGCGGACGCGGTGGCGCGCGACGCGCTGGACGGGCTCGGGCTCGGCGACCGGGCGGGCACGCGGGTGCGGCGGCTGTCGGGCGGCGAGCGGCAGCGGGTGGCCGTGGCTCGCGCGCTGGTGCAGGAGGCACCCGTCGTCGTCGCGGACGAACCGACCGCCTCGCTCGACGCGCACGCGCGCGACCGGGTCGTGCAGGCGCTGCTCGCCGTCGCGTCGGCGGGTCGCCTGGTGCTGGTCGCGACGCACGACCGGGTCGTCGCTGACGGGTGCGACCGGGTCGTGGACCTGGTGGCCGGGCGACCGGCGTGAGGCGGGCCCGGGTCGTCGTCCTCGACGAGGCGCTGCGGGACCTGCTGGCCCGGTGGCTCCTCACCACGCTGGTCGTCGTGGTGGCCGCGGCCGCGGGGGCGTCGACGGTGCTGCTGGTGGCGTCCGACGTCGACCGCGTGCGAGAGGTGTGGGACGCCCAGGTCGCGGAGGGGCGGTTCGTGCACGAGGTCACCGGCGCGCAAGGGGCGGGCGTGGACGCCGCGTCGTGCGCGGCGGTCGGGGCGTGGCAGGGCGTGCGCGCCGCGGGCGGCCGGACGGCGACGACGCCGGTCCGGCTGGTCACCGCTCCCGCCTCGCGGTACGACGTGGCGGCCGTGACGCCCGGCTACGTCGCCGTCGTGTGGCCGGGGACGGCGGCCCCGCTGGCCGGTGAGGTGCTCGTGGGTCCGCACGCGGCGGGCTCCACCGGCCTGCGGCCCGGCGACGTGGCGGTGTGGGCGGAGACGTCCGGGGTCGCCGGCTCGGCGCGGGTCGCCGTCGTGCCCGCCGACGGAACCCCGCGCGACCCCACGGCGGACCGGCAGCTGCTCACGGTGGTTCCCGCCACGGGGACGGTCGACCGGTGCCTGGTCGACGTGGACCCCGACCACGCCGCCGCGGTGCTGCCCGCGCTCTCGTCGTGGTTCGACGGGGTCGCGGGGTCGCCCCGGCCCGTCGTGGACCTGACCCGTGCCGTCGACCCGCAGTCCGCGCTCGCCGCACGTGCGTCCGGCCCGTGGTGGGCGCTCGCGGCGGGCCTCGCGGTCGCGACCGCGGCGGCGTGCTGGTCGGCCCGGCGGGCGGACCTCGCGCTGCTGCGCCTGCTGGGTGCGGACTCCGGGGTGCTCACGCTGCGGCTCGCGGCGGAGTCGGTGGTGCTGGTGCTCGGCCCCGCGCTCGCCGGCGTCGCGGCGGGCGTGGTGGTGGCGGCGCCGGCGCTGGGCCACGCCGTCGTGCGGGACCTGGTCCTGCTGGACGTCACCCGGCTGCTGGCCGTCCTCGCGGTGCTGCCGCTGCTCGGCCTCGCCCTCGTGGGGCGGGGCTCGGTGTTCCGGGTCCTGAAGGAGTCGTGACGGTCCCGTGCTGCTCGCCCTGCGAGATTCCGACCGCCTGGCAACACAACGTTTACGTCGCGGGCGTCGTCGTCACACGGGCGTAACGCGCCCTGCCGTCGGCGGAAATCCCCGACCACGACTCTGGTCCCCGATCCGGCCGCCCGGCTGGCGAGGGGAGAGGCGTTCCACATGGAGATGGACACCGGAGCCACAGCCTGGATGCTGATGTCAGCGTCCCTGGTGCTGCTCATGACGCCCGGACTGGCGTTCTTCTACGGCGGCATGGTCCGCAGCAAGTCCGTGCTCAACATGATGATGATGTCCTTCATCAGCATCGCGGTCGTCGTGGTCGTGTACGTGTTCTGGGGCTGGTCGATGTCCTACGGCTCGGACGTGGGCGGCCTGTTCGGCAACCCGTTCGACCAGTTCGGCCTCTCCGGCGCGATCTGGGACGAGAACGGCGAGTTCCTGATCGACGGGTACGGCGTGCCGGCCATCGTCGGCGTCGCCTTCCAGGTGACCTTCGCGATCATCACGGTCGCCCTCATCAGCGGCGCCATCGCGGACCGCGTCAAGTTCGGCACCTGGGTGGCGTTCACCGCCCTGTGGGCCACGGTCAGCTACTTCCCGCTGGCGCACATGGTGTGGGGCGGCGGCGCGCTGTCCGGCTCCGAGAGCGGCATCGCCGCGATGCTGTTCGGCACCACCGACGGCGCGGCCACGGTCGCCCCGATCGACTTCGCCGGTGGCACGGTCGTCCACATCAACGCCGGTATCGCGGGCCTGGTGCTCGCGCTGATCATCGGCAAGCGCAAGGGCTTCGGCAAGGAGCCGATGCGTCCGCACAACCTGCCGTTCGTCATGCTGGGCGCCGCCCTGCTGTGGTTCGGCTGGTTCGGCTTCAACGCGGGCTCGGCGTTCACCGCCGACGGCACCGCGGGTCTCGCCTGGGTCAACACCACGGCCGCCACGGCCGCGGCGATCATCGGCTGGCTCATCACGGAGAAGATCCGCGACGGCCACGCCACCTCGCTGGGTGCCGCCTCCGGCATCGTCGCGGGTCTGGTCGCGATCACCCCGGCGGCCGGCGCGCTGCGCCCGGTCACCGCGATCATCCTGGGCGTCGTCGCCGGTGTGCTCTGCGCCCTGGCGGTCGGCCTCAAGTACAAGTTCGGCTTCGACGACTCGCTCGACGTCGTCGGCGTCCACCTGGTCGGCGGCCTCGTCGGCACCATCGGCATCGGCTTCCTGGCCGCCGAGGGTGGCCTGTTCTTCGGCGACGGCGTGCAGCTCCTCGTCGTGCAGGTCGTGATCGCGCTGCTGGCCCTGGTGTTCTCGGGTCTGGTCACCGCGGTGATCGGCTTCATCCTCAAGGCCACGCTCGGCTGGCGGGTCAGCGAGGAGGCCGAGGTCGGCGGCATCGACCTCGCCGTGCACGGTGAGACCGCATACGAGACGCTGGGCGGCGCCCGCGTGGTGACGGAGGTGAAGTGATGACGAAGCTCGTGAGCGCGGTCATCCAGCCGCACCGGCTGGACGACGTGAAGTCCGCACTCGAGGCGGCGGGTGTCCGCGGCCTGACGGTCAGCGAGGCCAGCGGCTACGGCCGCCAGCGCGGTCACACCGAGGTCTACCGGGGGGCGGAGTACACCGTCGACCTGGTGCCCAAGGTGAAGATCGACGTGCTGGTCACGGACGAGGACGCCCCGGGCGTCGTCGAGGTGGTCGTCAAGGCCGCCCAGACCGGCAAGATCGGCGACGGCAAGGTGTGGGTCGTGCCGGTGGAGGACGTCGCGCGCGTCCGCACCGGTGAGCACGGCCCCGACGCCCTCTGACGGACGGCGACGGATGACGGACGGACTGCCGTCCGGGGGCGACGCCCCCGGCGGGTCCACGGAGGTCCCGCACCCCAGCAGCAGTGCTGGGGTGCGGGACCTCCGCCGTGAGCGGCTCGACCTGGCGGTGCGGCTGTCCGGACCGGGCAGCGACGGCGAGGCCCGGCGGCGCGCGATGGCGGACCTGGTGCTGACGCGGCTCGCGGAGCAGTGGGACCTGGCCACCGACGGGGAGCCCGTCACGGGGATCGCGCTCGGGGCGGTCGGCAGCGTCGGGCGCGGGGACACCAGCCCGGCGAGCGACCTGGACCTGCTGCTGGTGCACGACGGGCGCGGGCGTTCGGCCGAGGACCTGGCCCGGCTCGCGGACCGGCTCTGGTACCCGGTGTGGGACGCGGGGCTGGACCTCGACCACGCGGTGCGCTCGCTCGCGCAGTGCCGCCAGGTGGCGTCCAAGGACCTGCCCGCCGCGGTGGGGCTGCTGGACCTGCGGCTGGTCGCGGGGGACCCGGGCATCGTGCACCGGGCGCGTGCCGCGCTGCTCGCGGACTGGCGGTCGGCCGCCCGGCGGCGCCTGCCCGAGCTGCTGGCCTCGACGCGGCAGCGCGCGGAGCGGTTCGGCGAGCTCGCCTACCTCATCGAGCCGGACCTGAAGGAGGCGCGGGGCGGCATCCGGGACGCCGTGGTGCTCTCGGCCCTGGCCGCGACCTGGTTGACCGACCGGCCGCACGGTGCCGTGGACCGCGCGCACGCGCACCTGCTGGACGTGCGCGACGCCGTGCAGACCGTGTCCCGGCGGCACACCAACCGGTTGCTGCTGGCCGACCAGGACGAGGTGGCCGAGCTGCTGGGCGTCGGCGACCGGGACGACCTGCTGGCCAGCCTCGCGGAGGCGGGGCGGGTCATCTCGTACGCGCTGGACACCACGGCCCGCAACGCCCGGCAGGCGCTGGCCCGCCCGGCGCGCAAGCCCGTGCTCGTGCGCGGCCGCCGCACCCCGCCGCGCCTGCGGACCGTCGGCGAGGGGCTGGTCGAGCACGACGGCGAGCTCGTGCTCGCCGCGGACGCCCAGCCCGCGGCCGACCCGCTGCTGTCCCTGCGCGCCGCCGCCACCGCAGCCCGGACCGGTCTGACCCTGTCGCCCATCACCATCGCGAGCCTGACGCGCACCCCGCCGCTGCCCGAGCCCTGGCCGAAGGCCGCCCGCACCCTGCTGCTGCAGCTGCTTGCGACCGGGCCCGCGCAGGTGCCCGTGTGGGAGGCCCTCGACCTCGCCGGGGTCGTCACCACCTGGATCCCGGAGTGGGCGGGCGTCCGCAACCGGCCGCAGCGCTCGCCGATCCACCGGCACACCGTCGACCGGCACATGGTCGAGGCGGCCGCGCGCGCCGCCGGGCTGCGCCGGGGTGTCGACCGGCCGGACGTGCTGCTCGTCGCGGCGCTGCTGCACGACCTCGGCAAGCGCGCCGGGGCGGGGGACCACTCCGTCGTCGGTGCGCGGCTGGTCGGGCCGGTGCTGCACCGGATGGGCTTCGGGCCGGGCGACGTCGCCGACGTGACCCTGCTGGTGCGCGAGCACCTGACCCTGTCCGAGCTCGCCACCGCCGCCGACCCGGACGACCCGGCGACCGTCGACCGGCTGCTCGCCGCCGTCGACCACCGGGCCGACCTGCTCGCGCTGCTGCGCGCCCTGACGGAGGCCGACGCGTCCTCCGCGGGGCCCACCGCGTGGACCGCGTGGCGCGCCCAGCTGGTCGACGACCTCGTGGCGCGGGCGACGGCCCGGCTGGCGGGTACCCTGGGACGTCCCTGACCGCCGAGAGAGCGTGAGGATCGCGCGGTGTTCGCCACCCTGTCCGACCGACTGACGTCGACCTTCAAGAACCTGCGCTCCAAGGGGCGGCTGTCCGAGGCGGACATCGACGCCACCGTGCGCGAGATCCGCCGGGCGCTGCTCGACGCGGACGTCGCCGTGCCCGTGGTGCGGCAGTTCACCGGAGCCGTCCGGGAGCGGGCCCTGTCGGCCGAGGTCTCCGGCGCGCTGAACCCGGCGCAGCAGGTCGTCAAGATCGTCAACGACGAGCTCGTCGCGATCCTCGGCGGCCAGAACCGCCCGCTCGCGCTGGCGAAGAACCCGCCGAGCGTCATCCTGCTCGCGGGCCTCCAGGGTGCGGGCAAGACGACCCTCGCGGGCAAGCTCGCCCTGCACCTGAAGTCGCAGGGCCACACCCCGATGCTCGTCGCGGCCGACCTGCAGCGCCCCAACGCGGTGACGCAGCTCCAGGTCGTCGGCGAGCGCGCCGGCGTGCCGGTGTTCGCCCCGCACCCCGGCAACCAGGGCTCGGAGCAGGACGTCGTCGTCGGCGCCGACCCGGTCGCCGTCGCCCGCGAGGGCCTCGCGACCGCGCAGGCGCGCCAGCACGACGTGCTGATCGTCGACACCGCGGGCCGCCTCGGCGTGGACGCGGAGCTCATGCGGCAGGCCGCGGACATCCGCGACGCCGTGGACCCCGACGAGATCCTGTTCGTCATCGACGCGATGATCGGCCAGGACGCCGTCGCCACGGCCACCGCCTTCCAGGAGGGCGTCGGCTTCACCGGCGTCGTGCTGTCCAAGCTCGACGGCGACGCGCGCGGTGGTGCCGCGCTGTCCGTCGCGTCCGTCACCGGCCGCCCCATCCTGTTCGCCTCCACCGGTGAGAAGCTCACCGACTTCGAGGTGTTCCACCCCGACCGGATGGCGTCCCGCATCCTCGACATGGGTGACGTGCTCACCCTCATCGAGCAGGCCGAGCAGGCGTTCGACGCCGAGCAGGCCGAGCAGATGGCGGGCAAGCTCGCCTCCGGCCAGGGCTTCACGCTCGCGGACTTCCTGCAGCAGATGCAGCAGCTGAAGAACATGGGCTCGATGAAGAAGATGCTCGGGATGCTCCCGGGCATGGGCCAGATGCGCGAGGCCATCGAGAACTTCGACGAGCGCGAGGTCGACCGGGTCGAGGCGATCATCCGCTCGATGACCCCCGCCGAGCGCGACAACCCGAAGATCCTCAACGGCTCGCGCCGCGCCCGCATCGCCGCCGGCTCCGGCACCCAGGTGTCCGACGTCAACGGCCTGCTGGAGCGGTTCACCGCCGCGCAGAAGATGATGCAGCAGATGGCCAAGGGCGGCGGCATGCCGATCCCCGGCATGGGCAACCTGCCCGGCACCGGCAAGAAGGGCCGCGGCCGCGTCGCCGCGCCCAAGAAGGCCAAGGGCAAGTCCGGCAACCCGGCCAAGCGCGCCCAGCAGGAGCGGGCCGCCGCCGACCGAGCCGCGGGCATCGCCCCGGCCGCACCCGCCGCCGCGCAGGGCTCGGCGTTCGGGCTCGGCGGTGCACCGCAGCAGCAGGACGCGTTCGACCCGTCCAGCATCGAGGACCTCGGCAAGTTCCTCGGCCGCTGAACCCGGTCGTCGCCGTCGTCGCAGTCGCACGAGGAGGTGCGCGTGGGTGACGTGCTCCACCTGACCGGCCCGGTCGTCCTCGACGACGACCGGGTCGTCGGGGAGGCGTGGGTCGTCGGCGGGCGGATCACGTTCGACCGGCCCGGCGGCGACGCCACGACGGTCGACGGCTGGGTGCTGCCCGGGCTCGTGGACGTGCACTGCCACATCGGCCTCGCCGCCGAGGGTGCCGTCGACCGGGCGACCGCCGAGGCGCAGGCGCTCGCCGACCGCGACACGGGCGTGCTCCTGGTCCGCGACGCCGGCTCGCCCGCCGACACCGGCTGGGTGCACCGCCGCGACGACCTGCCCCGGCTGATCCGCGCCGGACGGCACCTCGCACTCCCCAAGCGGTACCTGCGGCACTACGGTCGCGAGCTCGCCGCCCCGGAGGGGCTGCCGGACGCCGTCGCCGAGGAGGCCGCCCGGGGTGACGGGTGGGTCAAGCTCGTCGCCGACTGGATCGACCGCGACCTCGGGCCCGACGGCGACCTGCGCCCGCTGTGGCCCGCGGACCTGCTCGCCGAGGCCGTGCGGGTCGCGCACGCCGCCGGGGCGCGGGTCACCGCCCACACCTTCGCGTCCGAGTCGCTGGACGACCTGCTCGGCGCCGGGGTCGACTGCCTGGAGCACGCCACCGGCGCCGAGGACCGGCACGTCGCCCGCATCGCCGACGCCGGGATCCCCGTCACCGCCACGCTGCTGCAGGTCGCGCAGTTCGGCGCCATCGCCGAGCGGGCCGACCGGTACCCGGTGTACGCCGCCCGGATGCGGCGGATGCACGCCCGCCGGTACGCGCACGTCCGCGACCTGCACGACGCCGGGGTGCCGCTGCTCGTCGGCACCGACGCGGGCGGCACGATCGGCCACGGGCGGATCGCTGACGAGGCCGCCGAGATGGTCGCGGCGGGGCTGCCGGACCGGGTCGTCGTCGCGGCGGCGTCCTGGCGCACCCGCGCGTGGCTCGGCGTCCCCGGCCTGGCCGAGGGGGAGAGCGCGGACCTGGTGGTCTACGCGGACGACCCGCGCGAGGACGTCCGGGTGCTCGCCGATCCCGCCGCGGTCGTGCTGCGCGGGTCCCGGGTGGCCTGAGGCGCCGCGTCAGGTGCGGCGAGGCGCGTCACGGCGGTGCTCACCCCGCCTCGTCGGGCCGGCCGCGGTAGCCGGACTTGTGCCGCACGACTTCCGGGGGCAGGCCCGCGACGAACCGGTCCCACGGCTCGACGGCACCGCGGAAGTTCGCCGGGTTGAGGAACAGCACACCCCCTTGCCGGGTGATGACCTCGACGTCGCCGTCGTCGTCTCGACCGAGGAGCGCGACGTCCTCGACGCGGATGCGCCCCCCGACGTCGACGACCGCGATCTGGTGGCGTCCGATCAGGACCTCGCTCTTGCGCCACGGCGAGAAGCGGCGCCCTCGGTGCGAGGACATGGCGGGACGCAGCAGGCTGCCGTTGCCCGAGCCCGGGAACCCGTCCGTCAGCAGGTCCTCCTGGATCTCCTGCGGCGTCATCCCGTCGTACGTCGCGAGCGGCTGGTGGAGCGTCAGACCTGACGCGACGAGGCGGGCCTCGGTGTCCTCGCTGATCCCCAGCCGCCCGGGCACGCAGAGCAGCAGGCTCGGGACGGAAGCCCGCAGGACCGCCGCGATCTCGTCCCCGGTGATGGCCTCGATGCGGTCGCGCAGCGCCTGCTCCGGGGCAGCCGACCAGCCCCGCAGGTCCAGCTCCGCCGCCCCGAGGAGCCTGCCCACCCGCCCGTCGACGCTGCGGTGCTCCGCCAGCGCCGTGGCGCGGACGTGGTCCAGGAGCCCGGCGTCCGGACCGGAGGCCGCCAGGTCGGTGACGACGGCGAACGCCTCCAGCGCCGTCTCGTCGACCGAGCCGTCGTGGGGATCGGTCAGCACGGTCCAGCAGACCCGGTCCTCGTCGACGCGCATCGCGTGCAGCTGGACGTCGTAGACCAGGCCGCGGGCGCCGCGCAGATGTCGGCGCAGCGCCTCCACGAGGACGTCCGCGACGAGCCAGCGGGTCGCCGGGTCCGCCCCGACCAGCAGCGAGAGCGCGACGCCGTCGGAGGCCCCGACGACGTACGCCGGCGTCCGCACGGGCAGCGGGGCCGCCTGGGTGACCCGCCCCGGCGCGGAGCCCGGGGGCAGACCGAGGTCGAGGTCCGCGGGCGGCTCGGTCGTCAGCACGAGCCGGGCGTTCCCCGTCGTGAACCACGACGCCGCGAAGGCGAGCACGTCCTGCGTCGACAGCGCCGGAAGCGCCGCGTGGCCAATGTCCACCATGCCGAGCCCCGTGGGTCCGAAGCGGGGGAGCAGCACGTCCCCGCTCGCGTAGACGCCGTCGGGCCCGATCTCCGCCATGATCGCCGCGCGTTCCAGATCGACCTCGGTCTGGGTGACGGTCGCGAGGTCGCGGACCGCTGCCCCGACGCGCCGGAGGAACCCGAGGACGTCGTCGGCGGTGCCGCTGGCGTGGAACACCACGGAGTCCGACGACGAGAACGCGTTGTGCTCGGTCGCGACCGGCCCGACCCGGCGCATCACGAGGTGCTCGACGAGGTGGTGCGCTCCGGCGAAGCGGGGTGCCAGGTCGCGCTGGCCCAGCCCGAACACGAGGAAGCCGTACACGTCTCCCGGGATCTCGGTCCACCGCGTGAGCACGCCGGCTCGGGTCGTCTCGTGGTGCTCGGTGCCGCTGGCCACCGCCATGGTGGGACCGTCCTCTCCTCCGCGCCGCCGCAGGGCGGGGCGGCGCATACCGTAGCGCGCGGGCACGCGGGTGCGCCGCGCCACCGGCGCCATGTCCTCCGAACGGCGCACGGTTGGGGACCGGCCCCGCGTCTGGCAGAATGATCTGCTGTACTCGGCGCGCGCGGCCCCTCTACCCGCGCGGTGCCGTGTCCTTCAGGCCGGACCGGTCGGCATGCCCCACGTGCCCGCCCGCGACGGCCGCCCCGTAGACACCCAGGAGAGACCACACTGTGGCCACCAAGATCCGCCTGAAGCGCCTCGGCAAGATCCGGGCGCCGTACTACCGCGTCGTCGTCGCGGACTCCCGCACCAAGCGTGACGGCCGCGTCATCGAGGAGATCGGGAAGTACCACCCGACCGAGGAGCCGTCGCTCATCGAGATCACCTCGGAGCGCGCCCAGTACTGGCTGAGCGTCGGCGCGCAGCCGACCGAGCAGGTCCTCGCGCTGCTCAAGGTGACCGGCGACTGGCAGAAGTTCAAGGGCCTGCCGGGCGCCGAGGGCACCCTGCGGACCAAGGCCGCCCCGGCCGACGTCAAGGCCGCGGTCGACGCCGTCGCCGCGGACGCCGAGAAGGCCAAGGCCAAGGCGTCCGAGAAGAAGGCCGCCGCTGCCGAGGCCCCGGCCGCCGACGAGGCGCCGGCCGAGGACGAGCAGGCCTGATGCTCGCCGACGCGCTGGAGCACCTGGTCCGGGGCATCGTCGACCACCCGGACGACGTGCGGGTGGACGCCCGCACGCTGCGCCGGGGCGACCTGCTCGAGGTCCGGGTGCACCCCGAGGACCTCGGGCGCGTCATCGGCCGCAACGGCCGGACCGCCCGGGCGCTGCGCACCGTCGTCGGTGCGCTGTCGACCGACGGTCCGGTGCGCGTCGACGTCGTGGACGTCGCCCGGCGGTGAGCCGCGCGTCCGGTGGTGGCACGCGCCACCGCCGGTGAGTCGTACCGGCACAGGCCCGGTCCCCGTCGTGGGACCGGGCCTGTGCCGTGCCCCGGGTCGTGCCGGGGTGCCCGCCCTACGCTGGTCCGGCCACCGGACCCCGAGAGGAACCCCATGCTGCTGACGGTCGCCCGGATCGGCCGCGCCCACGGCCTGCGCGGCGAGCTCGCGCTCGACCTGCGCACCGACGACCCCGCCGCCCGGCTCGCCACCGGTGCGGTGCTGCCCACCGAGCCCGCGGACCGCGGTCCGCTCACGGTGGTGCGCACCCGCGAGCAGCAGGGCCGCTGGTACGTGACGTTCGCCGAGGTCCCCGACCGCACAGCCGCTGAGGCGCTGCGCGGCGTGGAGCTCGTGGTCGACGTCGACGACGCGGACGCCTCGGACGACGAGGACGCCTGGTACCCGCACGAGCTCGCCGGGCTGCGCGCGGAGCACGTCGACGGCCGGGTGCTCGGCGAGGTCGTGGGCCTCGAGCACCTGCCCGCGCAGGACGCGCTCGTGCTGCGGGAGCCCGACGGCGCGCGCACGCTCGTGCCGTTCGTCCGCGCGATCGTGCCCGTGGTGGACGTCCCCGGCGGCCGGGTCGTCCTCGACCCCCCGGGTGGGCTGCTCGCCTCCGACGCCGCGAACCTCGTCGTCAGCGACGAGACCTCGGGCGGCTCCGGCGCGGTGGACGGCGACTGACGTGCGCATCGACGTCGTCTCGATCTTCCCGGCGTACCTGACCCCGCTCGAGCTCTCGCTCGTCGGGAAGGCGCGCACGACCGGGCTCGTGGACCTGCGGGTGCACGACCTGCGCGACTGGACCACCGACCGGCACCGCACCGTGGACGACACCCCGTTCGGCGGCGGTGCGGGCATGGTGATGAAGCCCGACGTCTGGGGCGCGGCCCTGGACGACCTCGTCACCGAGGGCAGCCACCTGCTGCTGCCCACGCCGTCCGGTGCACCGCTCACGCAGCGGCACGCCGAGCGCTGGGCCACCGACGAGCACCTGGTCATCGCCTGCGGGCGGTACGAGGGCATCGACGCGCGGGTGGCCGCGCACTACGCGACCCGGCCGGGCGTGCGGGTCAGCGAGTACTCCATCGGGGACTACGTGCTCAACGGCGGCGAGGTCGCCGCGATGGTGCTGGTCGAGGCCGTCGTCCGGCTGCTGCCCGGCGTGGTCGGCAACCCCGAGTCCCTGGTCGAGGAGTCCCACGGTGCCGCCGGGCTGCTGGAGTACCCCGTGTACACCAAGCCCCCGGCCTGGCGGGACCTCGACGTCCCCGAGGTGCTGCTGTCCGGGCACCACGGGCGGGTCGAGCGCTGGCGCCGCGACCAGGCCCTCGAGCGCACCGCCGCCCGGCGGCCCGACCTGCTGCGTGCGCTCGACCCCGCGGGGCTCGACAAGGCCGACCGGGCCGTGCTCGACGGGCTCGGCTGGACCGTCGGCGGGGAGGGGCCCGTCCCGCCCGAGGACGGCTCCGCCGCGTCGTGACCGGCGCCACGGCTGTGGTCGGCGGGCCCGCGTCGACCTGACCCGCGCGGCTCTGGCATACTTGTCCGCTGGTGCGCGTACGGTCGCGTCTCTGCCACAGGGGAGACGAGCACGACCCGCCGGACTCCGGCCGCGGACCACCCACTGCCATCCCGGCACCGCAGGGTGCCGACGACGACGCGTGTGACCTGTGGCACCGCGGGAAAGCGACTCACGATGTCCCACATCCTCGACTCCGTCGACGCGGCTTCGCTGCGCTCCGACGTCCCGGACTTCCGTCCCGGCGACACCCTGAAGGTCAACGTCAAGGTCGTCGAGGGCAACCGCTCTCGCGTCCAGATGTTCCAGGGCGTCGTGATCGCCCGCCAGGGTGACGGCATCCGCGAGACCTTCACGGTCCGCAAGGTCTCCTTCGGCGTCGGCGTGGAGCGCACCTTCCCGCTGCACTCCCCGACCCTGGAGTCCATCGAGGTCGCGATCCGTGGTGACGTGCGCCGCGCGAAGCTGTACTACCTGCGCAACCTCCGTGGCAAGAAGGCCAAGATCAAGGAGAAGCGCGACGCGGTCCCGGCCAAGAAGGCCTGAGACAGCCCCGCAGCACGCCCGACGGGCGGTCACCGGCCACGGCCGGGGCCGCCCGTCGGCGCGTCCGGGGGAGGATGTGTGTGCGGGCCACGGAATGGTGGGCACCCGGACGAGTGACGTGGGAGAGTGAGCCGGTGACGGACCAGGATGCGACGACGGCCGACGCGACCCACGCGGGGAGCGCGGAGCCGCGCCGGCGCGGACCCGTCGCGTCGTTCCTGCGGGAGACGGCGATCATCCTGGTCAGCGCGCTGGTGCTGTCCTGGGTGGTGAAGACGTTCCTCGCGCAGGCGTTCTTCATCCCGAGCGCGTCGATGCACGACACCCTGCTCGAGGGCGACCGGGTGCTGGTGAACAAGCTCGCCCCGGGCCCGTTCGACGTGCACCGCGGGGACATCGTGGTGTTCGCGGACCCGGGCGGCTGGCTCGACCAGCAGACCGTCCCTGAGACCAACGTGGTGCAGGACGCGTTGATCGCGGTGGGGCTGATGCCTCAGCAGTCCGAGGACCACCTGATCAAGCGCGTCATCGGCCTGCCGGGCGACACGGTCGCCTCCGCGGGCGACGGGTCGCCGCTGACCGTCAACGGCGAGCCGGTGGACGAGACCGCGTACCTCGCGCCCGGTGCCAGCCCCAGCGAGATCCGGTTCGAGGTCGTGGTGCCGACGGGCTCGCTGTGGGTGATGGGCGACAACCGCCAGCACTCCGCCGACTCCCGCTACCACCTCGGCGACCCCGGCGGCGGCGCCGTGCCGATCGACGACGTCGTCGGCGTCAGCTTCGTGACCCTGTGGCCGCTCGACCGGATCGGCCTGCTGCGCAACCCCGGTGACGTCTTCGCGGACGTGCCCGACCCGTCATGACGCTGCTCGACCCGCCCACCCTGCCCGGCCCCGCACCTCGTCGGGCACGCCCCGCGACCGCCCGCCCGGTGCCGCACCTGCGGCACGAGCGCGCGCTGCTGCGTGCGGGCGCGACGCTCGTCGCCGGCATGGACGAGGTCGGGAGAGGCTCGCTCGCCGGGCCCGTGAGCGTCGGCGTCGTGGTCGTGGACGCGACCACCCGCAGCGGTCCGCGCGGGGTCGCCGACTCCAAGCTGCTCACCGCCGCCGCCCGCACCGCCCTCGTCCCCGCGCTGAGCCGCTGGGGCGTCGCCCGCGCCGTCGGCCACGCCAGCGCCGCGGAGATCGATGCCGTCGGCATCATCGCCGCCCTGCGGCTCGCCGGGCAGCGCGCCCTGATCGCGGTCGCGGGCGTCGTCGGCCCGGTCGACGCCGTCGTCCTCGACGGCTCCCACGACTGGCTGACCCCGCCCGCCCAGGGCGCGCTGTTCGACGCGGAGCCCGGGGTCGTCGCGACCGGCGACGTCGACCTCGGCGTCATCGGGACGCCGCGCGTGCACCTGCGGGTGAAGGCCGACCGGACGTGCGCCACCGTCGCCGGGGCCAGCGTCCTCGCGAAGTGCGAGCGCGACGCCCTCATGGTCGACCTGGCTGTCGAGCACCCCGCGTACCGGTGGGACTCGAACAAGGGCTACGCCTCCGACGAGCACGTCTCGGCGCTGCGCGAGCTCGGTCCGAGCCCCTGGCACCGCCGCTCGTGGCGGCTGCCCGTGGGCGCGTGACGCGCGCGTCGGGTCCCGACCGGCCGACGCACGGCCGCCGATGGGGGATGATGGGTCGGTGAGCGCCGAGGACCTGGAGAACTACGAGACCGACATGGAGCTCGCCCTGTACCGCGAGTACCGCGACGCCGTCGGGCTGTTCTCGTACGTGGTCGAGACCGAGCGCCGGTTCTACCTGGCGAACCACGTCGACCTGCAGGTGCGGTCCGCCGCGGGCGAGGTGTACTTCGAGCTGACCCTCGCCGACGCCTGGGTCTGGGACGTGTACCGGTCCGCGCGGTTCGTGAAGTCCGTGCGGGTCGTCACCTTCAAGGACGTGAACGTCGAGGAGCTCGTCAAGGCGGACCTCGACCTCGGCGGCAGCGGCGGCTTCACGCGCTGACTCCGCTGGTACCGCTGGCCCGCTCGTGGAGCGGGCACCGAGCCGTCCACAGGCTCGGGTGGTGCGCACCGTCCCCAGGTCGGCCCGTCGTGACCGGCGGGCGGCCCCACGGTGCGGGCAGCCTCGGTGCCGGAGGTGGTGCAGATGCACGCACGGCAGCGGCTCGGGCGGACGGGGGAGGACCTCGCCGTCGCGTACCTGGTGGACGACGGCTGGCGGGTCCTGGACAGGAACTGGTTCGCCGCGGACGGTGAGCTCGACGTCGTCGGGCTGGACGTCGCGGCGGACGCGGTGGTGGGCGTCGAGGTCAAGACCCGGCGGACCGCCACGTTCGGCAGCCCCGCGGAGGCGGTGACCCGCGGCAAGGTCCACCGGATGCGGCGCCTGCTCGCGACCTGGCTCGCCGAGCACGACGTGCACGCGGCGGAGGCGCGCCTCGACGTCGTGGCCATCACCCTGGCGCCCGGTGCCCCGCCCCTGCTGGAGCACCTGCGCGGGGTGGACCGGTGACGCTCGGGCGGACGCTCGCCGTCGGGCTGCTGGGGCTCACGGGCAGCGTCGTCGAGGTCGAGGCGCACCTCGCCGCCGCCCTGCCCGCGTTCGTGCTCGTCGGGCTGCCCGACGCCTCGCTCGCTGAGGCCCGCGACCGGGTGCGTGCCGCCGTCGGGTCGTCCGGGCTGACGTGGCCGAACCGGCGGGTCACCGTCAACCTCACCCCGGCCGGTGTCCCGAAGTCCGGGCCCGGCTTCGACCTCGCGGTCGCCGTCGCCGTGCTCGCCGCGTCCGGCCTCCTCGACGCCAGGCGTGCCGCGCGCACCGTGCACCTCGGCGAGCTCGGGCTCGACGGCCGCCTGCGTCCCGTGCGGGGCGTGCTCCCCGCGGTCGCGGCGGCCGTCGCCGCGGGGTGGCCGGACGTCGTGGTCCCGGTCGCCGACGTCCCCGAGGCCACCCTGGTGCCGGGCGCCCGCGTGGTCGGCTGCGCCTCCCTCGCGGCGGTCGTCGCGCGCCACGGCGGGCAGGTCGCGGTGCCCGACGTCGCGCCGGTCCCGCCGTCCCGGCGGACCGCCTCCGGCGGGACGTCGCGAGGTGATCTCTCCGACGTCCTCGGGCAGCACGAGGCGCGCTGGGCCGTCGAGGTCGCCGCGGCCGGCGCGCACCACCTGCTGCTGCTCGGCCCGCCGGGCGCGGGCAAGACCATGCTCGCGTCCCGGCTGCCCGGCGTCCTGCCCGACCTGGACGAGGCCGACGCCGTCGAGGTCACCGGGGTGCACTCCGTCGCGGGCGTCTTCGACCCCGATGGCGGGCTGCTGCGTCGACCGCCGTTCGAGGACCCGCACCACACCGCCACGGCGGCGAGCATCGTCGGCGGCGGCTCGGGCACACCGCGCCCCGGCGCGGCCTCGCGCGCGCACCGGGGCGTGCTCTTCCTCGACGAGGCCCCCGAGTTCCGGACGGCCGTCCTGCAGACCCTGCGGCAGCCGCTGGAGCACGGCGAGCTCGTCATCCACCGGGCCGCGGGCGCCGCCCGGTACCCGGCACGCTTCCAGCTCGTCCTCGCCGCCAACCCCTGCCCCTGCGGGCAGGCGTACGGCCAGGGCCTGGGCTGCGGGTGCACCTCGGGCGACCGGCGCCGGTACCTCGGGCGGCTCGACGGCCCGCTGCTCGACCGCGTGGACGTGCAGGTCGAGGTCCCGCCCGTCCGGCCGGGGACCCTGGGCCGGGACGCGGAGTCCACCGCCGACGTCGCCGAGCGCGTCGGCGCCGCCCGGACCGCCCAGCGCTCCCGGTGGCGCGGCACCCCGTGGCGGGTCAACTCCGAGGTCCCGGGCCGGGCCCTGCGTGACCTGCTGCGCCCTGACCCGGGCCTGCTCGCCGAGGTCGACACCGCCGTCGAGCAGGGCCGGCTCACGCTGCGGGGTGCGGACCGCGCGCTGCGGCTCGCGTGGACCGTCGCCGACCTCGCCGGTCGTGACGCGCCCACCCGGCCCGACGTCGACGCGGGCGTCGCGCTGCGCTCCCGTGGGCGGGCCGGGCTGTGACCGCGGACGACGCGGAGATCCGGGCCCGGGCGGCGTGGAGCCTGGTCGCCGAACCCGGGGACGCCGCCGCGGTGGCGGTCGTGGCGGCGCTCGGTGCCCCGGAGGCGCTCCGCTGGGCGACCTGGGCCGTCGGCGTCCGCCCGGACGAGGCCGAGCGCGCCCTGCGCGCCCGTGTCCGAGAGCACGGGAGTCCTGGTCGCACACCCGCCGTCGTCTCCGCCGCACCTCGCCCCGACGCCCCCGCTCCCGGTGACCGAGGCGGTGATCACCACGCGCTCGCTCGCGACCTCACCCTGCCGTCGGACCCGAGCACCGGGCCGGGAGCGGATCTCGCCGCCCAGGCGCTGCCCGTTCGTGGCACGTCCGCGCCGGCCCTGCTCCCCGCCTCGGCGGGTGCGGGCGCCCGCACACCTGCGGACGCCGCGCTGCGCGTCCTGGCCCGGGCGCTCCCGCGCTGGGCGCCCCGGTTGGCGGTGCTCGATCCGGGGCGCGCGCTCGACGCCCTCCACCGGCAGGACGGGAGGCTGCTGGTCCCGGGCAGCCCGGACTGGCCGTCGGGACTGGACGACCTCGGCCCCACCCGACCGCTGTGCCTGTGGGTCCGGGGGAGTACGGCGCTGGCGGCGCTCACGCAGCGGTCGGTCGCCGTCGTCGGGGCCCGAGCCGCCACCCCGTACGGCCAGCACGTCGCCACCGACCTCGGCGCGGACCTCGCCGCGACCGGCGTGACCGTGCTGTCCGGCGGGGCCTTCGGCATCGACGTCGCCGCCCACCGTGGTGCGCTGCGCGCGGGCGGGCCCTCGGTCGCCCTGCTCGCGGGCGGCGTGGACCGGCCGTCGCCCGAGGCCAACCGGCACGTCCTGGAGGCGCTGCTCGACGCGGGTGCCCTGGTCGCCGAGTCGCCACCCGGCTCCGTCCCGTCCCGGGCCCGCTTCCTGCAGCGCAACCGCCTGATCGCCGCGCTCGGGAGCGCCACCGTCGTCGTGGAGGCCGCGGCGCGCTCCGGGGCGCTCAGCACGGCCACGCACGCGGCCGACCTGCTGCGGCCCCTGGGTGCGGTCCCCGGACCCGTGACGTCCATGGCCTCGGTCGGCTGCCACCGGCTGCTGCGCAGCGGGGCGGCGGTCTGCGTGACGCGGACCGACGACGTGCTCGAGCTGCTCGGCGCCGCGTCGGGTGGCCCGCCGGACGCTGCCGACCCGGCCGGCGAGAGCCGCCCGGAGTCCACCTCGGCTCGCCAGGCCACGTCAGCGCCCGTCTCGCGCGCCCCGGCCCCGTCGCAGCCCGGATCACCGCCCTCCACCGTGGCGGAAGCCGGCGTGCCGGGCGCCGCGGGATCGCCTGGCTCGCCCCGCCCGACCGCGCCACGCTCCGTCTCGCCGCTCCCGACCGCGTCGGGGTCCGTCTCGCGTGGGCCAGGCGGGCCGTCCACGGCATCGCGCTCGTCTGCTGCCGCCCCTCCCTCGCTCCGCCCGACCCCCGCCGCAGGGACGCCGTCGACCGTGTCCCCGCCTGCGGACCCGACCGCGTCCCGGCCCGAGCAGGCGGGCGGTCGTCCCGCCGCGCGCGGAGCGCGCTCCCGGCGCCACCCGCCGGAGAGCGTCGCCGGGCGCGTGCTGGACGCCCTCGCGGCGCGTCGTGGGCGGGACGTGGCGGAGGTGGCGCGGAGGTCGGGGCTGTCGGTGCGGGAGGTCGTGTCCGCGCTGGGGGCGTTGGAGCTCGCGGGGGAGGCGTGCCGGGCGGAGGGCGGGTGGCGGCGCCCCTGAACGGGTGGTCGGCCGGGCGAAAATGTCACCGTACGGTCACGAATGTCACGGGAAGATGACGGTCGAGCATTGCCCGGCCTTGACTCCGGCACGTGCACATCTGTGGTCGACTGCGCAGGACCTTTGGCCCTGTCCCCGCGCCTCGCCCGGCGGAAAACGCTGTCACACCGATGGAGCACGACCACGCGGACACCAGATTGTCCACCAGGCGGACGCGAATCCCGACCCCTCGGTCGAGAACACCGGGAAAATCGGACGCGAAATCGGACATTTGACCGTGATTCGTACAGGGGTGGGTGAAACGCGCCACAGACGGCTTGTCCCCCCCAGGGGTGACGGGCGACCGTAGTCCCGTGCAGACGGGGGCTGAGGTGCTGACGGAGCGGGGGACCACCCCCGTGGCCGCGGACTTCGGCACCCACCTGCGGGCGCAGCGCGGCCTGTCCGAGAACACCGTCCGCGCGTACCTCGGTGACCTGGCCGACCTCGAGGGGTACGCCCGTCGCCACGGCCTGGGCGGGCTGACCGACGTCGACATCGCCGGTCTGCGGGGGTGGCTCGCGTCGATGGTCGCAGCCGACCGGAGCCGCGCGACCATGGCCCGCCGCAGCGCCGCCGCCCGCACCTTCTACGCCTGGGCCGCCCGCACCGGCCGCGTCGCGCAGGACCCCGCGCTCCGCCTGGCGGGCGCGCGTCCCGCCTCGCACCTGCCCACCGTGCTCGACCAGGGGGCGGCCGCCGCGCTGCTCGACACGGCGCGGACCCGGGCCGACGACGGCGACGCCGTGCACCTGCGCGACTGGGCCGCCCTGGAGCTGCTCTACGCGACCGGAGTCCGGGTCGGCGAGCTGTGCGGCGCCGACGTGGACGACCTCGACCTCGCCGAGCGGACGCTGCGCGTCACCGGCAAGGGCGACAAGCAGCGCGTCGTCCCGGTGGGGGAGGTCGCGGTCGAGGCCGTCGAGGCGTGGCTGGGCCGCGGTCGCCCCGTGCTCGCCACGGACGCCTCCGGCCCGGCGCTCCTGCTCGGGCGCCGCGGCGCCCGCGCCGACCAGCGGCAGCTCCGTGCCGCGGTGCACGCGGTCTCGCGGCTCGCGGACGTCGACGACGTCGCTCCGCACGCTCTGCGACACTCCGTGGCGACGCACCTGCTCGAGGGCGGCTCCGACCTGCGCAGCGTGCAGGAGGTGCTCGGCCACGCGAGCCTCGCGACCACCCAGCGCTACACCCACGTGACCGCGGACCGCCTCCGCGCGTCCTTCGAGCAGGCCCACCCCCGCGCATGACGTCCGAGATGGAGAGCCCCATGTCAGTTCCGGCTGAGGACACGGTCCAGCTGGCTGGCTCGCAGCGCCGCACCCAGAGCGCCCCCCTGGGTGTCATCCCGCGCCAGCAGGTGCTGGACCCGGAGCTCGAGGCCGAGCTCGGTGCTGTCGCGCAGCTCGTCGTCGCGGACGCCACCGAGGAGGCCGAGGCCGATCTCGACGCCGTGGTCGTCACGCTGACCGCCGTCGCCGCGCCCGAGGACGACGACGTCGACCTCGTCGTCGACCCGGTCGACGAGGACTGGCGGCTGTTCAAGTCCGGCGGCGACCGTCTGGTGCGCGAGCGGCTGATCCTGCACTACGCCCCGCTGGTGACGGCGGTCGCCGGACGTGTCGGCATGCGGCTGCCCGCGATGGTCGAGCAGGCCG
This sequence comes from Cellulomonas triticagri, assembly GCF_003696205.1. Lineage (GTDB taxonomy): Bacteria > Actinomycetota > Actinomycetes > Actinomycetales > Cellulomonadaceae > Cellulomonas > Cellulomonas triticagri. The sequence goes on from NZ_RFFI01000030.1 coordinate 25,045, forward strand.
ACCTGGTCTCGTACGGCATGTTCGGCCTGATCGACGCGATCGAGAAGTACGAGCCCGGTCGCTCGGTCAAGTTCGAGACCTACGCCAGCTCGCGCATCCGTGGCGCGATCATCGACGAGCTCCGCGCGATGGACTGGATCCCGCGATCGGTCCGCACCAAGGCCCGCGCCGTCGACCGCGCCTACGCGGAGCTGGAGAGCTCGCTGCACCGCGTGCCGACCGAGAGCGAGGTCGCCGCCCGCCTGCAGATCGACGTCCGCGAGCTTCGTGCGCTGTTCACCCAGCTGTCCACCGTCAACGTGGCCGCGCTGGACGAGCTGCTGGGTGCGGGCGAGGACCGCGGCGACCGGCTGTCGCTGCTCGACACGCTCGGCGACGACCGCACGCCCGACCCGGAGACCACCTTCGAGGCGCAGGAGACGAAGTTCCTCCTCGCCCGCGCGATCGACCAGCTCGGCGAGCGCGAGAAGCTCGTCCTGGTCCTCTACTACTACGAGGGCATGACGCTCGCGGAGATCGGCCGCGTGCTCGGGGTCACCGAGTCCCGGATCTCGCAGATGCACACCGCGGCGATGCTCCGCCTGCGGGCGCGCCTCACCGAGGCGGACCGCGGCTGACCCCCACCCGCCGACCCGGACCCCCGCGCCGCGCGAGCAACACCACGGTCGCACCCCGCAGCAGCAGCATCGGGTCCAGGTAGACGTCGCCGTCGCGCACGCCCCAGTGCACGCACGTCGGGGTGCAGTGCGTCCGGCCCTCGGCGACGAGGCCGACGACGCCGCCGGCGACCACGCGCGCGCCCACCTCGACGAGCGCGTCGACCGGCTCGACCGAGCTGCGCAGGCCGTCGTCGTGCCGGACGGTCAGGACCGGGCGGTCCACCACCCACCCCGCGTACGTGACGACACCGGCCCGAGGTGCGAGGACGGGGGTGCCCACGGGTGCGTCCAGGTCGACACCGCGGTGCCCGGCCAGCCACGGCCTCGCCGGGGCGTCGAACGGTGCGACCACCCGCAGGTCGGCCACGGGCGCCCGCCACGCCGAGGTCGCGGCACCGGTCGCGCGAGTCACGTCCGGCTCGGTCGATCCGGCGGCGCTGACGAGCACGCCCGGTGCGGTGGGCGCGCTCCGGGCCGCCGTGGTCGCTGCCCCGGGAGCCGCGCGTGCCGCCGGGCCCCGTGCGCCGACCGGCGCGAAGGCGAGCACGAGGGCTACCGCGGGGGCGAGCACCCGCCGCGTCGCACTCCCGGCGTCAAGCCGGCTCGGACGGCGCGGGCGGGTCAGCGCCGACAGCCGCGACGGACCGGCTCGGCCCGTCGGGCGCCAGGGTGGACCGGGGTGGGGGAGCCTGACTGGGCGGGCCGAGCGGGGGAGCAGGGACATGCCGCCGACGCTGCCCGGAGACGCGTCGCCTCGTCGCGCCTCGCGCCGTGATCCTGGGGACCGTGCGCGGCGCGGCGTCCTGTGCACCGCTCGGCGGCCGCTCGCCGAGCCGGACGGGGACACGGGCCCCCGACAGGGGCGGCCCCGCCGCCGACCCACCCCCGAGAGCCGGACGCCGGGCGTGCCCACGGTCACGCCGTCCGCGTCCCGGGCGCTGGTCCCGGTCCGGTAGACTTCTCGCTGCGACCGGTACGTGCCGGTCGACATCGCGCGTCATCACCGAGGCGCGCACCCCACCTCCGTCGTCCGCGACGGCCCACGGGTGCGTGCGGAGGGCCGACGTCGGCAGCGGTCCGGGTTCGTCCCGGCGTCGACGTGGGCGTGGCGCCAGGGGTGCCGCCCGTCGTGGGTGGTGCCGACAACCGGACGAACGGGTCCGCCCAGGCGGGCCCGTGATCAGCGTGCGCACCCCGCGGGTGCGTCGGAAGGACGTGCCATGGCCGTCGTGACCATGCGCCAGCTGCTCGAGAGCGGTGTCCACTTCGGGCACCAGACCCGTCGCTGGAACCCCAAGATGAAGCGCTTCATCTTCACCGAGCGCAACGGCATCTACATCGTCGACCTCCAGCAGTCGCTGTCGTACATCGACCGCGCCTACGAGTTCGTCAAGGAGACGGTCGCCCACGGCGGCACCATCCTGTTCGTCGGCACGAAGAAGCAGGCGCAGGAGCCCGTGGCCGAGCAGGCCGCCCGCGTCGGCATGCCGTACGTGAACCAGCGCTGGCTCGGTGGCATGCTCACCAACTTCCAGACGGTGAACAAGCGCCTGCAGCGCCTCAAGGAGCTCGAGCTCATCGACTTCGACGACGTCGCGGGCAGCGCGTTCACGAAGAAGGAGCTGCTCATCATGCGCCGCGAGAAGGACAAGCTCGCGAAGACGCTGGGCGGCATCCGCGACATGACCCGGACCCCGTCCGCGGTCTGGATCGTCGACACCAACAAGGAGCACCTCGCGGTCGACGAGGCGCGCAAGCTCGGCATCCCGATCGTCGCGATCCTCGACACCAACTGCGACCCCGACGTCGTGGACTACCCGATCCCGGGCAACGACGACGCGATCCGCGCCGTGCAGCTGCTGACCCGCGTGATCGCGGACGCCGCCGCCGAGGGCACCCTGCAGCGCCACTCCGCCCGCCAGGGTGGCGGCGCCGAGGCCGCCCCGGCCGACTCCGAGCCGCTGGCCGAGTGGGAGCGCGAGCTCCTGGCCGGCGCCGAGCAGCAGCTCGCCGAGACGCCCGCCGCCGAGGCCGAGGCCCCCGCCGCCGAGACCGCCGCGACCGAGGCCCCCGCGGCCGAGGCCACCGAGGCGCCCGCCGCTGCCGAGGGCGACGCCGAGTCCAAGTGACCCGGTCCGCCACTCACACGCACTGACGAGAAGGACGGAAGCACAGATGGCTAACCTGGCTGACATCAAGGCGCTGCGCGAGAAGACCGGCGCGGGCATGCTCGACGTCAAGAAGGCGCTCGAGGAGGCCGGCGGCGACGTCGACAAGGCCCTCGAGATCATCCGCGTCAAGGGCCTGAAGGGCGTCTCCAAGCGCGAGGGCCGCTCGGCCTCCGACGGCCTGGTCGCGGCCGAGGTCGTCACCGCCGGTGACGGCGACGCCGAGGTCGGCGTGATCGTGGAGATCAACTCCGAGACGGACTTCGTCGCGAAGAACGCCACGTTCATCACGCTGTCGGAGAAGGTCCTCGCGACCGCCGTCGCGAGCGGTGCCCGCGACGCGGACGCGCTGCTCGGCGCCGACGTCGACGGCCGTGCCCTGACGGAGGTCGTCGACGAGACGGCCGCCACCCTGGGCGAGAAGGTCGTCGTGCGCCGCGTGGCCCGCGTCGCCGGCGAGAAGGTCGCGCTCTACCTGCACAAGGTCAACAAGGACCTCCCCCCGCAGGTCGGCGTGCTCGTCGCGACCGACGCCAAGGGCGCCGAGGTGGCCCGGGACATCGCGACGCACATCGCCGCGTTCTCCCCGACCTACCTGACGCGTGACGAGGTCCCGGCCGAGACGGTCGAGAACGAGCGTCGCATCGCCGAGGAGACGGCCCGCAACGAGGGCAAGCCCGAGGCGGCGCTGCCGAAGATCGTCGAGGGTCGTCTGACCGGGTACTTCAAGGACGTCGTCCTGCTGGACCAGCCGTTCGCGAAGGACTCGAAGAAGTCCGTCGCGCAGGTGCTCGCCGAGGTCGGCGGCACCGTGACCGGCTTCGTGCGGTTCCGCGTCGGCGCCTGACGACGCACCATCCGGTGGCCCCGGCCCGACCAGGGCCGGGGCCACCGGCGCGACACCCCTCGCGCACCCCGCCCGCCGACACCCCTGGAGGATCCCCATGACCGACGAGAACCACCCGCGGCGGGTGCTGCTCAAGCTCTCCGGCGAGGCGTTCGGCGGCGGGTCGATCGGCCTGGACCCCACGGTCGTGCGGCGGGTCGCCGCCGAGATCGGCGCGGCCGTCGCGGACGGCGTGCAGGTCGCGATCGTCTGCGGTGGCGGCAACTTCTTCCGCGGCGCGGAGCTGGCCCAGAACGGCCTGGACCGGGCGCGCGCGGACTACATGGGCATGCTGGGCACGGTCATGAACTGCCTGGCGCTGCAGGACTTCCTGGAGCAGGCCGGCGTGGACACGCGCGTGCAGACCGCCATCACGATGGGTCAGGTCGCCGAGCCGTACATCCCGCTGCGCGCCATCCGGCACCTCGAGAAGGGCCGCGTCGTGATCTTCGGCGCCGGCGCCGGCATGCCGTACTTCTCCACCGACACCGTCTGCGTCCAGCGCGCGCTGGAGACGCACTGCGACGAGGTCCTCATGGGCAAGAACGGCGTGGACGCGGTGTACTCCGCGGACCCCCGGACGAACCCGGACGCCGTCCGCCTGGAGCACCTCACCTACACGGAGGCGATCGTGCAGGAGCTCGGGGTCATGGACTCCACGGCCCTGTCGATGTGCCGGGACAACGGCGTGCGGATGCGCGTGTTCGGGCTCGAGGAGCCCGGCAACGTCACCCGGGTGCTCCGGGGTGAGAAGATCGGGACGCTGGTCACCGAGGACTGAGCCCCGGCTCACCGCCTCCGCGACCGGCGCCGACCACGCCGCGCACCCACCGCCCAGCAGCACCGCAGCACCCGAACGAAGGAGCAACCGTGATCGACGAGATCCTCCTCGAGGCCGAGGAGAAGATGGACAAGGCCGTCGAGGTCGCCAAGGAGGACTTCGCGGCGATCCGGACCGGCCGGGCGAACGCGGCGATGTTCAACAAGATCGTGGTCGACTACTACGGCAGCCCGACCCCGCTGCAGCAGCTCGCGTCGTTCAACGTGACCGAGGCGCGCACGATCCTCATCTCCCCGTTCGACAAGTCGTCGATGCAGGGCATCGAGAAGGCCCTGCGCGACTCGGACCTGGGCGTGAACCCCACGAACGACGGCAACGTCATCCGGGTGACCCTGCCGACGCTGACGACCGAGCGCCGCAAGGAGTTCGTGAAGCTCGCGAAGACCAAGGCGGAGGACGCCCGCATCTCGGTGCGCAACGTCCGCCGCCGCGCGAAGGACGAGCTGGACCGCCTGGTGAAGGACGGCGAGGCCGGCGAGGACGAGGTCTCGCGCGCGGAGAAGGAGCTCGAGGGCGTCACCAAGCGCCACGTCGAGCTGGTCGACACGCTGCTGTCGTCCAAGGAGTCCGAGCTGCTCGAGGTCTGATGTCCACCCCTCCCGCCGTCGCCCCGGCGCCGGGCACCTCGCGTGCCGGTCGGGACCTGCCCGTCGCCGTCGCCGTCGGCCTCGGGCTGCTCGTGCTCGTCGCGGCGTCCCTGTTCCTCCGCAAGGAGGTGTTCGGGGTCGTCGCGATGGTCGCGGTCGGCGCGGGGCTGTGGGAGCTCGCCCAGGCGTTCGCGCGCCGGGGCGTGCACATCCCGGTGCTGCCGCTGCTCGTCGGCGACGTCGGCATCCTGGTGTCCGCGTACCTGGCGGGCATGGAGGCGCTGTTCGTCGCGTTCGTGCTGACGGTCGGCGGCATCGTCGTGTGGCGGGTGCTGGACGGCAGCGGGCCGCGTGCGGTCCGCGACGCGACGGCGGGTGTGCTCGCCGCCGCGTACCTGCCGCTCATGGCCGGCTTCGTGGTCCTCATGCTCGCGGCGGACGACGGCCCGATGCGGGTCGCGCTGTTCATCCTGCTGTGCGTCGCGAACGACACCGGCGGCTACGTCGTCGGGGTCCTGATCGGACGGCACCCGCTGGCGCCGTCGGTCAGCCCGAAGAAGACCTGGGAGGGCCTGCTCGGCTCGGTCGTGCTCGCGAGCGTGATCGGCGTGCTGGGCATCCACTTCCTGTTCGACGGCGACCCGGCGCTCGGTGCGCTGCTCGGCGTCGCCACCGTCGCGGTCGCCACGCTGGGCGACCTCGGCGAGTCGATGATCAAGCGGGACCTCGAGCTCAAGGACATGGGGACGCTGCTCCCCGGTCACGGGGGCATCCTGGACCGCATCGACTCCATGCTGCTGGCCGCGCCGGTCGTGTACCTGCTGCTCGACGCGCTCCAGCCCGTCGCCTGACGGCGCCCCGGCCCCACCCCTCGTACGCCCCCACAGCCCGCACACCCCCCAAGCCCCCCGAGGAGGCCCGCGTGAGCGCCACGCCCGTCGCACTCAACCTGTCCGGCCCCACCCGGGGCGCACGCGGCAAGCCGCCGAAGCACTTCGTCGACCTCACGCCCGAGGAGCGCGTCGAGGCCGTCACCGCGCTCGGCGAGAAGCCGCTGCGCGCCAAGCAGCTCGCGACGCACTACTTCAGCCACCTGACGACCGACCCGGCCGCCATGACGGACCTGCCCGCGGCGAGCCGCGACAAGCTCGTCGAGGCGCTGTTCCCGCAGCTGCTGACGGCGGCGCGGACCATGCAGGCCGACGGCGGCACGACCGTCAAGACGCTGTGGCACCTGTTCGACGGCGCCAAGGTCGAGTCCGTGCTCATGCGGTACGCGCACCGCTCGACGCTGTGCGTGTCCAGCCAGGCCGGCTGCGGCATGGCGTGCCCGTTCTGCGCGACCGGCCAGCTCGGCCTGACCCGGAACCTGTCGACCGCCGAGGTGGTCGAGCAGGTCCGCTCCGCCGCCGCCGCTCTGGAGGCGGGGGAGGTCCCGGGCGGACCGACCCGGCTGTCCAACGTCGTCTTCATGGGCATGGGCGAGCCGCTCGCGAACTACAAGACCGTCATGGAGACCGTGCGCCGCATGATCGCGCCCGTCCCCGACGGCCTCGGCATGTCCGCCCGCAACATCACGGTCTCGACGGTCGGCCTGGTGCCCGCGATGCGCAAGCTCGCGAAGGAGGGTATCCCCGTCACCCTCGCGCTGTCCCTGCACGCGCCCGACGACGAGCTGCGCAACGAGCTCGTGCCGATCAACACCCGGTGGAGCGTCAAGGAGACCATCGACGCCGCCTACGAGTACTTCCAGGCGACCGGCCGCCGGGTGTCCATCGAGTACGCGCTCATGAAGGACATCAACGACCACGCGTGGCGCGCGGACCTGCTCGGCACCGAGCTCAACCGGCGCGGCCGCGGGTGGGTGCACTGCAACCCGATCCCGCTGAACCCCACCCCGGGTTCGAAGTGGACGGCGAGCGATCCCGAGGTCGAGGCCGAGTTCGTGGCACGCTTGCGCGCACACGGCATCCCGACCACCGTCCGGGACACCCGTGGCAGCGACATCGACGGTGCGTGCGGCCAGCTGGCGGCGGAGGAGGACTGATGAGCGGCGGTGCCATGTTCCGGCGGGTCTCGGGGATGCGCACGGGGTACCACCCCGAGGAGGTCGACGACTTCTTCACGCACGCCCGCTCGGTGTACGAGCAGGGCCCGGCGGGTGCGCTGTCGAGCAAGGACGTGCGGACCGTGGCGTTCGACCTCGTCCGGCACGGGTACTCCACCACCGCCGTGGACGCCGCCCTCGACCGCCTCGAGGCGGCGTTCGTCGCCCGAGCGCGCGCGGACTTCATCGCCGAGCGCGGGCGCCAGGCGTGGCTGGAGGGCCTCGCCGAGCAGGCCCGCACCCTTTACGGCCGCCTGACCCGGCCGGACGGCGACCGGTTCGACCCGCCGAAGGGCCGCCAGCCCGGCTACCGCGCCGAGGACGTCGACGCGCTGTGCGCCCGTCTCGTCGCGTACTTCGACACGAACACGCCGCTGACCGCGCAGGAGGTGCGCTCGGCGGTGTTCGCCCGCAAGAAGGGCGCCGACGCGTACGCCGAGGCCCCGGTGGACGCGTTCCTGGAGCGCGCCGTGGACGTGCTGCTCGCCGCCGAGTAGACCCGCACGCACGACGAGGGCGGACCCGTTCAGGGCCCGCCCTCGTCGTCACGACCAGCGCCGCGCGCGGCGCGCCGCCCAGCGGATCCGTTGCCGCCGGGTCCCGGTGAACGGGCGCCAGCCGATGACGGCCAGGAGCGTCAGCACCGCGGCGGTGACCGCCAGGGACGTCGCCATCCGGTCCGCGTAGAGCGGGATCGCCTCGCCGAGCAGGTCCGGGCGGCGGATCCGGCTGGCGTACTCCCGGGCTCCTGCCTCCGTCCGGTACCGGATCCAGGCCCGGCCGGGGCCGAGGACCACCGCGACCGTGGCCGCGCCCGCGACGGCCGCGACGAGGCGGCGCAGGGGGAGCACCTCGGGCCGGACACCGAGCGCGCGGCCGACGAACGAGCCGCACAGGGCGGGGACGAGGAAGGTCAGCAGCGGGACGAGCCCCGGGTCGCCGTACTCCTCGAGCGACAGCAGGGCCGCGCCGAAGCCCCTCGCGCTGGGTCCGGGACTCGAGTAGCGGATCGTGGAGCGCAGGTCGAGGCTGGCGAGCAGGCTGATGACCGCCCATCCCAGGAGGAACATCGCCCCGGCGAGCCGCCGCATGGCGACCTGCCGAGGCTCGTGCCGCGTCACCCACTCCTCGCTGCGCGCGACTGCGTTCTCACGGGCGTCCGGGTCGCCGTCCGGGAGGTCGGGGTCCGGGGTGCCGCAGCCGGGGCAGACCAGCTCCTGCGGCAGGCAGTCCACGCCGCAGCGGATGCACTGCCAGCCCGCCCGGGTGCCGCGTTCGATCACCAGCCGTTGTAGCGCATGAGGCGCTCGGCGAGCCGACCGGAGTTGCTGGCGATCATGGCGGTGTAGTTCACGCGGGCCAGGAACGACGTGGCGACGAACTTCACGCAGGTGGTGTCGCACGGTCGTTCCTCCCTGGTCGGTGCACGGGGCACGGACGACCCGGCCCCAGGGCACCGTGGCACGTCGGATCCGGCACCTCTGACGGACCGGCGGGTGCTACGGACCCGACCTCGGTGCTGGTACGGACAGGGCGTCCGGGTCGTGGACGCGGGTCCGTCGGGCAGGATGGACCGGATGAGCCCCCGTACCGTCGTCCTGCTCGGTTCCACCGGTTCGATCGGCACCCAGGCCGTCGACGTCATCACCCGGCACCCCGACCGGTTCCGGGTCACCGGGATCAGCGCCGGCGGCGCGGACCCGGTCGCGCTGGCCCGCCAGGCGGTCGCCCTCGGGGTGCAGACCGTCGCCGTGGCCGACCCGGACGCGGCGGGCACGGTGTTCGCCGAGGTGGTGCGCGCGTCCGCCGAGGCGGGCCTGAACCAGGTCGGCGTCGAGGTGCTGACCGGCCCGGACGCGGCGTCGCAGCTCGCCGCGCGGGGCGCCGACGTCGTGCTGAACGGCATCACCGGCTCCGTCGGGCTGGGCCCGACGCTGGCCGCGCTGGGCGCCGGCAGCGTCCTCGCGCTGGCCAACAAGGAGTCCCTGGTGGCGGGCGGCCCGCTGGTGCGCGCCGCGGTGCAGCGCCCCGGGCAGGTCGTCCCGGTGGACTCGGAGCACTCCGCCATCGCGCAGTGCCTGCGCGGCGGGCGCCGGTCGGAGGTGCGGCGGCTGGTGCTGACCGCGTCGGGCGGGCCGTTCCGGGGTCGCACCCGGGCCGAGCTCGCGGACGTGACCGCCGAGCAGGCGCTCGCGCACCCGACGTGGTCGATGGGTCCGGTGGTGACGGTCAACTCCGCGACGATGGTCAACAAGGGCCTGGAGCTCATCGAGGCGCACCTGCTGTTCGACGTGCCCGTCGCGGACATCTCCGTGGTGGTGCACCCGCAGTCGGTGGTGCACTCGATGGTCGAGTTCGCGGACGGGTCCACGATCGCGCAGGCGTCGCCGCCGGACATGCGGCTGCCGATCGCCCTGGGGCTGTCGTGGCCGGACCGGCTCCCGGAGGCGGCGGCCCCGGTGGACTGGACGCGCGCGGGCCGGTGGGACTTCGAGCCGCTGGACGAGGACGTGTTCGGCGCGGTCGCGCTGGCCCGCGCGGCGGTCGCGGCGTCGGCGACGCACCCGGCCGTGTACAACGCCGCGAACGAGGAGGCCGTGGCGGCGTTCCTCGCGGGGCGCATCGGGTTCCTGGACGTCGTGGCGACGGTCGAGGAGGTGCTGCGGGAGCACGACGGCGGCCCGGTGCGGGACGTGGCCGACGTGCACGCGGCGGAGGACTGGGCCCGTGCCCGTGCCCGGGAGCGCGTCGCTGCGGCAGGATGAGGTCATGACCAGCGACGACGCGCGGCCCGGTGACCCTTACGGCTACCTCCTGGTGCACTTCGTCGAGGATCCGGACGGCTTCGCGGAGCGGATCCACCTGGACGTGAGCGCGGGCGACGACCCGACGTCCTGGGTGCCGCTGAACGGCGGGCGCCCGGTGCTCGCCTCGCACCTGGGCACCACGGGCGTCCGGGACCCGTACCTGGTCCAGGACCCGCACGGCCGGTCCTACGTGGTCGCCACGGACCTGCGGGTGTTCCACGACCGCCCGGGCGGGGTCACGGACGCGCCGGACGACGCCCCGGACGGCTACGTGCCCTGGTACGAGCACCGGTGGCTGAGCCGGGACCTCGTGGTGTGGGCGTCGGACGACCTGGTCGAGTGGTCGGAGCCGTGGCTGCTGCGGGTCGCGCCGCCGACGGCGGGCCGCGCGTGGGCGCCCGAGGCGACGTGGGTGGAGGACTACGACGGGCGGGGGAGCAGCGGGTTCGCGCTGTACTGGTCGTCGACGGTGTTCGCGGACGACGACCCCGACCGCAGCGGCACGCCGACCTCGGACACCCTGGTCGCGTTCACGGCGGACTTCACGCAGGCGGACCTGGACGCCCGCAACCCCGACGGCCCGGGGCTGATGCACCGCGCGCAGGGCGAGGTCGACGCGATCGACGCCTCGGTGCGGACGGTCGACGGCGTGACGTACCGGGCGATCAAGGAGAACGGCCCGGGCGCGCGCGGCGTGGTGTTCGCCCGGACGACCGCCCGCGAGTGGTGGCGCGCGGGCACCGACTGGCAGGTGCTGCAGACCCGGATCGGCGCCGACGAGTACGGGGAGGTCGAAGCGCCGCTGTTCTTCCGGCACCACGACGGCCGCGCGTGGACGCTCATGGTCGACCAGTACGGCGAGCGCGGCCAGGGCTACCGGGCGTTCACGACCACGGACCCGGACGCCGCGGAGCCGTGGCGCAGCCTCGGCCCGTCGGCGATGTCCGGCATGGTCCCGCCGACCAAGCACGGTGGCGTCCTGCCGCTGACCCGCGCCGCCTACGACGCGGTCCGCGCGGGCGACGTGCGCTCCGCGACGGACCCGGAGCCGGTGGGCGCCACCCCGGGGACGGTCCCGGCGCTGCCGCCGACGGTCGCGGCGACCGCGTCCGACGGCCGCACCCGCCTCACGGCCGTCACCTGGGACCCGGTGGACCCCGCCGCGCTGCGCCCCGGTGCGGTCGTCGAGGTCCGGGGCGTCGTCGCCGGGTACGCCGCGCAGCGCGACGGCGTGCAGAACGACGACACCTGGGCTCCCGACCCGGAGCGCCCGCGCACGCTCGTGGTGACGCGCCCGGTGACGGTGACGCAGCGGATCGAGGTCAGCGGGTCCGCGGCAGCCGGGTGAGCGCCGATTCCGCGCCCGCGAGCAGGTCCGCGAGGGTGCGGCCGACGAGGTTCGCGACGGCGACGCCGTCCGGCCCCAGCGGCCCGGTCCACGCGACGCCGGAGCCGGCCAGCCCGAGCGGGAGGCCGTGCCCGGGCTCCGGCTCCGGGGCGGGACCGCCCCAGGCGTGCGTCACGGGGACGAGGCGGGCGGCGGGCACCAGGTCCAGCAGGGCGTCCCGCACCCGCCGGGTCGCCGCGAGGTCCTGGCCGGGGTCGCGCCGCCACAGGCGGGCGAGGCGGGTGCGGCGGGCGGGTCCGGTCGCGACCAGGCGGTCCTGCGCCGTGCGCAGGACGCGCAGC
>NZ_RFFI01000031.1 GCF_003696205.1 Cellulomonas triticagri
GGCCCGCCGCCCCCGCCCCCGCGCCCGCCGCCCCCGCGCCCGCCGCGCCCGGGGCCTCGGCCGCCGACGCACCGGACGCGGACGAGGAGGTCCCGGTCCCGCAGTGGCAGTCGCTGCTCAAGGCCATGGCCCCGGCGCCCCTGCCGGAGTCCGAGGCGGAGCAGACCGACCCCACGGGCCGCCTGCTCGCGGGCGTCGACGCCGACGAGGAGATCGACGCGCTGGAGCAGCCGGAGCGGCTGCGTCGTCCGCTGCCGTTCACCTGGTTGCAGTGGATCGTCCTGGCGGTCGTGGCGTTCGTCCTCGGCTTCCTCATCATCTTCGTCGCCAACACGGCGACGGGCGCCGCGGGGCCGGACGTGCCCGCGGTCGCGTCCGCGGCGCTGTCCGCCGTACCCGCACCCTGACCCCGGTGCCCGGGCTGCCGCGTGCGGCCGGGGCCCGTCCCACCCCAGAGACCCCGAGGAGACCCGTGTCGGCTACCGACCGCGCCGTCGAGCTCACCGTGGCGGCCGCCCGTGCCGCCGCCGACCTCAAGGCCCAGGAGATCATCGCCCTCGACGTGAGCGAGCAGCTCGTCCTCACGGACGCGTTCCTCATCGTGTCGGGCACCAACGAGCGCCAGGTCGGCGCGATCGTGGACGCCGTCGAGGAGGCGCTGCACAAGCTCGGCTCGAAGCCGCTGCGCCGCGAGGGCAAGTCCGAGGGCCGCTGGGTGCTCGTCGACTTCGGCGACGTCGTCGTCCACGTGCAGCACGACGAGGACCGGCAGTACTACGCCCTTGAGCGCCTGTGGAAGGACTGCCCGGTCATCGAGCTCCCGGCCGACGTGCACGGCGCCGTCGAGGACGCCGGGGCGGGGGAGTGACCGCCGGGCGCGTCGTCCTGTGGCGGCACGGTCGCACCGCGCACAACGCGGCGGCGCGCCTGCAGGGCCAGTCGGACATCCCGCTCGACGAGGTCGGCGTGTGGCAGGCGGAGACCGCCGCGGCGGCGCTGGCCAGCCGGTACCGGCCGACCGTCGTGGTGTCGTCCGACCTGGGGCGCGCGCGGGCGACCGCGCAGGCGCTCGGTGACCGCACCGGCCTGCCGGTGACGACGGACGTCCGGGTGCGGGAGCGGTCGTTCGGCGACTGGGAGGGGCTGACGTCGGCGGAGATCGCCGAGCGGTGGCCCGAGCAGCACGCCGCCTGGGTCGCGGGTCACGAGCCGGAGCGCGTGGGCGCCGAGACGCGTGCGCAGGTGCTCGACCGCATGGTCGCGGGCGTCACGGACCTCGCCGCCGCGCTCGGGTCCGAGGACACGCTGGTCGTCACGTCGCACGGCGCGGCGATCACGCTCGGGATCACCGGTCTGCTCGGCCTGCCGGCCGAGTGGAAGGGCGTCTCGGGAATGTCGAACGCCCACTGGGCGGAGCTCCGTCCGGGGCGCCCGGGCTCGGGTCTGGCCTGGCGCCTGGAGGCGTTGAACGTCGGTCCGGTGCACGCGTCGTCGGACTGGAACGCGGGCCCGGACCGCCCCGACGAGGGCATGGACGACGAGGTGCGGGACCCGGCCTGACCAGCCGATTCGCTTCCACGGCGAGGTTTGGGTAGAGTTCACGACGCCCGCTCAGCGGGAAGTGATCCGGTCCTGGACCTGGTCGCGGGGCTGTGGCGCAGCTGGTAGCGCACCTGCATGGCATGCAGGGGGTCAGGGGTTCGAGTCCCCTCAGCTCCACATCGGAAGCGGCCGAGAGCACATGCTCTCGGCCGCTTCGTCGTTCACCGGGGCACACGTCGCGGGGAGCCTGCGCCCGGCTCGTCGCCGCGCGGGACGCGATCCGCGTGGCGGCGAGCGGAGCGGGCTCCGAGCGGGGCGGACTCGGTCGGGTGCGGGCCGCTGCTCGTCCGCGACCTGGCGAGGCCGCGGGTGCGCCCGTTCCCGGCAGGGGCGAGGAGGGTCTGCCTCGACATGACCCCCGGTAGGGGGCCCTCAGGAGGCGAGGCGTTCGCCCGACCCGGCCGGCCTGCTGACCTCGGCCCACACGGCGTCCAGCGACAGCCCGAGGACGTCCGCGATGGCGGCGATGGTGGGGAACGCGGGCGTGGCGACGCGGCCGGACTCGATCTTGCGCAGCGTCTCGGGGGAGACGCCCGCGTCGAGGGCGGTGGTGAGCATCGAGCGGTCGCCGCGGGCGCGGCGGAGCAGGGCGCCGAGGCGCTGCCCGCGCTCGACCTCGTCGGGGGTGAGGGGCAGCCGGACCATGCGTCCGATACTAATACCGGGATACTATGGCCGGGATAGTTATTGGCACGACGAGCGAGGCCCCTGATGATCGAGATCCTGAACCCCACCGAGCTGCGGCGCGCGGAGGACTGCGGCGCCCTGGTCGGCACGATCCTGCACACCCTGAAGGGCCGCGCCGCCGCCGGGACGAACCTCCTGGAGATCGACGGGTGGGCCAAGGCGATGATCCTCGACGCGGGCGCCGAGTCCTGCTACGTCGACTACGCGCCGTCGTTCGGTCGCGGGCCGTTCGGGCACTACATCTGCACCTCGGTCAACGACGCCGTGCTGCACGGGCGCCCGCGCGACCAGGTGCTCGCCGACGGCGACCTGCTGACCCTGGACCTCGCGATCTCGCTCGGCGGGGTCGTGACGGACTCCGCGATCAGCTTCGTCGTGGGCGGCGCGGGGACCGCCGAGGACCGCGCGATGATCGAGTCCACCGAGCGCGCGCTGGCCGCCGGGATCGAGCAGGCGCGTCCCGGCGCGCGGATCGGGGACATCTCGCACGCCGTGGGCACCGTGCTCACGGGGGACGGGTACCGGGTGAACACCGAGTTCGGCGGCCACGGCGTCGGCTCGACCATGCACCAGGACCCGCACATCGCGAACTCCGGCCGGCCGGGTCGCGGGTACACGCTCCGTCCCGGGCTGCTGCTGGCGATCGAGCCGTGGGTGATGGCCGACACCGACGAGCTCGTGACGGACGCCGACGGCTGGACCCTGCGCAGCGCGACCGGTGCCCGGACGGCCCACAGCGAGCACACGGTGGCGATCACCCCGGACGGGCCGAAGATCCTCACGCTCCCGGCCTGACCCGTCGGACCTGCGGTCGATCGCGGAGCAAGCGGGCTACGCTTCCTGCGATTCTGTGCCACCGAGCCGGACGCGAGGTCCCTGCATGAGCGAGCCCCTCGGCCTCGAGCCGCTCCCGCTGCCGCCGCTGCCCACGCCCGGCGCGCTGTTCCACCTGGTCCGGTCCGGCCTGGCCGCCTCCCGCGCCGACCTCGCCCGGCTCACCGGGCTGTCCGCGTCGACCGTCGCGGGCCGGGTCGAGGACCTGGTCGCGGCCGGGCTGCTGGAGGAGAGCGGGCAGGGCGAGTCCCGGGGCGGGCGCCGTCCCCGGCGGCTGCGGGTGCGCAGCGGCGACCGGGTGCTCGTCGGCGTCGACCTGGGGGAGCGGCACGCGTCGTACGCCGTGCTCGACCGGC
Organism: Cellulomonas triticagri; assembly: GCF_003696205.1. Lineage (GTDB taxonomy): Bacteria > Actinomycetota > Actinomycetes > Actinomycetales > Cellulomonadaceae > Cellulomonas > Cellulomonas triticagri. The sequence continues at coordinate 3,480 of NZ_RFFI01000031.1, forward strand.
AGGGCGCCGTGGTGGCCGACGGGCTCGACGCCGTCTCGCTCGCGGACGGGCCGGAGGCCGTGGTCCGCGCCGTGGTGGCGCGCAGCCGCGAGCTCGTGGCGGGGGTCGGGGACGGCTCGCTCGTCCTCGGCGGGATCGCGATGGGCCTGCCCGGGCCGGTGGACTCCCGCACCGGGCGGCTGGTCTCGCCGTCGCGGATGCCCGGCTGGAACGGCGTGGCCGTCCGGGGGCTGCTGGAGGAGCGCAGCGGCCTGCCCGCGCGGGTCGAGAACGACGCCAACGCCATGGCCCTGGGGGAGTTCGCGCACCGGGGCGGTCAGGTCCGCGAGCTCGTCTACGTGAAGGCGGGCACCGGGATCGGCTGCGGCGTCGTGCTGGACGGCCGGTTGTACCGGGGGTTCCGCGGGGTCGCGGGGGACATCAGCCACACCGCCGTCGCGGGGGCGCCGCCCGTGCCGTGCTCGTGCGGGCGCGCGGGCTGCCTGGACGTCGTCGCCAGCGGGTCTGCCGTGCTGGACGCCCTGCGGGCGGACGGCGTGCACGTCGCCGACATGCCCGGGCTGCTCGCCATCGCCTCGGACGCGCACCCCCGGGCCACCCGGCTGCTGCGGGAGGCGGGCACCCGCACCGGCGAGGTGCTGGCCGCGATCGTCAACGTGCTGAACCCGCAGGCGCTCGTGCTCGGCGGCGCGCTGTCGCGGTCGGAGGCGTTCGTCGCGGGCGTGCGGCAGGCGATCTACGCGCAGTGCCTGCCGATGGCGACCGACCTGCTGGACCTGTCGGTGAGCGAGGCGGGCTGGCTGGCCGGGGCGACCGGCGTCGGGCGCTCGCTGCTGGACGACCTGCTGCATCCCGCGCTGGTCGACGCGGCGCTGCGGGACGGCGTCCCGGTCTCGATCTGAGCAGCAACTTGCGTCGTGATCGAAGTAAGATGCCCGAGATGAGCCGCTGTGCGTAACAAGGCGGTTAACTTCCTCTGATTCCTCTCCCATCGTGCCCCCGGGCGCTGCCAGCATGTGCGGCACCACCCGGAGATGAGGAAGGGACACGTCATGAGGATCAGTCGGGCAGTGGGCGCCACGATCGTCGGGGCGTTCGCGCTGAGCGCGGCGGCCTGCGGCAGCAGCGACAGCGGCAGCGGGTCGGGCTCGGGCTCGGACGGTGCCGTCACCATCACCTGGAGCATGTGGGCCGGTGACACCGCCGCGGAGGAGAAGCTCCGCGAGCAGATGGCCGCCGCGCAGGAGGTCGTCGGCGACGACATCGTCATCGAGCTCGCCACCGCCCCCTGGGCGGACTACTTCACGAAGCTCAACGCGACGCTCTCCACCGGCGACGCCGCCTGCGTCACCGCGATGAACGGGCAGCGCATGGCCGGGTACCACCAGGCGTTCCTGCCCCTCGGCCCCGACGAGCTCGCCACCGCGGGCATCGCCGAGGACGACTACAACGCCGGGGCGCTCGGCGTCATGGGCTACGACGGCACGCTCTACGGCCTGCCGTACGACACCGCCACGATGGTCCTGTACTACAACGCGGACCTGTTCGAGCAGGCGGGCGTGGCGCTGCCGACCAACGAGTGGACGCTCGACGAGTTCCGCTCCGCCGCCGAGACCATCACCGAGAAGACCGGGGTCAAGGGCTTCGCGGTCTCCCTCGACGAGTTCCAGTGGCTGTCCCTGCCGATGGCGTACAGCGGGTTGCAGCCCGTGAACGAGGACATGGAGCTCGACCTCACCGACCCCGACTTCGTCGAGGCCGCCACCTGGTACGCGGACCTGGTCACCGAGGCCGGGGCCTCCGACGCGCCGCCGTCGGCCTCCGAGGTCTCCTGGGACGCCAACCAGTTCACGTCCGGCTCCGCCGCCATGGCGATCGACGGCACCTGGAACGCCACGACCTACACCAGCGGCAACGAGGCCTTCACCGGCGGCGTCGTCCGCATCCCCGCCGGGGACTCCGGTCCCTACGGCGTCGCGCTCGGCTCCGGCTACGGCGTGGCCGCGACCTGCGAGCACCCCGAGGAGGCGCTGCAGGTGCTCGGTGCGCTCTCCGGGCCCGAGGTGCAGGCCGTCGTCGCCGAGCAGGGCGGCTACCCGGCGCAGCTGGACAGCCAGCACCTGTACGCCGAGGCGCTGCCCGCCGAGTACGCCGACGGCATCACGGAGGCGTTCGACGCCGCGTTCGAGGGCGCCGACAGCCAGCGCGTCGTCGACGCCTGGACCCAGGTGAGCGAGGCGTTCCCCACCGAGATCATCACGGTCTACACCGGGCAGTCGACCATGGCCGACATGCTCGACAAGCTCCAGCAGCGCTTCGGCGACTGAGCCGGACGAGCCGCACGAACGAGGGAGCAGCGCCGTGACCGCACCCGCCGCCGGACGACCCGACCTCGCGTGGTTCACCCACGCCCGGCTGGGCCTGTTCCTCCACTTCGGGCTCTACTCCGTGGCCGCCCGCCACGAGTGGGTCATGAACTACGAGCGGACCGACCCGCAGGAGTACCGCGCGCGGTACGCCCCGGTGTTCGACCCCGACCTGTTCGACGGCCCCGCGCTCGCGCGGACCGCGAAGGCGGCGGGTGCCCGGTACGTGGTCCTGACGGCCAAGCACCACGAGGGGTTCTGCCTCTGGGACTCGGCGCTCACCGACCACACCAGCGTCGCCGTCGCCGGGCGGGACCTGGTGCGCGAGCTGGTCGACGCGCTGCGGGCCGAGGGGCTGGGGGTCGGGATCTACTACTCCCTGCTCGACTGGGACCACCCCGACTACACGATCGACCGGCACCACCCGCTGCGCGGCGCACCCGACGCCGCGCAGCGGGACGCCGGCAAGGACATGGCCCGGTACCGCGCGTACCTGCACGGCCAGGTCCGCGAGCTGCTCACCGGGTACGGGCCCGTCGACTACCTGTTCTTCGACTTCACCGAGCCGGCGGTCGACCCGGACAGCGGCCTGCCCGGCAAGGGCCCCGACGACTGGGACGCCGCCGCGCTGCTCGCGATGGTCCGCGAGATCTCGCCCGGCACGGTCGTCAACGACCGGCTCGGCATCCCCGCCGACCTCGTCACCCCCGAGCAGTACCAGCCCGACCGGCCGCTCGAGCACGACGGGGTCCCGCAGGCGTGGGAGGCGTGCCAGACCATCAACGGGTCCTGGGGCTACCACCGGGACAACCACGACGCGAAGAGCCCGGACCTGCTGGTGCGGATGCTGGTCGAGTCCGTGGCCCTCGGCGGCAACATGCTGCTCAACGTCGGACCCACCGGCCGGGGCGAGATCGCCCCGCGCGACCGGGCCCTGCTCGCCGAGGTCGGGCAGTGGGTGGACCGGCACGAGCGGTCGGTGCGCGGGGCCGGCGCGGCGCCGTTCACGCCGCCCGCCGACGCCCGGTACACGCTGCGCGGCGACCGGCTCTACCTGCACCTGTTCGCGTGGCCGTTCGGGCAGGTGCACCTGCCCGGCCTCGCCGGCCGCGTGCGGTTCGCACGGCTGCTGCACGACGGGTCCGAGGTGGCGACCACCGTCATCGAGCCCGGCACCGCCGCGCTGACCATGCAGCCCGCCGGGCAGCCCGCGGGCACCCTCACGCTGCGGCTGCCCACCACCCGGCCCGACGTGCTCGTCCCCGTCGTCGAGCTGCTGCTGGACGAGGAGGTCGGACGATGACGCTGCTCGCCCCCCGCCGGGGGACCGCCACGGAGCCGGGCGGAGCCGCACCCGCCGCACCCCGGCGGCGCGGTGCGCTCGCCCGGGCCGAGCGCCACCAGGCCCTCGGGTTCGTCACCCCGGCGCTCGCGGGGCTCACCGTGTTCACCATCGCGCCCGTCGTGCTCTCCGTCGTGATGAGCCTGCACGACTGGCCCATCTTCGGGGAGCGGACCTTCACCGGCCTCGCCAACTACGGGCGGCTGCTCACCGAGGACCCCGACTTCTGGCCGGCGCTGCGCAACTCCGTCGTGTTCACGGTGCTGTACGTCCCGGTGAACATCGTCATCGCGCTCGCCCTGGCCCTCGGCATCGGTCCGCGCATCCGCGGGCGCGGCGCGTTCCGGGTGCTGTTCTTCATCCCGGTCGTCACGCCCGTCGTCGCGAACGTCCTGGTCTGGAAGATGCTGCTCCAGCCGCAGGGTCTGGTGAACGGGCTGTCGACCTCGCTGTTCGGCATCGAGATGCCGCGGTTCCTGTCCGACCAGAACTGGGCGATGATCTCCGTCGTCGTGATGTCCGTCTGGGCGGGCATGGGCTACAACATGCTCATCCTGTCCGCCGCGCTGGAGCAGGTCCCCGCCTCCGTGACCGAGGCCGCGCGCATCGACGGCGCGCACGGGCTGCGGATGCTGGTCAGCATCACGCTGCCGATGATCTCGCCCTCGGTGTTCTTCGCCGCGGTCATGACCGTCATCTCGTCGCTGCAGGTGTTCGCGCAGCCCCAGCTGCTCACCGGCGGCGGCCCCGGCAACGCGACCCTGCCGCTGGTCATGTTCATCTACCAGACCGGCTTCACGTTCCAGGACCTCGGGCTCGCCGCCGCGGGAGCCTGGATCCTGTTCGTCCTCATCATCGGCGTCACGGCCGTGCAGTTCCGCGCGCAGAAGAGGTGGGTCCACTATGAGCACTGACGTCGCGCCGCCGCGTGCCGGCCGCACCGGGGCGGGTCGGGGGTGGGACTGGCGGCTCGCCCTCGGGCACGTCGGCCTCGTCGTCGCCGCCCTCGTCTTCGTCGCCCCGCTCGTCTACGCGTTCTTCTCCGCGCTCAAGCCGGACAACGAGATCCTCAAGATGCCGCCGACCCTCATCGGCTCGCAGATCCGGTGGAGCAACTTCGCCGACGTCTTCGCGTACGGGCCGTTCGTCACCTACATCAGCAACTCGTTCTTCGTCGCCGTGGCCGGGACCCTCGTCGTCCTCGCCGTCTCCGCCACCGCCGGGTACGCCTTCGGGCGGCTGCGCTGGCCCGGCCGGGACGCCGTGTTCGTGCTGTTCCTCGGGACGCTGATGGTGCCGCAGGAGGTCCTCGTCATCCCGATGTTCGTGGTCATGCAGTGGTTCGGCTGGGTCAACACCTACGAGTCGCTGATCTTCCCGTGGGCGTTCACCGCGTTCGGCACGTTCCTCATGCGGCAGTTCTTCCGCGGCATCCCGTTCGAGCTCGAGGAGGCCGCCCGCGTCGACGGCGCCGGACCCGTGCGGACCTTCGCGCGGATCATCCTGCCGCTCGCCGGGTCGGCGCTCGCGGTGCTCGCCGTGTTCACGTTCATGAACTACTGGAACAGCTACCTGTGGCCGCTCATCACCATCAGCGACTACACCGAGCTCGGCACCCTGCCCATCGGCCTGTCCACGTTCTCCACCCAGAACGGCACCCGGTGGGACCTGCAGATGGCCGCGTCGATCATCTCGATGATCCCCACGACCGTCCTCGTGATCGCCCTGCAGAAGCACCTCGTGCGCGGCATCTCGACGTCCGGGCTGGGCGGCCGGTGACCGCCGCGCCCCCGCCCGCACCCCGACCCGGAGCGACCATGAGCCCCACCCCGCCCGTCCGCCGTCCCCGCATCGCGATCGCCGGCATCGCGATCGAGTCCAGCACCTTCTCCCCGCACCGCGCCGGGCTGCGGGACTTCCACGTCGTCACCGGCGACGACCTGCTCGCCCGGTACGACGCGCTCGCCCCCGGCGGCGCCCTCGCCGACCGGGCCGACTGGCTGCCCGTGGTCTACGCGCGGTCCATCCCCGGCGGCCCGGTGCTGCCCGAGGTGTACGCCGACCTGCGGCAGCGGATCCTCGACGGCCTCGCCGCGCTCGTCGCCGACGGCCCGCTGGACGGCGTCTTCCTCGACATCCACGGCGCCATGAGCGTCGTCGGGGCGGACGACGCCGAGGGCGACCTCGTCACCGCCGTGCGGGAGGTCGTCGGCGACACGCCCGTGCTGTCCGCCGCCATGGACCTGCACGGCAACGTGTCGCGCACCCTCATCACCCGCACCGACCTGCTCACCTGCTTCCGGATGGCCCCGCACGAGGACGCCTGGGACACCCGCGAGCGGGCGATGCGGAACCTCGTCACCGTGCTCGCCCGCGGCGAGCGTCCCCTGCAGGCGTGGGTGCGCGTCCCGATCCTCCTGCCGGGGGAGAAGACCAGCACCCGCGTCGAGCCCGCCCGCGGCCTGTACGGCCGGCTGCCCGAGGTCGAGGCCCGGCCCGGGGTCCTCGACGCCGCGATCTGGGTCGGGTACGCCTGGGCCGACGAGCCGCGCTGCCACGCCACGGTCGTGGTCAGCGGCTGGGACCGGGACGAGATCACCGCCCAGGCGCGGTCGTTGGCCGAGCACCTGTGGGACGTGCGCGACGACTTCACCTTCGTCGGACCGCCCGGCACCCTCGACGAGGCCGTGGACGCCGCGCTCGCCGCCACCGAGCGTCCGTACCTGATCTCCGACTCCGGGGACAACCCCGGGGCGGGCGGCACCGGCGACGTCACCTGGACGCTCGCCCGGCTGCTCGACCGGCCCGAGCTCACCGGCCCCGACGCCCCGACGACGCTGTGCGCGTCGGTCTTCGACGCCGAGGCGCTGACCGTCCTCGCCGCGCACCAGGTCGGCGACACCGTCACCGTCACCGCCGGCGCCCGTGTCGACTCCGGACCGCACGGGCCCGTCACCCTCACCGGGCGCCTGGTGCACCTGTCCGAGGGGGACCCCGACGCGGGACGGGTCGCCGTCGTCGCCGTCGGCGGGCTGCACGTCGTCCTCACCCAGCACCGGCAGGCGTACCACACGGTCACCGCCTTCGAGCGGGCCGGGCTCGACCCCCGCACCGCCGACATCGTCGTCACCAAGATCGGCTACCTCGAGCCCGAGCTCTACGCCATCGCCCGCGGCTGGACGCTCGCCCTCACCCCCGGCGGCGTCGACCAGGACCTCGCCCGGCTCGGGCACCACCGCATCGACCGACCCATGTACCCCTTCGACACCTTCGACACCGCACCCGACCTCACCCCGGTCGTCCTGTGACGGTCCTGCTCGGCGTCGACCTCGGCGGGTCCAGCACCAAGGTCGTGCTCCAGCACGGCAGCACCGTCCGCGACCAGCGCGTCCTGCCCGGCCGGCTCTCCGCCGACGGGCTCCCCGGACTCGCCGCCGCGCTGCGGGACGCGGCCGGCGGGGACGAGATCGCCGGGGTCGGCGTCACCGTCCCCGGCATCCTCGACGAGACCACCGGCGTCGTCCGGCGCAGCGTCAACCTGCCCTGGCTCGACGGCCGCGACGTCGCCGCCGAGGTGTCCGCCCTCGTCGGCGCCCCCGCCGTCGCGATGCACGACGGCCGCGCCGCCGCGCTCGCCGAAGCGGTCCTCGGGGCAGGGCGGGGAACGCGCGACGTCTACGTCCTCACCCTCGGCACCGGCGTCGCCGGTGCGCACGTCGTGGACGGCAGCGCCCGCCCCGGAGCCCACGGCGCCGCGGGCGAGATCGGCCACGTCAGCCTCGACCCCGAGGGCCTGCCCTGCGGGTGCGGGCAGCGCGGGTGCCTCGAGACCGTCGTCGGCGCGCCCTCCCTGCTGCGGCGCTGGCAGCAGCGGACCGGGCGCACCGGCGGTGCCGTGAGCGCGATCTCCGACGCCGCCGACGCCGGCGATCCCGACGCCCGGGCCGTGCTGGACGAGGCCGGGGCCGCGCTCGCGACCGCGTTGCTCGGGCTCGTCGCCGTGCTCGACCCCGGCCTGGTCGTGCTCGGCGGCGGGGTGGGCGAGTCCGGGGTGCTGCGCGCCCGCGTCGAGGCCGGGCTGCGGGCGCGGGCGACGTTCCACGTCGTGCCGCCGGTCGTGCCAGCCGGGCTCGGGCGATGGGCCGGGGCGCGGGGGGCGGCGCTCGCGGCGGGGCGGGTGGCCGTGGCGGGGTGAGGGTGTTCGGTGTTCGGTCTTGACCGAACACCGAACAGTGGGCCACGCTGATGACCATGAACGCAGCCCGGGCCGAGGACGTCGCCGCGGAGGCCCTCCGCGGCCTCGGTATGCCCGTCGACCAGCGCGTCGACGGCGCCGACGCGGGCTACGACCTGCTGCTCGGGCCCGGCGCCACGCCCGTCGAGGTCGCCTTCCGCGCGCTCGTCGACGAGCAGATCGCGAGCCGCCTCGTGGAGCGGCGCAGGTGGCCCGGTGCGACGCTGCTCGTCGTCGCCGACCGGGTCACCAGCGACGCACGGCGGCTGCTCCTGGACCGCCGGGCCGGCTACTACGACCTGCGGGGGCACGTCGCCCTCCGCGCCGAGGCGGTCTTCGTCGACGCCGACGTGGAGCCGCTGACCGGGCGGATCGCGCGCAAGGACCCGGTGGCCGGGCGCGCCGGGCTCGAGATCGCCACCGCGCTGCTCCTGGCGCCGGAGGGCGGCACCGCGGTCCGGGCGCTCGCGAGGACGCTGGACAGGTCCCCGGGGACGGTGTCCGAGGTGCTCGCGGCGCTGACCCGGGACGGACTCGTCGACGAGCGGCGCCGCGTGATCGGTACCGGGCTGTTCTGGCGCGTCGCCGAGCGGTGGTCGACGCCACCCACCCACCTCGCGACGGAGCCGCCCCCCGGCGACGCCTCGCGCGTGACGGGTCCGTTGCGGCTGGGCCTCGGCGACGTGGAGCACGAGGTGGGCTGGGCGCTCGCCGGATCCGTCGCCGCGCTCGCCTACGGAGCGCCGGTCGCGATCCGCGCGGACCAGCCGAAGGAGCTCTACGTCCCGGACGAGCTGGTCGTGCGACGGGCCGAGCGGCTCCTCGGGGTGGCCCAGCCGGGAGACGCCGCCTGCACCGTCCGGGTCGCACCCGTGCCGGCGGTCTGCGCCCAGCGCGTGGACCTGCCGGGCGCCGAGCCCGTCTGGCCGCTGGCGCACCCGCTGTTCGTGGCGCTGGACCTGGCACAGGACGCGGGGCGCGGCCGGGAGATCCTCGACGCGTGGCACCCTCCGGGGCGCTGGTCCCGTGCCTGGTGATGTCGTCACCCTCCGGGGTGACGCGATGGCCGCGGTCGTGCAGGCGGTGGTCGAGGTCCGGCGCGTGCTGGGCGTGCCGCCGGTCGTCGTCGGGGGCCTCGCGGTGCTCTGCCGGCTGACCGACCCGTACCGGGCGACCACGGACCTCGACCTCGTGGACCGGCGTCGCGGACCGGTGCCCCACCTCCGGGTGCTGCGGGCGGTCGACGGTGCCGAGGAGGCCGTGCCTGCTGCTGTGCTGCTTCCGACCCGCTTCGGGCCGGTCCGGGTGGATGTCCTCGAGGTCCGTCAGACCGAGATCGACCGGCCGAGCAGCGATCCCGGCGACCGGCTGCACGCGACCGCGCACGCCTGGGCCGACGCCAGCGCGACCTCCGTCGGGCTGCGGGCCGTCCCCAGGACCGGCGACGAGGTCCGCACCACCGCGCTCGTGGCGGAGCCCGGCCCGCTCGTCGCGATGAAGCTGCAGGCGGTGATGGACCGGTCGTCCGCGAAACGGGGCACCGACCTGCAGGACGTGGTCCGGCTGCTGCTCGACGGGTCGACCCGGGACCGCGCGCTCGACCAGATCGGCACCTGCGAGGCGACGACCGCGGCAGACATCGCGCTGCACGTCGAGCACTGGCTCGTGCGCGAGCGTGCCGACGCGCTGCGGTGGATCCGGGCGTCCGCGGGGTCGGACATCGAGATGGACGACGTCGACCTCGTCGCCGAGCTGCTGCTCGCGGCCTGCGCGCGGTGAGGTGTCCCGACCGCTCGTCCCGCGGCGACGGCCGCCAGGTCCGGACGACGACGGGGTGGGGGCGTCAGCCGCGAGGCAGCGTCGCGGCGAGCAGACGGCGCAGCTCGGGATCGCACGCGTAGACGAAGGTGCCGCGCATCCCCCGCGTCATGAGCACCCCGTAGACGTTGCAGACCAGCTCGAGGATCTCGTCGTCGCTGTACGTGATCCCGCGGAGGCGGTTGTTCTGCTTGCCCCGTCGGTCGGCGTAGTGCGCACGGTCGAGCACCAGGCGCCGTCTGCTCGGGTCGTACCGCAGCTCCGGGCCGATGATCACGCCGGTGTAGTTGAGGTCGTACCCCTGGACGGTGTGGATCGACCCCACCTCGTGGGCGGCGCCGGGCGAGGCGATCCAGTCCTTGTCGGTGCTGTTCCAGCGCAGCTCGACGCCGTCGATCTCGAAGTCGACCGCGGTCTTGTCCCGGCGCGAGCGCCATCTCCACGCGAAGCCCGCGACGAGGCGTGCGAGCCCGTGCTCGCGCTCGGCGGCGTCGAGCGCGGTGCGCATCGCGGCCATGTCCTCGAAGTGGCGGAGGTCGTAGCCGGGGAAGGCGCGCCTGGCGAGCTCGGGCCGGTGGACCGGCGCCAGCAGGTCGCGGATGTACGCGACGTAGTCGGCACCCGCCGCCACGCGCAGCTGTGAGCTCAGCCGGTAGTACCGGCCGTCGGCGTCGGCGTCCGACACGAGGCGGTCCAGGACCCGGGTCGGGAGGTCGGCGGGCCGGACGCGCTGGCCCGAGTCGACGAGGAAGACGCGGTGCCGGCTCTTGGCCACGATCCAGTCGAGCTGGGTGCGCGCGAGGTCGTCCGCGCCGAACAGCTCGCGGTTGATGCTCGCGAACTTCGCGTTGAGGACACCCGTCGCCTGGCTGGCCCGGTGGTTCAGGCGGTGCGTCTCGTCGACCAGCAGCAGGTCGAACGTGCCCGCTGCCGCGCCCACCTCGAACGGCGTGAGCACCTCGACCCGTTCCAGGCCGGGCGTCCTCGCGAACACCCGGCTGATGGACGCCCGCAGCGACAGCTGGGGCACGACCATCCCGATCCGCGCCCCACGCAGCACGTCGCGGTTGTCGGCCGTGAAGTGCTCGGCGAACACCGAGTCCGGGACGACGTCCGCGTCGAGGTCGGCCAACGCGATGTCGCTCAACATCTTCAGCAGGTAGATCGCGACGATCGTCTTGCCCGTCCCGGGGTCGCCCTGCACCACCGTGGTGCTCGGGGCGCCGGAGGCGAGGTCCCCGAAGAGGGCGTCGAGGATCGACTCGATCACGATCGCCTGGTCGTCGGTCAGCGCCTTGAACGGGGACAGCTTGAACAGGTCGCTGTTCTCGATCTCGGGCACGGTGTGCTCGAACAGGCCGAGGGTGCGCAGCTCCTCGACGATCGCCGCGAACGACGCCCGGTACCGGGCCCGCTCGTAGTAGTCGGCGTCCGTGACGCCCTCGTTCCTGTTCAGGACGCGGTACTTGCCGTCTCCCGCGAACAGGCGGATCAGGTACGACTCGAGGTCCAGGCATGCGGACTTGTTGAACGTGTCGTCCACGACGACCCGCGCCGTCCCGAGGCCGTCCTTGGCGCCGTCGTCCCGGTGCTGGCGCATCCGCGCGACGACGTTCAGGGACTCACCGACGTACACCTCGTCGGTGCCGTTGAGCGTGTACACGACCGGCCAGTCGGAGAAGCGACGGTCGAGCGGTGCCCCCACGTCGTCCCGGAAGGGGAACGGGTGGACGCGGGCGGCCGGCGCTGCGGTCCCGCGCTCACCAGGCATGCCGTCACCCTAGGGGCACGACCGTCGCCCGACGGGGTCGGAGGTCCTGGTCGTGCGCGCCGTCCCGCACAGTCGTCAGAACCCCACCCCGCACCGCAGCGCGACGTTCGCCCACGGGGGTCCCGCAATCGACGACGAGCACGAGGTGCCCGTGCCCGAGCCGGGCGAGCCTGGCGGCGAGCGCCGGATCGAGGACACCGCTGCGCCTCACGGGTGCTCCTCCGCGTCCGGGGGCAGGGGGTCGTCGAGGCCGGGGTAGGAGGGTTGCGCTCCGTCTCGCCCCACGGCGAACGTCCCGACCCGCACGGCGACGTGCGCGGCAGCGACGAGATCGTCGCCCGCGGCGAGCCCGGCGGCGAGCGCGCCGACGAACGCGTCTCCTGCCCCGGTGGTGTCGACGACGCGGACGCGCGGTGCGGTGATCCGCACCGGCGCGTGGCCGGCCCTCGCGACGAGCGCGCCCCGGGCGCCGAGCGTCAGCACCACGGACGGCACCCCGTGCGCGAGCAGCCGGGACGCGACGCGGTCCTCGTCCGCGGGGCTGCGCAGGGTGGTCGGCGCGCCGCCGTCCAGCGAGGTGAGCACGAGCGCGGCCTCGTGCTCGTTCACGACCAGCGGGTCCGCGGCGCGCAGCACGGCGGGGTCCACGGGGACGACCGGTGCGAGGTTGACGAGCAGCCGACCGCGGGTGAGCGCGGCGGCACGCTCGGTCCCGGAGCGGGGGATCTCGCCCTGCACGACGACCACCGCCGCTCCGGCCACCCGCTCGTCGTACGCCGTGACGGCGGTCGCGTCGAGCCGGGCGTTCGCCCCCGGGACGACGACGATCGTGTTCTCGCCGTCGGCTGCGACGGTGACGACGGCGATCCCCGTCGGACCGTCGTGCACAACCACGGCCCCCAGGTCGACCCCGGCTGCTCGCAGCCCGACGAGGGCGGGTTCGGCGAACGCGTCGGAGCCGACCGCGCCCACCATCGCCGTCGGGGCGCCGCGCCGTGCGGCGGCGACCGCCTGGTTGGCGCCCTTGCCGCCCGGCAGCACGACCATGCTGGTCCCGAGCAGCGTCTCGCCGGGCGCGGGGTGGCGCTCGACGCGCGCGACGAGGTCGGCGTTCACGGACCCCACGACGACGACGCCGGTGAGCGGGGCGGGCTGCTCGGTCACAGGTGCTCCTCCACTGTGGTGGCGGCCACCGTCTCGACCGCGACGGGGACCTCGGCGTCCACGGTGCCACCGTCGAGCACCGCGGAGGCGCCGAGCGCCTCCAGCGCCCGCCCCAGCGCGGCCCGCGCGCCCTCCTCGTACTCCGCGACCCAGTCGCCCTCGTACCCGCGCAGCGTCACCTCCGTGGTCATGACCAGCGCGAGCCACACCCGGCCCAGCAGCAGGCGGGTGCGCGCACCGGGCGACGTCGTGTCGAACCCGGCCGTCACCACGTCCGGAAGCCCCGCGTCCGCCGGGTCGGCGCCGACCAGCTCCAGCAGGGGATCGCCCCACAGCGCCCGTTCCGGGTCGATCACCCCGGTCAGCGCCCCGGTGCCCGGGTCCACGAACAGGTTCCCCGGCCACAGGTCGGTGTGCACCAGCCGGGGCACGGTGACCTCGTCCAGCGCGGCGCCGTGCGCGGCGAGGGCGGCGCGGACCCGGTCGGCGGGGACGTCGGCGCCGCACCGCTCCGCGTCGGCGAGCACCGCCGTCACGATCGCGGTGAACGCGCCGCGCCACGTCGGGGCCTGCAGCGCGGGCTGCTGCGGGTAGCCGAACACCGCTCCGGTGACGGTGCCGAACCGGGGGAGCAGGGCGCCGAGGTCCGCCCGCGCCCGGGCCGTGCGCGGGGCGCCGTCCTCCAGACCCGCTACGGTCCACGGCACGCCGTCGAGGAACGCCGCCACGACGACGTCCCCCGGCGCGACCGCGCGCGTGAGGTCGGTGTGCAGCAGCCGCGGCATCAGCAGCTCCGGGCGCGTGGCGCCCAGGCCGTAGACCATCGCCTCCGTCCGCACCGGGTCGTGCTCCGAGGTGAACAGCGTGCCGCTCGCGGGCGGCGCGGTCTTCACCACCACCCGCCGACCGTCCGCCAGCGTCACCCGGTACGTGGTCGCGAACGACCCGCCCTCGAGCCGGGCGGCGTCGACCAGCACCCCCAGGGGAGCGACGAGACGGGTCAGCGTGTCGAGCGACAGGGTCCGGTGCGCGGCGTCGGGCATGGCGGCAGCGTAGGAGCGGGCGGGACGCGGCAGGGCACGAACCGGGGGTCGCCTCAGGTCCCGGCGACCAGCGCCCGACCCCAGGCCGCCGCGCGCGCCTCCTCACCAGGGACCAGAGGTCCCTCCCGGCCGGACACCAGGAAGTCCTCGCCCCTCGTCGCGCGCGCACCGCGGTGCACGAGACGCTTCGCGGCGGCCTTGCCCGCCGACCCGGAGAACATGCCCGCGACCTTGGTGGAGAACGTGTGCACCGGGGCGTCCACGGCCGCGCGCTCGATCCACTCCCGGACCCCCGACGACGCGGCCGTGCCGCCGTGCTGCGCGGCCTGCGTGCGGGACGCGGCGGTCGGCATCCCCGCGTTGTGGGTGGGTGCGCCCACCAGGACCAGGTCCGCGACCGGGGACGCCGGGGCGGCGTCGGCCGCGACGACCTCGACGGCGGCACCCGCGTCGCGCAGACCCTCCGCGAGGGCGGCGGCCACCCGGCCGGTGTTGCCGAAGCAGGACTCGACGACGATCACGACGTGCGGCACGGGGCGCTCCTCGGGTGGGGTGCGCCGGATCGCCCCCGGCGTGGTGGACCACGGCGCGACCCAGCGTAGGGGTGGGCGGCGCCGGTTGTCCGGCCCTCTCGGCGGTCGACAGCGAGCGTTGTCAGTCGGTCGACGACACCGCGCGGACCCACGAGGTGACGCGACGGCGGTGCGGGGCGCTGACGTCGGGGGTGTCCGCGAGGCGTTCGAGGACGAGGGCCGGATCGAGCAGGCGGGCTCGGATGAGCGCGGCGACGAACTCGAGGTCCTTCTCCCGGAACGCCGCGAGCTTGGCGACGGCGAGGTCGTGCCGTTCCAGGCAGTGCGCCCGGCCCGGGGCGGACAAGTGCGAGCGCCAGACGACGACGCGGTCACGCCACCCGGCGGGCAGTGCCACGAGGCCGTCGATCTCGACGCCCTGCGCGTCGTAGCCGTACATCTGGTGGAACCCGGAGCCCTCGCAGATCGCGCCGTCGACCAGATCGGCCTTCTCCGCCGCGCCGGCCCCGAAGAACGCGACGTCGGCCTCGATGGAGCCGACCGCGGCCTCGGGGAGGTCGTCCTCGTCGTACGTACCGAGGATCGACTGCGAGCCGACGAGCAGGATGTCGGGGTCGTCGGCGACGGTGGAAGCCGCCCTGAGCAGGTGCGCGAGCTCGGGCCGCCTCACCGGGCCTCCCGCAGGACGGCCGCCCGCTCGTCCTCCGTGAGGACGCCGGCGAACGGCGAGTTCTGCCGGAGCTCGCGGGAGCGCTGGCTCGGGGACGTCAGGGCGTCGAGCAGGTCGTCCACGGGGCCGTCGAGGAGGTCCTGCCACTGCGCCAGCCAGACGGCCGGACGCCCGCGTGCGTGCCGGGCCCGCAACGCGGTGAGGTTCTGCTGCGCCTGGCGACGTACGCCGTCCGGGTCCTGCGCGATCTTCCCGGCGACGGCGTAGGCGAGCCGGAGCGCGCGCCGCTGGTCGGCGGAGACCCGGCTCGTGGAGAAGCGCACGCGCTCGAGGTCGCGGCGGCGGACGCGTCGGTGCGTACCGACGGTCTCGTACGGCAGGTCGCCCCGCGCGGTCAGGTCGACGACGTGCTGGCGAGACACACCGAGCAGACGAGCGGCCTCGCCGGTGGTGAGGAGGTCCTCGCCGTCCCGCCGGAGGGCGTCGTCGATCGTCGCGGTGCGCACGAGATCAGTCGGGCACAACCCCAATAAACACAACAGAGCGGGTTGAGTTGCGTTTGTTGGGTCTGGACTCATCCTGCGGCGGGCGGCGCCGTGCTGCCGCGGACGACCAGCTCCGGCGTCGCGACCTGCACCTGCCGGGGCGGCCCGCCCTCCGCGACGACGCGCAGCAGCTCGGTCGCGGTCGCCGCCCCGAGGTCGTCGGTGTCGCGGGACAGCGCCGTCACGGAGGGGTGGGTCATCGCGGTGAGGGTGGAGTCGTCGAACGACAGCACCGACAGGTCGCCGGGCACGGCGACCCCCATCTCGGCGGCGACGGCGAGCCCGGCGACCGCCATGACGTCGGAGTCGAAGACGATCGCGGTGGGACGGGGTCGGGTCATCAGGAGGCGGCGGGTGGCGGCGGCGCCCTGGGCGTCGGTGAAGTCGGTCGGCAGCGACCGGACCTCCACCCCGAGGTCGGCGCTGCGCTCGGCGACGGCGTCGAGGCGGCGGCGGGTGTGCTGGAACTCGGCGACGCCGCTGACGTGCCCGATGCGGGTGTGGCCGAGCGCGGCGAGGTACTCCAGGACGTGCGCCATGGCGGCGTGGTCGTCGACCCAGACCGACGAGACGGGGGCGTCCGCTCCGTGCCCGCCGAGCATGACGGCGGGGATGCCCAGGTCGGCGACGACGGCGGGGCGGGGGTCGTCGACGACGAGGTCGAGCAGCACGAGGCCGTCGACGCGGTGCTCGGCCGCCCAGCGGCGGTAGGTGGCGACCTCGGCGGCGGTGTCCTCGACGATGAGCAGCTGCAGGGCGATGCCCTCGGGGGACAGCCGGGACTGCAGACCGGACAGGATGTGCGCGAAGAACGGCTCCACGCCGAGGGTGCGCGCCGGTCGGGCGATGACGAGGCCGATGGCGTCGTTGGCGGCGCCCTTGAGCGCCCGAGCGGCACGCAGCGGGCGCCAGTTGAGCTCGGCTGCGGCGTCGAGGATCCGCTGACGCGTGGCCTCGCCGATGCCGGGGCGGTTGTTGAACGCGAGCGACACCGCGGACACGGAGACCCCGGCGATCCGGGCGACGTCGGCGCTGGTCACGCGCGTGGGGGCAGGCTCGCGCCCGCCGGTCGGGTCGTCGTCGGTCCGCTCGGTCATGCCTGCTCCTCGGCGTCGCCGGTCCGCGGACGGACGGGCATCCCTGCATCGTGTGAGTGACGCGTCGCGGGCAGCGTACCGCCCGCTCGTGAGCGGTGTCCTCGGTTCCGCGCTCGTCCCCACCGTAGGGCACGACCCCTTGACACGATCGCCACTCAAACGATTGAGTGCGGGTGATCCGAACACGTCGACGTGGGAAGAGAGCCGATGCACGACCACTTCGCATCCACCCCGGAGCGCCTGGAGCGCGTCCAGCGCGAGCGGGTGCTGCCCCGGGTGCACACGACCCTGGCGCCGCTGGCCGTCGAGGCCTGGCGGGTCGGCGAGGACGGGGAGCCCGTCTCGGTCGCCCACGCCCTCGGTCTGGGGTCCGACGCGGGCCGCGCGGCACCGCGCTACGAGCCGTTCGCGGTCGGCTCCCCGTGGGGGCCGGCGTGGTCGACCACGTGGTTCCGGGTGCGTGGCACGGTCCCGGCGGACGCCCCCGAGGTGGTGGAGCTCGTGCTGGACCTCGGCTGGTTCCCGCACTCGGTGGGCGGTCACTGCGAGGCGATGGTCGTGACGCCGGCCGGCGAGGTGGTCAAGGCGCTGCACCCCCGCAACACCTGGGTGCGGCTGCGCGGGCCCGGCGCGCTCCCGGGCCTGGTCGCCGCCGACGGGTCGGTGGACCTGTACGTCGAGGCCGCCGCCAACCCGCTGCTGCTGGGCCTCCCGCCGTTCGTCGTCACGGAGCACGGCGAGGTCGGCGCGGACGAGCCGTTCGACGAGTTCGTGCTCCGGCGCGCGGACGTCTGCGGGTTCGACCCCGAGGTCTGGGACCTGTCGCTCGACCTGGAGGTCGCGGGCGGCCTCGCCGCCGAGACGTCCCCGGACGACCCCCGGCACTGGCGGCTGCTGCGCGCGGTCGAGCGGGCGCTCGACGCGTACGACGGCACCGACCCCCGCACGGCGGCGGCCGCCCGCGCCCTGCTGGCGCCGGAGCTCGCGCTGCCGGCCCGCGCCGGGGCGCACCAGGTCACGGCGGTCGGACACGCGCACATCGACTCGGCGTGGCTGTGGCCGCTGCGCGAGACCCGCCGCAAGCTCGGCCGGACGGTGTCCAACGCGCTCGCGGTGCTCGACACCGTGCCGGACGCGGTCTACACGATGACGTCCGCGCAGCACTTCCGGTGGCTGGAGGAGCGGTTCCCGGGGCTGTTCGCCCGGGTCCGCGAGCACGCCGCGCAGGGCCGGTTCGTGCCGGTCGGCGGCATGTGGGTCGAGGCCGACGGCGTGCTGCCGACGGGGGAGTCCCTGGTCCGCCAGATGGTGCTCGGCAAGCGGTACTTCGCGGAGACGTTCGGGCACGACGCGCAGGAGGTGTGGCTGCCGGACTCCTTCGGGTACTCGGGCGCGCTGCCGCAGCTCGCCCGGCGCGCGGGGTTCCGGTGGTTCTTCACGCAGAAGATCTCGTGGAACGACACCACGACGTTCCCGCACCACACGTTCTGGTGGGAGGGGATCGACGGCACCCGCGTCCTGACGCACTTCCCCCCGTCCGACACCTACGCCGCCGAGGTGACCGCCGCCGAGCTCACGAGGTCCGTCGCGGGGTTCCGCGACAAGGCCATCGCGTCGCACTCGCTCATGGCCTACGGGTACGGCGACGGCGGCGGCGGACCCACCCGGGAGATGACGGCCCGCGCCCAGCGGTTCGCCGACCTCGACGGGGCACCGCGCGTGCGGATGCGCACGCCCACGGAGTTCTTCGTCGACGCGGAGGCCGACCTGGAGCGCGTCACCGCCGAGGACCCGCGCCTCGCCCCGTCCTGGCACGGCGAGCTCTACCTCGAGCTGCACCGCGGGACGCTGACGACGCAGGTCGCGATGAAGCAGCGGAACCGGCGCAGCGAGGGCCTGCTGCGGACCGCCGAGTACCTGAGCACCGCCGCGACGCTCGCGACCGGCGCCGCCTACCCGGCCGAGGCGCTCGCGGAGGCGTGGCAGGAGGTGCTGCTCCTGCAGTTCCACGACATCCTGCCCGGCACCTCCATCTCCTGGGTGCACCGCGAGGCCCGGGAGTCCTACGACCGGGTGGAGGCGCTGCTCGCCGACCTCGTGGCGAAGGCCGGGGCCGCGCTCGCGGGCGCCGGTGCCGCCACGGTGGCGTCCGGTCGGCTGGTCGCGGACCCCGGGTCGGCGGCGACACCGGTGCTGCCCGCTCCGCACGGTGCCTCGCCCACCGGGACCGCGACGCAGGAGGCCGACGGGTCGGTCGTCCTCGCGGACGAGCACCTGCGGCTGCGCACCGACCCGGCGGGCCAGGTCGTGTCGCTGGTGGACCTCGCCACGGGCCGCGAGATCGCCGTGCCCGGGGAGCCGATCGGGGCGCTGCACCTGTTCCGCGACGAGCCGGTGCGCTGGGACGCGTGGGACGTCGACCGGCACGCCCTGCGGCACCCGGTGCCGCTCACCGACGTCCGCGACCTGCGTCTGCTCGACGGGCCGCAGCCGGGCTTCGTGGTCGAGCGCGCGTTCGGCGACTCGTCGGTGCGGCTCACCACGACGCTGCGGGACGGCCGGGTCGACGTCGCCTGCGAGGTCGACTGGCAGGAGTCCGAGCACCTGCTGAAGGTCGCGCTGCCGGTCGCGGTGCGCGCCCCGGAGCTGCGGTGCGAGACGCAGTACGGCTGGGTCGGGCGGCCCGTGCACCCCAACACCGCCGGGGACGACGCGATGTTCGAGGCCGCGATGCACCGTTACGTCCACGTCGCGGACACCGGCTACGGCGTCGGCGTGGTCAACGACGCGATGTCGGGCGTGGACGCGCGGACGACCACCGGCGGCACGGCGGTGCGGCTGTCGCTGCTGCGCGCCCCCCGGTTCCCCGACCCGCGGGCCGACCGCGGGCAGCACGTGTTCCGCTGGTCGGTGCTGCCCGGCGCGGACCTCGCCGCCACCGTGCGCGCCGCCGCGGCGCTGACCGCTCCGGTGCTGCCGGACCTGCCGGTCGTCGACCCGCTGGTGGCCTTGGAGCCCGTCGCGGGGACGGCCGTCGTCGACTGGGTCAAGGTCGCCGACGACGGCTCGGGCGACGTCGTCGTCCGGGTCTACGAGCCCGTGGGCGGGCGCGCGACAGCGGTGCTGCGGCCCGGCCCGCTGCTCGCCTCCGACGCCCGCGTGCGCGAGACCGATCTGCTGGAGCGCGACCTCGCCCCCGACGACCCGATGCCGCGCGGCCTCGTGCTGCCCGACCCCGCCGCCGACCCCGGTGCGGCGCAGCCCGCCGCGGGCGCGCGCCTCGACCTCGGGCCGTTCCAGGTCCTCACCCTGCGACTCACCCCGGGGCGCCCCGCCCCGGTGGACCGACGCACCACTCAGGAGGAAGTTCGATGACGAAGCACCTCAGGGCGCCACGGCGCCGGGCCCTCGGCGCCGTGGCCACGATCGCGGCGGGCGCCCTCGTGCTCGCGGCGTGCGGTGGCTCCGACGACGCCGCCGACTCGGGCGGCGGGTCCGGCGACGGCCTGTCCGGCGAGATCACGTTCCAGACCTGGAACCTCAAGAACGACAAGTTCACGCCCTACTTCGAGGGTCTGATCGCGGACTACGAGGACGCGAACCCTGGCACCTCGATCCGCTGGGTCGACCAGCCCGCCGAGGGCTACCAGGACAAGCTGTCCGCCGACGCCGCGGCGGGCTCGCTCCCCGACGTGGTCGACATGGGTCCCGAGGCGGCGTACACGCTGGCGCAGGCCGGGGTGCTCCTCGACGTCGCCGAGGCCGACCCCGGTGCCGAGGACCTGTACCTCGACAAGGCGTGGGAGTCGATGACCTTCGAGGGCCTGGGCGGCGGGACGTACGGCTACCCCTGGTACCTCAACACCGGGCCGTCGTTCTTCAACACGGCGATCTTCGCCGAGTGCGGGCTGGACACCGAGGCCCTGCCGGAGACGTACGACGAGCTGTTCGACGCCGCCGAGGCGCTGGCGGAGGCGTGTCCGGACAAGTCGATGCTCGCCCGCATGCCCGCCATCGAGAACTTCGGCGAGTACGGCGTGCCGCTGATGGACGACGACGCCACCGAGTTCACGTACGACGACGCGACCGGCGTCGAGTTCGTCGAGCGGTTCCGCGACCTCTACCAGTCGCAGGGCCTGACGGAGGAGGCGCTGAACAACCTGCAGACCGCCGAGGTCGAGGAGTTCAAGGCCGGGAACCTCGCGTACCTGCCGGGCTCCTCGTACACGCTCGGCGACCTGCGGGACACCGCGCCGGACATCTACGAGAACCTCGGCATCGGCCCGCGGATCAGCAACGCCGCGCCGAACATGTACATCGAGTCGCTGGTCGTCAACGCGACCACCAGCAACCCGGACCTCGCCAACGACTTCGCGCAGTTCGTGACCAACGCCGAGAACCAGATGGCGTTCGCGAAGGCCGCCAACGTGTTCCCGTCGTCCGCGGGCTCGCTCGACGACCCGTGGTTCACGGAGGAGGACGGCGAGCAGGAGACGCAGGTCCGCGTCGAGAGCGCGAACCAGGTCCGCGAGGCCGTCGTGTGGTGGCCGCCGGCGTTCTCGTCCTCGACCGACGCGAACACCCTGCGCGAGCAGATCGCCCAGGCGATCCTCGGGGACAAGTCCGTCGAGGACGCGCTCCAGTCCTCCGTCGAGTACTCCAACGAGCGCCTGGCGGCGAGCCGCTGATGTCCTCATCGACCGACCTCGCCGTCCGGGAGCGCGCGGCCGCGCCGCGTCGCCCCCGGGCGGCGGGGGCCCGCGCCACCCACCGCTGGCGGTTCGTGCCCTGGCTGATGCTGCTGCCCGGGCTGGCCGTCGTGATCACGTTCATCGTGCTGCCGTTCGGCAACACGCTGCGCCTGGCGTTCACCGACGCGACCCTGCTGCGCCCCGGCCGGTGGGTGGGCCTGGAGAACTTCGAGCGGCTGCTCGGCGACGACCGGTTCCTCACCGCGCTGCTCAACTCGAGCCTGTACGTGGTGTGCGTCGTGCCGTTCATGATGCTGCTGCCGCTGGTCCTCGCGACGCTCGTCAGCCGCCCCGGCCGCCTCATGGGGTTCTTCCGCACCAGCATTTACATGCCGGTCGTCATGAGCTCCGTGGTCGTCGGCCTGATCTGGACCAGCATGCTCGACCGCCGCGGCCTCGTGAACGAGACGCTGGCGACGTTCGGCGCGATCGCGGAGCCGGTCCCGTTCCTCACCGACCGGTGGCTGCTGCTGTTCAGCGCCATGTTCGTGACGGTCTGGATGGGCCTCGGCTACTACATGGTCATCTACCTCGCCGCGCTCGCGAACATCGACGGGACGCTCTACGACGCGGCCGCGATGGACGGCGCGGGCGTGGTCCGCACCTTCCTCAGCGTCACGATGCCCGGCGTGCGCTCGACCATGGCGCTGATCGGCGTGCTGTCGTCGGTCGCCGCGTTCCGGGTGTTCGGCGAGGTCTACGTCCTCACCGGCGGGACGGGTGGGGTCGGCGGCCGGAACCTCACGATGACCATGCTCATCCAGCGCGAGGGCACCGGGCTGCAGGCGCAGACCGGGTACGCGGGGGCGATCAGCCTCGTCATGTTCGTCGTGCTCGGCGCGCTGCTCGTGGTCCAGCTGTGGCTGCAGCAGCGCGAGGGGAGGACCCGATGACCGTCGCCACCTCCGACCGCGCGCCCGCCCCGGCCGCTCCCGACGGCGCGAGCCGTCCCACGCCCCGCGCTCCGCGCCGTCGCCCGCGACGCGGCACGGTCGCCCGGTACGCGGTGCTGTGCCTCATGGTCGTGCTGCTCGCCGGTCCGCTGCTGTGGCAGCTGTCGCTGTCGCTCAAGGGCGCGGGAGACACCCTCTACGAGCGTCCGCCCCGGCTGATCCCGACGGACCCGACGCTGACCAACTTCACCGACGTGCTCGACCGGGTCCCGGTGCTGCGCTACGTCGGCAACTCGGCGCTGGTCGCGCTGATGGCCGTGGTCGGCAACATCGTCGGCGCGACCCTCGCCGGGTACGCGCTCGCCCGGCTGCGGTTCCGCGGACGCGGCATCGCCACCGGGGTGTTCGTCGCCGCGCTGCTCGTGCCGATCGAGACCGTGATCGTGTCGCAGTTCCTCGTCGTCCGGTCCCTGGGCCTCACCGACACCCTGCTCGGGGTGGTGCTGCCCGGTGCGGTCGCCGCGCTGAACGTGCTGCTCATGCGCAACGCGTTCGCCGGGCTCCCCGACGAGCTCGAGGAGGCCGCCGTCATCGACGGCGCGAACGCCTGGCAGCGGTTCCTGCGGATCTGCGTGCCCCAGGTCACCGGGGTCATCACCGTCGTCGCGATCTTCGCGTTCGTCGGCGCCTGGAACGACTTCCTGTGGCCGCTCATCGTCCTGTCCAGCGAGGAGTCGTACACCCTCACCGTCGGCCTCAACCGGCTGCGCGGCACGTTCTACGACGACCCGCGGCTCATCGCGGCGGGCACCGTGATCGCGCTGATCCCGATCATCACGTTCTTCGTGCTGCTGCAGCGGTTCTTCTTCCGCGGGCTGGAGTCCGGGGGGATCAAGGGATGACGCTGCCCGCGTGGGCGGCGCTCCCGCAACCGGGGCGCGTCCTGCTGACCGGTGGTGCCCCGTGGCGGCCGGCGCCGGGGAACCGCGTGGTCGCCGAGGACGCCTCGCTGCACCGGGAGGCGGGTCGCCTCGCGGACGAGCTCCGCGCCGGCGGCCACCTCGGCCCGGGTGCGTCCGCGGCGGTCGTCGTCGCGGGGGAGCGGGACCCGGCTGCGCCGGGCGATGTCGTGCTGCGCGTCGGCGACCCGGGCCCACCGGGCGCGGGCGGGGGAGCCGAGGCGTACCGGGTGGACGTCGGCGGCGAGGACGCCGGGGTCGTCGTCACCGGACGCGGCCCGGCGGGCGTGCACCGCGGCACCCGGCAGGTGCTGCACAACCTCGCGGCGCGGGGTGCGGTCCCGGCGGGCACCGTGTCCGGCGCCCCGGCCGTCGCCGAGCGGGTCGTGCACCTCGACGCCGCGCGGGTGCCGTTCGAGGCCGCGTGGATCGAGGACCTGCTGCGCGAGGCCGCCTGGTCCGGGCTGACCGCCGTGCAGCTGCACCTGTCCGAGGACCAGGGGTTCCGCGTCGCGAGCGTCCGGCACCCCGAGGTGGTGTCGCCGGGCGCCCTCACCCACGACGAGGTGCGGCACCTGCTCGCCGTCGCGGACGACCTGCACCTGACCGTCATCCCGTCGCTGGTCGCACCCGGGCACCTGGGGCACGTGCTGGCCGCGCACCCGCACCTCGCCCTGCGGGGCGCGGACGGCACGCCGGTCCGTGACCCCGGCGGCGACCCGCGCTCGCGCGCGCTGGACGTCACCGACCCGGACGCGGTCGCCCTCGTGCTCGACCTGGTGGACGAGGTCGCGACCCTGTTCGCCGCCGGGCGCGCGCCCGACCACGGCACGCCGTGGAACATCGGCGCCGACGAGTTCGTGGACCTCGCCGACCTCGCCGCGCAGCCCGTGCTCGCCGCGGAGGCCGCGCGCCGGTTCGGGCCGGGCGCCACCGGGTTCGACGTGCTGGTGGACGTCGTGCACCGCATCGCCGAGCGCGTCCGGGCGCACGGCTTCCGGCCGCAGGTCTGGAACGACGGCATGTTCCGTGCCGAGCGCGTCGCGCTGGAGCCGGACGTGCGGGTCGCGTGGTGGACAGGGTGGAGCCCGCGCATGGCGCCGCTGTCCGCCGCGCTCGACGCCGGCCACGACCTGCTGAACGCCTACGACTCCCTCCTGTACTACGTGCTGGGGGAGCACGCCGGGTACCGCTACCCGACGGCCGCGCGGCTGTGGGAGACCGGCTGGCACCCGGGGGTGTTCGCCGACCGCCGGGACGAGGCGGGCGCGCACATGCAGGTGCTCGCCCCGCCGTACCCCGCCGCGCTGCGCGGCACCATGCTCGCGATCTGGGGCGACGTCCCCGACGCGCAGACCCCCGAGCAGGTCGCCGCCGGTGTGCGCGGCCCGCTGCGGGGGATGTCCGAGCGCGCCTGGAACGCCGGGTCGCGCCTCGACCTGTCCGAGATGACGGCGCTCGACCACGCGGTCGGGCGTGCCCCCGCGGCGGCGCCGCCGACGGGGACGAAGGGATGACGATGCTGAGATCCGGGGTCAACTACACCCCGTCCGCCGGGTGGTTCTACTCCTGGTACGAGCCCGACTTCGACGTCGTGCGCCGGGACCTGGAGGCCGTCGCCGCCCTCGGGCTCGACCACGTGCGGGTGCTCCCGCTGTGGCCGGTGCTCCAGCCGAACCGGACGCTCA
Organism: Cellulomonas triticagri; assembly: GCF_003696205.1. Taxonomy (GTDB): domain Bacteria; phylum Actinomycetota; class Actinomycetes; order Actinomycetales; family Cellulomonadaceae; genus Cellulomonas; species Cellulomonas triticagri. Next base: position 28,354 of record NZ_RFFI01000031.1, read on the forward strand.
TCCGCGAGCGCGCGCTGGACGACGTGCGGACGACCGTCGAGATCGCCGCGGCCAGCGGGCTCGACGCGAGCGTGGACGTGCTGCAGGGCCACCTGTCGTCCTTCGACTTCGTGCCGAGCTGGCTGACCACCTGGCACGCCCGGAACCTGTTCACCGACCCCGAGGTCGTCGAGGCGCAGGTGCGGCTGGTCGACGCGCTGGACGAGCGGCTGCACGACGTCCCCGGGTTCCTCGGGCTGACGCTCGGCAACGAGCTCAACCAGTTCGCCGCCGCCACGCACCCGTCGCCGATGCCCGCCACGCCCGCGCAGGTCACCTCGTGGTTGGAGGCCCTGCTCGCGGCGCCGCGCCGCGATCCCCGGCAGCACCGCGTGCACGCGCCCTACGACGCCGTCTGGTACGCCGACGGCCACCCGTTCCAGCCCGCGCACGTCGCGCGGCACGGGGACCTCAGCATCATCCACTCGTGGGTGTTCAACGGCACCGCGCAGGGCTACGGCGCGACCGGTCCGCACGGCACCGGGCACGCCGCCTACCTGGTGGAGCTCGCGCGGGCGTTCGCCGAGGACCCCGACCGGCCGGTCTGGCTCCAGGAGGTCGGGGCGCCGACCCCGCACGTGCCCGCGGAGGCGGCCGCCGACTTCTGCGAGGACACCGTGCGGGCCGCCGCCGACAGCCCCGCGCTGTGGGGCGTGACCTGGTGGTGCTCGCACGACGTGCCGCGCGCGCTCGGCGACTTCCCCGACCTGGAGCACAGCCTCGGGCTGTTCGACGAGGGCGGCGTGGTCAAGGAGCTCGGGCTGCGGTTCGGGCGGGTGATGGCGGAGCTGCGGGAGGCGCCCGTGCCCGCACCGCGGCGGACCGCCGTCGTGGTGCCGGTGGACGACGAGGACGTCCCGCTCTCGCGGGCGGAGCTCGGCCCCGGGGGCGGCGTGTTCGAGACCTGGGCGGACCTCGCGGCGTCGGGGGAGCGGCCCACGCTCGTCACCTCCCGCACCGCCGCCGACCCCGCGGCGCTCGCGCGCCGGGACGTCGACCGCGTCGTGGCGGCACCGGTGACCGGGCGCAGCCACTACTCCTCGGTCAGCGACGCCGAGATGTTCCCCGCCGGGGTGGGCGATGGCTGACGACGCCGTCGAGCGGGCGCTCGCCGCGATGGACCTGCGCGAGCGGGTCGGGCAGCTCAACCAGCGGCTCTACGGCTGGCAGGCCGTCGAGCGGGTGCGCGGCGGGTTCCGGGCGACCGACCTGCTGCACGCCGAGGTCGAGCGCTGGTCCGGCCTCGGCGCGCTGTACGGGCTGTTCCGGGCCGACGCCTGGTCCGGGCGCACCTGGGCGGACGGCATCCGGCCGCAGGAGCGCCCCGAGGTCGCCGCGCTCGTGTCCGACGTGGTCGCGGCCGCGAGCCCCGGCGGGGTGCGTCCCCTGCTGGTCGAGGAGGCCCCGCACGGGCACCAGGCGCTCGGCGGGGCGCTGCTGCCCACCAACCTCGCCGTCGCCGCCGCGTGGGACCCCGACCTGCTGGAGGAGGCCGCCGAGCACGTCGCCGCGGGGCTCGCGGCCTCCGGGGTGCACGTGGCGCTGGTCTCCGCCCTCGACGTGCTGCGCGACCCGCGCTGGGGCCGGTGCGAGGAGACGTTCGGGGAGTCCGGGCACCTCGCCGCCGAGCACGCCGCGGCGCTCGTCCGGGGCATGCAGGGCGCGGACCGGGCCCGCGTCGGCTCCGGCGGCGTGGCCGTGGTGCTCAAGCACCTGGCCGGGCAGGGCGAGGCCGTCGGCGGGCGCAACGGCCAGTCCGCGGTGATCGGCGCGCGCGACCTGCGCGAGGTGCACCTGCCGCCCGTGCGCGGGGGCCTGGCCGCCGGGGCGCTCGGCGTCATGGCCGCGTACACCGACGTGGACGGCGTGCCCTGCTGCGCCGACCCCGACCTGCTGACCCGGTACCTGCGCGACGACCTCCGCTTCGACGGCGTCGTCATGGCCGACGGGCTCGCCGTCGACCGGCTCACCGTCATGACCGGCGACGTCGCCGGCGCCGGACGGGCCGCGCTGCTTGCGGGCGTCGACCTGTCGCTGTGGGACGAGGGGTTCACCACGCTCGTCGCGTCCGCCGAGACCGACCCGCGGGTGGCGGCGGCCGTCGAGCGGTCCTGCCGGCGGGTGCTCGCGCTGAAGCACCGGTTCGGGCTGCTCGGCGGTCGGGACGTCGCGCCCGAGCGCGCGCCGGACGCCCGCGAGCGCATCGAGGTCGCCACCGCCCGCACTGGCGAGGTCTCCCGGCGGCTCGCCGACGCCGCGCTCGTGCTGCTGCACGACCCGGCCCGCACGCTGCCGCTCGACGCCCGCGCGCTGCGTCGGGTCGTGGTCGCGGGACCGTTCGCCGACGACGTGACCGCGCTGCTCGGGGACTACGTGCCGCCGCTGCCCGCCCCCGCGCCGCCCGGCGTGGGCGGGGCGCTCGCGGCGGCGCTCCCGGACGCCGAGGTGGTCGTGCTGCCGGGCGCGGTGCCCGACGCGGCCGACCTGGCGGGGGCCGACGCGGTCGTGCTCGTGCTCGGCGGCACCAGCCACCGCGCCGTCACGGACGCGTTCGACGCCAACGGCGCCGTCGTCGTCGGGGCGGGCGGGTCCGCGTCCGCGACCTGCGGCGAGGGCGTGGACCGCGCCGACGTGTCCCTGCCGCACGGCCAGGACGCGCTGGTCGCGGCCGTGCGCGCCGCCGCGCCCTGCCCGGTCGTCGCGGTCGTCGTCGCCGGGCGGCCGCACGTGCTCACCGACGTGCTCGCCGCGACCGACGCCGTGCTGTGGGCCGGGTACCCCGGGCCCTCGGGCGGTGCGGCCGTCGCGGACGCCCTGATCGGCCGCACCGAGCCGGTCGGGCGGCTGCCGATGACGCTGCCCCGGCACGCCGCCGCGGTGCCCGTGCGGCACGACGACCGGCACGCCGCCACGGGGGTCTACCAGGACGCCCCCGACCCGGTGCTGCTGCCGCTCGGGCACGGGCTGCGGTACCGGGACGTCCGCGCCACCGACCTGCGCGCCGTCACCGAGCCCGACGGCGTGGTCGTCGAGGTCGACGTCGTCAACGCGGACGACACCCCCGGGGAGGTCGTGCTGCCGCTGCTCGCGCACCGCACCGGCGGGGTGGTCGTGCCGCGCCGCCGTGAGGTGCTGGCCACCCGGCGCGTCACCGCACCGCCGCGCACGACGACCACCGTGCGCTGGGTGCTGCCCCCGGACGCCTGCTTCGCCGAGGGGGCGGGCCCCGGCGCCGTCACCCACCTGCACCTGGACGACCTGACGACCGCGATCCGGTCCTGATCCGACGCGAGAGATCCACGCGTGACCGCTCTGAGCCGAGAGGAAGCACCGTGACACCAGCAGCACCCGACCGAACCGCCAGCCCTGCCAGCCCCGACCGAGGCCCGCGGCCGTCCCGGCACCGGACCCGTGCGCGCACCGTCGCCGCCGGGTCGGCGCTCGCGCTCGCGACCGGGCTCGTGGCCCTGCCCGGCGCGCAGGCCAGCGACACCCTGCCGTGGACGGGGGACAGCGCCGTCGGCCCGCACCAGCCCTACCAGCACGGGTACTCCGCGGCGGGCCTGCTGCGCTGGGACCCGGCGGCAGACACCGACGCCGACCTGCTGCGCGCCCGCGTCCCGCTCCAGGAGCGCATCGCCCCGGACCCGACGACGCAGCGCGACCCCGCCCTGCCGGCCGAGACCCAGCTGCACACGCTGGCGGGGGACTACGGCAACGCGTTCTTCGAGTCGCACCACGACACGAACGAGTTCAGCCAGTACCTGTTCTCGTACTGGCAGTACGCCGACCTGTACGGGACCTGGCACGGGATGCCCACCGAGGGGATCGACCCCGACTGGTACGACCCCGACCTGGAGTGGACGCAGCGCTGGTTCGAGTTCGGGATGCTCAACCTGCCGAACCCCGCGTACACCAACGCCGCGCACGTCAACGGCGTCCGGTCGCTCGCCACGATCTTCTTCTCCGACAACGACCGCGGCGAGCAGACGTTCACCGACCTGCTCGTCCGGGGCGGCGACGGCCGGTTCCCGGTGGCGGACAAGCTCACCGAGGTCGCGCGGTACTTCGGGTTCGACGGGTACTTCGTCAACCAGGAGGAGACCAGCGTCGTCATGGACGACGCGCAGATGGCCGCGTACCGGGCGTTCCTGCAGCAGCTGCGCGCCAACGGCCTGTACGTGCAGTGGTACGACTCCGTGACCGCGACCGGGGGGATCCGCTACCAGAACGAGTTCAACGCCGCGAACAGTCCGTGGGTCCAGCACCCCGAGGACGGCACCGTCGCGGACTCGATCTTCCTCAACTACTGGTGGGACCCCCAGCGGCTCACCGCCTCCCGGGACCACGCGGTGTCGCTCGGGCTCGACCCCCGGTCCACCGTGATGGCGGGGGTCGAGGGCGGCATGTACCAGTTCGAGCAGCCCTACGACCTGCGGGACAACCTCGGCGAGGACGGCCTGCCGATGAACGGCATCGCCACCCTCGGCGCGGACTTCGTGCACGCCGACCACCCGGACAAGACGAACGACGACGTGCAGTGGGAGACGTCCGACCGCGAGCGCCGCTGGTGGACCGGGTCCTCCACCGGCGTCGACGCGCCCGACGGGGACTGGCCGGGTATCGCGTCGCAGATCGCCGAGCGGTCCGTGGTCGGGGGCGACGTGTTCGCCACGACCTTCGACACCGGGCACGGGCTGGAGCACCGCACCGCCGGGGAGGTCACCAGCACCCGGGAGTGGGGGAACATCAACGTCCAGGACGTCCCCGTGACGTGGCAGTGGTGGCTGGAGGCCGACGGGAGCCCGCTCGGCGTCGACCACGACCACGGCCCGGACTACGTCTCCGCCCCGCGGTTCGCCTACGAGCCCGTCGGCGCGTACGAGGGCGGTGCCTCGCTGGTCCTGTCCGGGCGACTCGCGTCCGACAACGTGCTGCGGCTGTACAAGTCCGACCTCGCGGTGCACGACGGCACCCGGGTCGACCTGACCTGGCACAAGGGCAGCACCGACGACTCCGAGCTCCGGGTCGCCGCGGTGCTCGCGTCCGACCCCGGCACCGTGGTCGAGGTCCCGCTGGCCGGGTCGGGGGAGGCCACCGACGGCTGGCGCACCGGATCCGCCGACCTGTCCGCCTACGCGGGTGACCGGGTGGTGACGCTCGGCCTCGTCGTCGGCGCGGGGTCAGCCCCCGTCGAGGACTACCAGGTCAACATCGGGGCGCTGCGGTACACCGACGGCACCGACCGCATTCCGGCCGCGCCCACCGGGCTGCGCGTCGACCGGCTGCTCACCGACACCGACGAGGCCGTCGTGTCCTGGGACCTCGCCGACTACGCCGACGTCGTGGAGTACCAGCTCTTCCTCGACGGCGAGTACCTCGGCGGCCGCTACGACGAGACCCTGTACGTCAAGCACCTCCCGGACCGGGCCGGTCGGCTCGAGCTGCGCGCAGTCGGCCCCGACGGTTCCGTCAGCCCGGCCGCGACGCTCGACCTCGACCGGGCGACCTCGCCCTCGGGCATCGAGGTCAGCACCGAGCGGGACGGGACCGGCTCCGTCTCCTGGACCCCCGCGACCGCGGCGCCCGCCGACGCCGCGACCACCGTCCGGGTCGAGTCCCACGCCAGCGACCGGTACGCGGGCGCGCCGTACGTGGTCGAGCGCACCGCCCCCGCCGGGACCACGAGCGTGGACCTCACCGGGCTGCCGCTCGACGGCTCCGGGTACGTGGTGACCCTCCGGACCGGGGACGGCACCGCCGTCGCCGCCCAGGGTGCCTTCACCGACGCCACCCTGGAGCGGTACCCCGTGTGCGACGTGGTGTGGCACGACGACGGCTCCGTGACCCTCCCGCGTCCCGACGGCATCGCGGACTGGCGGTACCTGCGCGTCGTGGAGCAGTGGACGGAGGACGGCGAGGAGCGCAGCGTCCGGAAGACGTTCCGGTACACGTACAGCCAGCCCGCGGGGGACGTCGCGATCCGCGGTCGGACCACCCGGCAGTCGTACACGATCACGCCCCTGCACCCCGGCAGCACCCTGCGGGTGGCGCTGGAGGACTACGCCGGGAACACGACGGCGGACGACGTCGCGGGCTGGACGGTCGTCCCCGGTCCCGGGGAGGACTGCGCGGCCGAGGCCACCGGGCCCGACCTCGGGGCGGACGGGCGCTCGACGCTCACCGCCGAGGGCGGGACCGCACCCGCCGACGGGGAGACGGCGCTCGCGGTGACCGTCGCCGTCCGCGACGCCTGGGGCAACCCCGGCACCGGCACGGACGTCGTGCTCGACCTGCCCGCCGGGCTGGCGGTCGCGCCCGCAGCAGGGGCGGACGCGGCCCGTGCGGACGTCACGTCCGCACGTGCGGACGCCGCCACCACCCTCGTCGCCCACGCCGTGCCCGCTGACGCCGTGCCCGCTGACGCCGTGCCTGCCGACGGTGTGCGCGTCGACGGTGTGCCGACCGACGGCCTGCTCGCCGGGGTCCTGCCGGCGGGTGCCGCGCGTGCGGCTGCCGGCGCGGGCTCGACGACGGTGACCGTGTCCACGGGGACGTCGGGCGACGCGACCCTGCGGGTCGTCGCCGGCGAGCCCGGGACGTACCGGGTGAGCGCCGCCGTCGGCGGCGAGGCCGTCGGTGACGGGTCGGGCGTCGCGCTGACGTTCACGGCGCCGGCGGAGATCCCGGGCGAGGTCCCGGGCGGGACTCCGGGCGGGACTCCTGGTGAGGTCCCGGGCGCCCTGCCCCCCGGTGGCGGTCCGGGCGGGGCGGCGTCCGACGTGTTCGCGGCCGCCGACCCTGCCGACGGCGTCGGCGGCACCGGCCTCCTCGCCCGGACCGGCGCCACCGTGGGTGGGTGGCTCGCTGCCGCGGTGGCCGCGCTGCTGGTCGGGGCCGGGCTCCGCCGGGCCGCGGCGCGGCACGGGTCGGCCGGCGACCCGGTCTGACCTGCACGGACGTCCCCGGGCGGGTGGGGCTGGGAGGCCTCCCGCCCGGGGACCCGCGGGTGAACCGCGCGGGGCGGCGACGTGCGGGGATCACCCGTCGGGCGTCCGATCGGGTGGGGGATTGGGCCGACCGTGCACAGGTCCGGCACAGTGGACCTTGATGGATCAGGAGCCGGAGTACCACCGCGACCTGCGGGCCGTGGGCGGCTCGGCGCCGTTCGTGTACTGGTCCGTCGTGGTCGTGAGCGCGCTGGTGGCGCTGTGGCTGCTCGCCCTGGCGACCCACCTGATCCCCGAGCCGGTCCCGCGGCACGAGCTGTCGGCGCCCGGATCGGTCGCCGCCGCGGTCGGTGGCGTGCTGTGGGGCGTGGTCACGGTGACGTTCTACGTCAACTACCTCCGGCGCCCGCGGGTCGACCCGGACCGGGTGGCCGTGCAGGACGTGGACGGCGGCCCCGCGCTGGTGCTGACCTGGCGGACCACGTTCCACCGACAGCCGATCTTCGTCGCGGGCGTCGTGGCGGTGCTGGCCGTGCAGCTCGCGGTCGTGCTGTCCCTCTCCGACACCCCGGCGTGGTGGGCCCCGCTGGTGGTGGTCGGCCCCGGGCTGCTCGTCGCCCCCGCCAAGATCATCGAGCTGCGCCGCCCGGTGCGGGTCCTGCTCACGCCGCGCGGTGTGGGCGTGACCGGCTTCGACGCGGAGACCTGGCTGGACTGGTCGGACGTCCGTGAGATCGCCGTCGAGCACGTGAACCAGTGGCCGGTCGTGGTGCTCGCCGGCAAGACCGCCGCGGCGTCGTGGCGATACGAGCGCCGGCCGGGGCCGGGGGCGCTGCGGGCACCGCTGCACCCGCGGGTCGACGTGCCGGGTCCGGCGCTGCCGGTGGACGCGCGGGTCTTCATGGCCGCCCTGAGCCGGTACCGGGACGAGCCCGCGACGCGCGCGGAGATCGGGACCCCGGCGTCTCGCGCCCGGCTGCTGGAGGAGCACACAGCTCGGTAGGGGACTACCCCATTTGGGTGGAAATGTCCGATTCGGCGTGCGGGGTGCGCCCGGCTCGCGTAGCCCCACGGCACACTGCCGCCGTGCGACCCTCCGAGCCCCGACCGCTCCGACCAGGGACGACGCGCCCGCAGGGCGGTCGGGCCCGCCCCGCGCCAGGCGCGCCTCGCTCCCGCGCCCGCCGGAGCCCGGGCGCACCCGCCCCGCGTCGGACGGCGC
>NZ_RFFI01000032.1 GCF_003696205.1 Cellulomonas triticagri
GGGGCTGGCGGCGGCGTCGGCGGCGCTCGCGGCCGTGCGGACCGACGCGCACCGCACCCCCGACGGGGCGGGCGGCGACGCGCCGGTGGCGGCCCCGCAGGTCGCGGAGTGGGAGACCACGAACGTGCACCAGGTCGCGACGGTGCTCGCCGCGACGGCGGCGACGCGCCGGGAGACCCGCGGCGGGCACCTGCGCAGCGACCACCCGGAGCGGGACGACGCCCGGTGGCTGCTGCGCGTCGAGGCCCGCCTGGCCCCGGACGGCACGCTGGTCGAGGACCCGACGCCGCTGGTCTGAGTCGGGCCGCGCCGCCCCTAGGGTGGTCGGGTGACCGATGCGCTCGACCCCACCTGGCTGACCCGCACCGTCGCGCTCGCGCTGGACGAGGACCTGGGGGCGGCGCCCGGCCGGGACGTCACCACGCAGGCGACGGTCGCGCCCGACGTCCCGGGCGTCGCGCACCTCGTGGCCCGCGAGGCCGGCGTGGTCGCGGGCCTGCCGGTGGTCGCCGAGGTGCTGGCCCAGGTCACCGAGCGGCTCGGCCTCGCGCCCGCGACGGTCGACCAGCGGGTGCCCGACGGCACCGCCGTGGTCCGCGGGGACGTGCTCGCGGTGCTCACCGGGCCGGTGCAGGCGCTGCTGGTCGCCGAGCGCACCGCGCTCAACCTCGCGTCCCGCGCCTCCGGCGTCGCCACGCACACCCGCCGCTGGGCCGACGCGCTCGCGGGCACCGGCGCGCAGGTGCTCGACACCCGCAAGACCACCCCGGGCCTGCGCGAGCTCGAGAAGTACGCGGTCCGGCGCGGCGGCGGCACCAACAAGCGCATGGGGCTGCACGACGTCGCGATGGTCAAGGACAACCACGTGGTCGCGGCAGGCGGCGTCGCGGCGGCGGTGCGGGCGGTGCGCGCGCGGTTCCCGGACGTCGCGATCCAGGTCGAGGCCGACACCACCGCCCAGGCGCTGGAGGCCGTGGCCGTCGGAGCGCGGTTCCTGCTGCTCGACAACATGCCGACGCCGGTGCTGGCGGAGACCGTCGCGGCCGTGCGTGCGGGGGAGGCCACCACGGGCCGGGTCGAGCTCGAGGCCACCGGCAACCTCACGCTCGACCGGGCCGCCGAGGTCGCCGCCACCGGGGTCGACTACCTGTCCGTCGGGGCGCTCACGCACTCCTCGCCGATCCTCGACCTGGCGCTCGACCTGGTCGAGGGCGTGCACCCGCCCGCCTGAGGTCGGCCCGGCGCCGCGCGTGGCCGGGGGCACCCGCGACGCTCGATAGGATCGCCGGGTGACCGACCCCACGCCCGCAGCGCCCGTGACCGCCGACGACCTCCCGGAGCAGCTCCGGGTCCGTCGCGAGAAGCGGGACCGCATGCTGGCCGAGGGCGTCGAGCCCTACCCGGTCGGCGTGCCGCGCAGCCACACGATCGCGCAGGTGCGCGCCGCGCACCCCGACCTGGAGCCGGGTCAGGAGACCGAGGACGTCGTCGGCGTCGCGGGCCGCGTGGTGTTCCTGCGCAACACCGGCAAGCTCTGCTTCGCCACGCTCCAGGACGGCGAGGGCAACCGCCTGCAGGCGATGCTCAGCCTCGCGAACGTCGGCGAGGACCGCCTCGCGGCGTTCAAGGCGGACGTCGACCTCGGCGACCACCTGTTCGTGCACGGCACCGTCGTGGCCTCGCGGCGCGGCGAGCTCTCCGTGATGGCGGACTCCTGGCAGCTCGCCGCCAAGTCGCTGCGCCCGCTGCCTAACCTGTACGGCAAGGGCGACGAGGAGGCCCCCGAGCTCTCCGAGGAGCTCCGGGTCCGGCAGCGCTACGTCGACCTCATCGTCCGGCCCGCCGCGCGCGACGCCGTCCGGCTGCGCGCCGGGGTCGTGCGGTCGCTGCGGGAGAACTTCCACCGCCGCGGCTACCTCGAGGTCGAGACGCCGATGCTGCAGACGCAGCCCGGCGGCGCGGCCGCGCGCCCGTTCGTCACGCACATGAACGCGTTCGACATCGACCTGTACCTGCGGATCGCGCCGGAGCTGTTCCTCAAGCGCGCGGCCGTCGGCGGTCTGGAGCGCGTCTTCGAGATCAACCGGAACTTCCGCAACGAGGGCGCGGACTCCACGCACTCGCCGGAGTTCGCGATGCTGGAGGCGTACGAGGCCTACGGCGACTACGACACCATGGCCGCCCTCACGCGCGACCTGGTGCAGACCGCCGCGCAGGACGTCCTCGGCACCACCACGATCACGCTGCCCGACGGCGAGCAGTACGAGCTCGGCGGCGACTGGGCGCAGCTCACCATGTACGGCTCGCTGTCCGAGGCGCTGGGCGAGGAGATCACCCCGCAGACCTCGGTCGCGCACCTGCAGGGCATCGCGGACCGCCTCGACGTGCAGCTCGACCCGAAGCGGGTCAGCCACGGCAAGCTCGTCGAGGTCGTCTGGGAGCACCTGGTCGGCGACCACCTGCACGCGCCGACGTTCGTGCGCGACTTCCCGGTGGAGACCAGCCCGCTGACCCGCGACCACCGCAGCATCCCCGGCCAGGTCGAGAAGTGGGACCTGTACGTCCGCGGCTTCGAGCTCGCGACCGCGTACTCCGAGCTCGTCGACCCCGTCGTGCAGCGGCAGCGGTTCGAGGCGCAGGCCGTGCTCGCGGCGGCGGGCGACGACGAGGCGATGCAGCTGGACGAGGACTTCCTCGCCGCCGTCGAGTACGCGCTGCCGCCCACCGGCGGCATGGGCATGGGCGTCGACCGGCTGCTGATGGCGCTGACCGGCCTGGGCATCCGGGAGACCATCCTGTTCCCGCTCGTGAAGCCTCAGGGCTGAGAAGCGCGGCCTTGGTGAGCGTATTCCGCGGCGTAGGCTGGTCGGTATGAACATCGGACCGGTCCTCGCCGCCCTGCTGCCTTCGGTCGGCGTCGGGGTGATCTTCTGGATCGCGATCCGCGCGTTGATGAACGCCGATCGCACGGAACGCGCCGCCCTTGCCCGCATGGATGCGGCCGAGAAAGCCGCCGCGAAGGACGCGAATTCCCCGCAGAACGCGCCCGAAATCTGACGCGTTGACCCCAGGTCTTTGACGCCGCCCCATTCCGGGTGCCATGCTCTTTCCCGAAGGCACGATTCTTGCCGCTCGGAGAACCGGGGGCACGCGGCAACCGACAGCTCTGGAGGGCGACGAATGGCTCAGAAGGTTCAGGTCCTGCTCGTGGACGACATCGACGGCGGCACCGCTGACGAGACGGTGACGTTCGCGCTCGACGGCGTCTCCTACGAGATCGACCTGACGACCGCGCACGCCGCCGAGCTGCGCGACGCGCTCGCGACCTGGGTCGGGCACGCCCGCAAGGTCGGCGGCCGCGCCTCGTCCGGCCGCTCCTCCTCGGGCGCCAGCCGCCCGCGCCGCTCCTCCGACGCCGGTGCCGTGCGCGCCTGGGCGAAGGAGAACGGCTTCGAGGTCTCCGAGCGGGGCCGCATCTCCGCCGAGATCCGCGAGGCCTACGAGGCCGCGCAGGGCTGATCCCGCACGACGACGGCCCGGCACCCCCTGGTGGGGTGCCGGGCCGTCGCACGTCCGGGGCCTTAAGGCCGGGGGACCGTCAGGTCCCGGGCCTCGGCGTAGCGGGCGCGGACCTGGGGGGTCGGGTCCGCCTCGCGCACCTCGGCCTGGCCTGCGGCGGTCCACGTCGGGGGCTGGTCGGAGGCGGCACGGACCCACGCCGCCTGCCGGGCGGCGCCGTCGGCCACGTACTCGCCGGGCGTGGGCACTGTCACCGGCGCACCGAGCACGGCGGGTGCGAGGGCCCGCACCGCCTCGGACTGCGCACCGCCGCCGATGAGGAACAGGCGCTCGACCGGCACGCCCTGCGCGCGCAGCGCGTCCAGCCCGTCGGCGAGCGCGCACAGCATGCCCTCGACGGCGGCGCGGGCGAGGTGCGCCGGGGTGGTGTTCGCCAGCCGCATCCCGTGCAGGGCGCCGGTGGCGTCCGGCTTGTTCGGGGTGCGCTCGCCCTCCAGGTACGGCACGAGGACGAGGCCGTCGGCCCCGGCGGGGGCGGACAGCGCGAGCGCGGACAGCCCGGCGTGGTCGACGCCGAGCATCCGGGCGGCGGCGTCGAGCACCCGCGAGGCGTTGAGCGTGCAGGCCAGCGGCAGGTACGCGCCGGTGGCGTCCGCGAACCCGGTGACCAGCCCGGAGCCGTCGGCGGTGGGCGTCGCGGACACCGCGGACACCACCCCGGACGTCCCGATCGAGATCGCGACGTCACCCGCCACCATGCCGAGACCCAGGGCGGCCGCGGCGTTGTCGCCCGCGCCGGGGCCGAGCAGCGTGCCGGCGCGCAGCAGCCCGCCGCCCGCGGCGCGGGCGGCGACCTCGTGGGCGGGGACGACCCGCGGCAGGGCGGCGTCGTGCCCGAGCGCGCGCTCCAGCAGGTCGCGACGGTAGTCCTCGGTGAACGGCGACCAGTAGCCCGTCCCCGACGCGTCGGAGCGGTCGGTGGTGAGCGCGTCCAGGCCACCAGACCCGGGCCCGTGACCCGCGAGCCGCCAGGTCAGCCAGTCGTGGGGGAGCGCGACGGCCGCGACCCGGGCGGCGGCGTCGGGCTCCTCGTCGCGCAGCCAGCGCAGCTTGGTCACGGTCAGCGACGCGACCGGCACGGAGCCGATGGCCTCGGCCCAGGCGCGCGCCCCGTCGCCGTCAGGCGCCTCCGCGCCGAGCTCCGCGATCAGGTCGGCGGCGGCGGGCGCGGACCGGGTGTCGTTCCACAGCAGCGCGTCCCGGACGACCTCGCCGTCCGCGTCGAGCGCGACCATGCCGTGCTGCTGGCCGCCGACGGCCACGGCCTCGACGTCGTCCAGCCCGCCCGCGTCGCGCACGGCGGACTCCAGGGCGTCCCACCAGTGCCGGGGGTGGATCTCGGTGCCGTCGGGGTGCGACGCCCGCCCGGTGCGCACCAGCGCCCCGGTGTCGGCGTCGCGCACGACGACCTTGCAGGACTGCGTGGAGGAGTCCACACCAGCAACCAGAGCCATGTCTCAGCGTCCTCGCTCAGGGGGGATGTGCCGAGGTCGAGGGTTCCACGTGGATCGAGGGTGCAGAACCCTCGACCTCGCGCGGAACCCTCGACCTCGTCGGGGGATCGGCTCAGCGGGCGCCGAGGGCGTGCTCGAGGGCCAGCTGGTTGAGGCGGACGAAGCCGAAGCCGCGGGCGGCGACGCCGTCCACGTCGAAGTCCTCGAACGCGCTGCGGTCCGCCAGCAGGTCCGCCAGCGTCTCGCCCTCGCCGAGGGTGGGCTGCGCGAGCTCGAGCACGCCGGCGGCCTCCAGGGCCTCCTGCACCTCGGGGTCGGCGCGGAACGCCTGGGCGCGCTCCTTGAGCAGCAGGTAGGTCGCCATGTTCGCGGCGGCCGAGTCCCACACGCCCTGGAAGTCCTCGGTGCGCGACGGCTTGTAGTCGAAGTGCCGGGGGCCGTCGTAGCGGGGGCCGCCGGACGGGAAGCCGTTCTCGATGAGGTCCACGGTCGCGAACGCGGAGAACAGGTCGCCGTGGCCGAACACGAGGTCCTGGTCGTACTTGATGGACCGCTGGCCGTTCAGGTCGATGTGGAACAGCTTGCCCGCCCACAGCGCCTCGGCGATGCCCGACGTGTAGTTGAGGCCCGCCATCTGCTCGTGCCCGGTCTCCGGGTTGAGGCCGACGATGTCGCCGTGCTCCAGCTTCGCGATGAGGCCGAGCGCGTGGCCGATGGTCGGCAGCAGGATGTCGCCGCGCGGCTCGTTGGGCTTCGGCTCGATGGCGATGCGCAGCCCGTAGCCCTTCTCCTTGATGTACGCCGCGACCGTGTCGATGCCCTCGGCGTACCGGTCGTGCGCGGCATTCAGGTCCTTCGCGGAGTCGTACTCCGCGCCCTCGCGCCCGCCCCACATCACGAACGTGTCGGCGCCGAGCTCGGCCGCCAGGTCGACGTTCCGGATGACCTTCCGGAGGCCGTAGCGGCGCACCCGGCGGTCGTTCGACGTGAACGCGCCGTCCTTGAAGATCGGGTGCCCGAACGTGTTGGTGGTGACCATCTCGACGGTGATCCCGGTGTCGGACAGCGCCTGCTTGAACCGGGCGAGGATGCGGTCGCGCTCGGCGGCGTCGGAGCCGAACGGCACGACGTCGTCGTCGTGGAACGTCACGTGCGCGGCGCCGAGCTCGGCGAGCTGGTGCACCGACTCCACCGGGTCCAGCCACGGGCGGCTGGCGCTGCCGAACTGGTCCTGGGCGTTCCAGCCCACGGTCCAGAGGCCGAACGAGAACTTGTCAGCGGGGGTGGGCGTGCGGACCATCATCACTCCTCGTCGAGGGACTGCGGTTTGTCTTGCCGATGAACTTATACGCGGCCCGGGTTAGGGTCAACCGCGTGACGACCCCCGGCCCGAGCGTGACGCAGGCCCGCCGCCGTGCGCCCGCGCGGCAGGGGACGCTGCGCGAGCACAACCTCGCGCTGGTGCTGCGGCACGTCCTCGACGCCCCCGCCGCGCCGCCCTCCCGGGCCGAGGTCGCGACCGCCACCGGACTGACCCGCGGCGCGGTGTCCGCCCTGGTGGACCTGCTGATCGGCGCCCGCCTCGTGGCCGAGCTGCCGCCGACCGCCACCGCCCGTGCTGGGCGCCCCGCCGTCCCCCTCGTGCCCGCGCGCGGCACCGTCGTCGCCCTCGGCGCCGAGGTCAACGTCGACTACGTGGGCGTGCGCGCGCTCGACCTCGCGGGGGACGTCCTCGCGCACACCGTCGAGGACGGCGACTTCCGGCACAGCGACCCCGCCGCCGTCCTCGCCCGGCTCGCCCGGCTCGTCGGGCGCGTGCGCGCCGCCGTCCCGTCGGACGCCCGCACCGCCGGGCTCTGCCTCGCCCTGCCCGGGCTGGTCGACCGCGTCACCGGCCCGCTGCGGCTCGCCCCCAACCTCGGCTGGCGGGACGTCGACGTCGCCGCGCTGCTCACCGCGCACCCCGAGGTCGACGGGCTGACCGTGCGGCTCGCGAACGAGGCTGACCTGGCCGCCCGGGCCGAGGTCCGGGCCGGGGTCGCGGGCGACAGCTTCCTCTACGTGTCCGGCGAGGTCGGCATCGGCGCGGCCCTCGTGCTCGACGGCGAGGTGTTCGCCGGGCGGCACGGCTGGGGCGGCGAGCTCGGCCACACCGTCGTCGACCCCCGCGGCCCCCGGTGCACCTGCGGGGCGAGCGGCTGCCTCGAGCAGTACGCGGGCAAGGACGCGCTGCTGCGCGCCGCGGGCCGGGACGTCGAGGACCCCGTCGACGCGCTGCTCGCCGCCGCGGCGGCCGGGGACGAGGGCGCGGCCCGCGCGCTGGTCTCCGGGGGCGAGGCGCTCGGGCTGGCGCTCGCCAACGTGGTGAACCTGGTCGACGTCGAGCGCGTCGTCCTCGGCGGCATCTACGCACCGCTGGCCCCGTGGCTCGCCGAGGCCGTCACCGCCCAGCTGCGCACCCGGGTGCTGTCGGCCCCGTGGGCGCGGGCCCAGGTCGGCGTCGCCGCGGGCGGCGCCCACGCCGCCATGACCGGCGCGGCGCTGGTCGTCCTGCGCGCGGTGGCCGACGACCCCAGCGCCTGGCTCCCGCCCGCTCCCTGACCCCCGGTCCCGCCCCTGGGTTCGATGGGGTGGCGCGGGGTGCGTACAGTCCTCGCCGTGACGGAGCACCTGCGCGACCTGTGGATCGGGACGTACCCCTCGGCCGGAGCCGGCACGCCCGCGGGCCGGGGCGAGGGGGTGTGGCGCGTGTCCCTCGACCCGGAGACCGGTCGCCTGACCGACCCGGTGCTCGCCGCGACGACGCCCGCGCCGTCGTTCCTCGCCGTCGACCGACGCGCCGACCTGCTGCTCGCCGTCGGCGAGGACGCCGCGGGGACGGTGACGGCGTTCCGCACGGCGGGGACGCCCGGCAGCCGTACCCTCGACCCGCTCGGCACCGTGCCCAGCGGCGGCGCCGACCCGTGCCACGTGCTGCTCGACCCCTCGGGGCGCACGGCGTTCGTGGCCAACTACTCCTCGGGCACCCTCGTCGTGCTCGACCGCACCGACGACCCGGCGGCCCCGCTCGGCGACGGGCCCGTGCAGACCTTCGGGCACACCGGGTCCGGTCCGGTGACGGAGCGCCAGGAGGGGCCGCACGCGCACCACGCGGCGCTCGCGCCCGGCGGCACGCACGTGCTGGTCTGCGACCTCGGGACCGACGAGATCCGCCGGTACCGCCGCGACCCGCAGACCGGGCGGCTCACCGAGGCCGGCGTCGCCGCGACGCTGCGCCCCGGGTCCGGGCCCCGGCACCTGGTGTTCTCGGCGGACGGCCGGATCGCGTACGTGACCTGCGAGCTCGACGTCACGGTGGCGGTGCTGGCGTGGGACGTCGAGCGCGCGACCGGCCACGTCGTGCAGCACGTGCCCGCCCTGGAGGAGGGGGCCACCCCCGCCGGGACACCCCTGCCGTCGCACATCGACCGCGTCGGCGACCGGGTGCTCGTCGCGACCCGCGGGCCCGACGTGCTCGCGACGTTCGCCGCCGCGCCCGACGGCACCCTCGCCCCGGCGGGGCAGGTCGCGTTGCCCGGTGCGTGGCCCCGGCACTTCGCGGTCGTCGAGGGCTGCACCGTCGTCGCGGACCAGGTCGGGGACTCCCTGACCGTGCTCCGTGACGGAGCGGTCAGCCACCGGGTGCCGCTGCCCGCGCCCGCGTGCGTGGTGGTCGCATGACGACCCCACCCACGCCCGCCGTGCCTGACGTGCCCGGCGCGCCCGCCGGCCGCACGCTGCCGCCGATCATGCCCGGCCCGCACCTGCGCCGCCTCGACGTCATCACCGTCGTCGCGACGTTCGGCGGCCTGCTGTTCGGCTACGACACCGGCGTCATCAACGGCGCCCTGGAGCCGATGGTCGCGGACCTCGGGCTCACCCCGGCGACCGAGGGCCTGGTCACCAGCAGCCTGCTGGTCGGCGCGGCGCTGGGCGCCCTGGTGTGCGGGCGGCTCGCGGACCGGCTGGGTCGCCGCCGGACGCTGGTGGCGCTCGCGGTGCTGTTCTTCGCCGGCGCGATCGGCAGCGTGGTGGCGCCGTCGACCGAGGTCATGGTGCCGATGCGGTTCCTGCTCGGCATGGCGGTCGGCGGGGCGTCGATCACGGTCCCGGTGTACCTGGCGGAGCTCGCGCCGACGGAGCGCCGCGGGGCGATCTCGGGGCGCAACGAGATCGCGATCGTCGTCGGGCAGCTCGCCGCCTTCCTCATCAACGCGGTGATCGGCATCGTGTGGTCGGACCACCCGGCGGTGTGGCGGTACATGCTGGCGGTGCAGGCCGTGCCCGCCGTGGCCCTCTTCGTCGGGATGCTCCGGATGCCGGAGTCGCCGCGCTGGCTGCTGGCGCGCGGCCGCGAGGACGAGGCGCTGGCGGTGCTCCGCGAGGTGCGGGACCCGGGGCGGGCCGCCGCCGAGCTCCGCGAGGTGCGGGACCTGGTCGCCGCCGAGCGCGAGGAGCGCGCGGGCCGGGTGTCCTGGGGCGCGCTGCGGGTGCCGTGGGTGCGCCGCCTGGTCCTCATCGGCATCGGCGTCGCGGTGATCAACCAGCTCGGCGGCATCAACGCGGTCATGTACTACGGCACGCAGCTGCTGCGGCAGTCCGGGTTCAGCGGCGACGTGGCGCTGATGGCGAACGTGCTGAACGGCGTGTTCTCGGTGGTCGGCATGCTCATCGGCCTGCGGCTGATCGACCGGGTGACCCGGCGTCGCCTGCTGCTGGTCGGCCTGACCGGCATCATCGCGTCGCACCTGATGATCGCGCTGTGCTCGGCGGTCATCCCGGAGGGCACGGGCCGCTCGGTGGCGGTGTCGGCGTTCCTGGTGCTGTTCGTGGGGTTCAACCAGTCGTCGGTGGGGCTGCTGTGCTGGGTGATCCTGGGCGAGCTGTTCCCGCTGCGGGTGCGCGGGTTCGCGATCGGGCTGAGCGTGTTCTTCAACTGGACCGTGAACGCGATCATCTCCGGCTTCTTCCCCTCGGTGGTCGCGTCGATCGGCGTCAACGGGACGTTCCTGCTGTTCGCGGGCCTGAACGTGCTGTCGCTGCTGTTCGTGCGGTTCGTGCTGCCGGAGACGCGGGACTCCTCCCTGGAGCAGCTGGAGGCCGACTTCCGGGCCGCGCGCGCCTGAGCCGGGCGCCGGGGCGCGTGCGTAGGTGCTCCCGCGGGACGGACGTCCGGCGCGCGACACCGTCCAGATGGTCGAGAATGGGGGAGACCACCCCCGTCCCGCAGGAGCCCGTCGTGCCGTCCGACCCGCGTCGCATCGCCATGCTGTCGGTGCACACCTCCCCGCGGGACCAGCCCGGCACCGGTGACGCCGGCGGCATGAACGTCTACATCGCGGAGCTGTCCCGGGCGCTGGCCCGCCGGGGCGCGGTGGTCGAGATCTTCACGCGCGCGACGTCCTCGGCGCTGCCGGAGACCGTCGAGCTCGACGCGGGCGACGACCGGGTGCTGGTGCACCACGTGCCCGCGGGCCCGTACGAGGGGCTGGACAAGAACGACCTGCCGAGCCAGATGTGCGCGATGACGGCGGGCGTCGTCCGGCACGCCGCCGCGCACCCGGCGGGCTGGTACGACGTCGTGCACGCGCACTACTGGCTGTCCGGCCAGGTGGGCTGGCTCGCCGCCGACCGCTGGGACGTGCCGCTGGTGCACACCATGCACACGATGGCGCGGGTGAAGAACGCCGCGCTAGCCCCGGACGACAGCCCCGAGCCCGCGACGCGCGTCATCGGCGAGGAGCAGGTCGTCGCGGCCGCGGACGCGCTGATCGCGAGCACGGCGGAGGAGGCGCAGGACCTCGTCGGCATGTACGACGCGGAGCCGGACCTCGTGCACGTCGTCGCGCCCGGCGTGGACCTCAGCACGTTCCGCCCGCCCGCCCACGGCGCCGACGGGGTCGTGGACCCCGCTGCCCGCGCCGCGCTGCGCCGGGACCTGGGCCTGCCCGTCGACCGGGACGTGGTGCTGTTCGCCGGCCGGGTGCAGCCGCTCAAGGCCCCGGACGTGCTGGTGCGGGCCGTGGGCGCGCTGCGGCGCTCCGGTCGCCCGGTGCCGCTGCTGGTGGTGCTGGGCGGGCCGAGCGGGCGCCCGACGGCGCTGCGGGACCTGCGGGCGCTCGCGGTGAGCGAGGGCGTCGCGGACGACGTGGTGTTCCACCCGCCGGTGAGCCGCCCGGAGCTCGCCCGGTGGTTCGCCGCCGCGGACCTGGTCGCGATGCCGTCGCGCAGCGAGTCGTTCGGGCTCGTGGCGGTGGAGGCGCAGGCCGCGGGGACGCCGGTGGTGGCGTCCGCCGTGGGCGGCCTGCGCTCGGTGGTGCACGACGGCATCAGCGGCCGTCAGGTGCGGGGCCACGACCCCGCGGTGTGGGCGGACGTCCTCGCGGAGACGCTCGCGCGCCCGGAGGCCCGCGGGGCGTGGCGCCTCGCGGCCCGCCGGGTCGCGGAGCAGTACGGCTGGGACGCCACCGCCGAGCAGGTGCTCAAGGTGTACGCCCTGGCCGCGGAGCGCCGCGCCCGGGACTGACGGTCAGGTCAGGACGCGACGGGCTCCAGGACGAGCACCGGGATCACCCGGTCGGTCTTCGTCTGGTAATCGGCGTAGTCCGGGTACGCGGCCACCGACCGCTCCCACCACAGGTCGCGCTCGGCGCCCTCGACCTCGCGCACGGTGTAGTCGCCCTTCGCGGGGCCGTCCTGCAGCTCGACCAGCGGGTGGGCGAGCAGGTTGTGGTACCAGACGGGGTGCTGCGGGGCGCCGCCGAGCGAGGCCACGACGGCGTAGGTGCCGTCGTGCTCGACGCGCATGACGGGGATCTTGCGGACCTTGCCCGACTTCGCGCCCAGCATGGTCACGACGACGACGGGCATCCCGCGCATGGTCGTGCCCTGCGTGCCGCCCGAGCTCTCGATGAGCTCGACCTGCTCGCGGCTGCGGGTGTCGGGGGACGGGACGTACTCTCCGGTGATCGGCATGCCGGGCACAACGCCCGCGCGGGGTCCGGGTGTTCCGCGGGCCGAACGTCCCCCGACGCGCTGCGCCCGCGTGCGGCAGGATGGGACCCATGACCTACACCCTCGTTCTGCTCCGCCACGGCGAGAGCGAATGGAACGCCAAGAACCTGTTCACCGGCTGGGTCGACGTCGCGCTGTCCGAGAAGGGCGTCGCGGAGGCCAAGCGCGGCGGCACCCTGCTGACCGACGCGGGCGTGCTCCCGGACGTCGTGCACACCTCGCTGCTGCGCCGCGCGATCATGACGTCGAACTACGCGCTCGACGCCGCCGACCGCCTGTGGATCCCGGTCAAGCGGTCGTGGCGCCTGAACGAGCGCCACTACGGCGACCTGCAGGGCAAGGACAAGAAGCAGACGCTGGAGCAGTACGGCGAGGAGCAGTTCATGCTGTGGCGCCGCTCCTACGACGTGCCGCCGCCGGAGATCGAGCTCGGCTCGGAGTTCTCGCAGGACAGCGACCCGCGCTACGCCGGTGAGCCGATCCCGCGCGCCGAGGCCCTGGCCCAGGTGCTGGACCGCGCCCTGCCGTACTGGCACTCCGACATCGTCCCGGACCTGCAGGCCGGCAAGACCACCCTGGTCGCCGCGCACGGCAACTCGATCCGCGCGATCGTCAAGTACCTGGACGACGTCGACGACGCCACCATCGCCGGGATCAACATCCCGACGGGCATCCCGCTGGTCTACCACCTGGACGAGGAGACGCTGAAGCCCACGAACCCGGGCGGTACGTACCTCGACCCGAGCGCGGCCGAGGCCGCGATCGCCGCGGTGGCGAACCAGGGTCGCTGACCCGACCGTCCGAGGGCCCGGACCGGCACCTGCTGGTCCGGGCCCTCGCGCGTGCGGGGTGGCGGGGTCGCGGAGTCGCGGCCCCGGGTGGGCGCGTCGCCGTCCCAGCAGGCGGTGCGCCCTCACGTCGCGACATGGCGCCGCAGCGCCCCGGCCCTGCCTCCCGGGAAGGCGGCAGGCCCGCCTCCCCGAGAGGGAGACGGGCCTGCCCGTGCCTGCGTGCGCGTCAGCGCGCGGCGGCGCCGGGGTGCTCCTGCGCGAAGTCGCCGGTCACCAGGAAGACGATGCGGCGCGCGACGGACACCGCGTGGTCGCCGAACCGCTCGTAGTACCGGCCGAGCAGCGTGACGTCGATGGTCTGCTGCGCGGTGCCGGTCCACGCGGGGCCGAGCAGGACGCGGAACGTGTCCTCGTGCAGCGAGTCGAGCAGGTCGTCGTCGCGCTCGATGCCCTCGGCCTCGGCGAGGTCGTGGCTGGTGAGCACGTGGGTGGTGCGCTGGGCGACGCGCTTGGCGGCCTCGTGCATCTCCGTGAACACCCCGGTCAGCGCCGGGTCGACCGCGGGGTGCGGGTACCGGCCGCGCGCGACCTGGGCGACGTGCCGGGCGAGGTCGCCCATGCGCTCCAGGGTGGCGCTCATCCGCAGGGCGGAGACGACGACCCGCAGGTCGGTGGCGACGGGCTGCTGCTGCGCGAGCAGCAGGACGCAGCGCTCGTCGAGGTCGCGCTCGAGGGCGTCGATGGCCAGGTCGTCGGCGATGACGGACTCCGCGAGGGCGAGGTCCTGGGTGAGCAGCGCCTCGCCGGCGGCCGTGATGGCGTGCTCGACCCGGCGGCTCATGGCCACCAGGTCGTCGCCGACCTGCTTCAGCTCGGCGTCGAAGATCTCGCGCATGGCTTCCTCTCGTCCGCGCGACCTCCCGCGGGCGGGCGCGCGCTCGTGTTCCGACTGCCTACGGTCCCACGCGGAGGTGAACATCGAGGTGAACGGCGCGCGACCCGGTGGTGAACGCAGATGAACACTGCCCGCGCGGGGCCTGGTGATCGCGGGGCGCGGACCGCTGCACGCCCGGGACGACCGTACGCTGACGCCGTGGAGGGTCTCAACGGTCTCGTGGTGCTGGCCGCCGGTGCGCTCGGTCTGGTCACCGGCATCGGCGCGACGCTCGCGTTCCGGTTCTCGGAGCGCGCGCAGCGCACCGTGCCGCCCCGGCCCGAGCCGGAGCTCGACGACGGCCTGGTGCGGGTGCTCGCCGTGCTGCGCTCCGCGGCGGTGGTGCTGGACGACGAGGACCGCGTCGTGCGGGCGAGCCCGCCGGCGTTCGCGCTCGGGGTGGTGCGCGACGGCATGGTCGTGCACGCCGCGGTGCGGGACCTGATCGCGGACGTGCGCCGCACCGGGGTCATCCGGGACGAGGAGCTCGAGCTGCCGCGCGGGCCGCTCGGGCCCGGCACCGTGATGCTGCAGGTGCGCGTCGCCCAGGTCGGCCCCGGGCAGCTGCTGGTGCTCGCGGAGGACAACACGCAGGCGCGCCGCCTGGAGGCGATCCGCCGGGACTTCGTGGTGAACGTGTCCCACGAGCTCAAGACCCCGGTGGGCGCGCTGTCGCTGCTCGCCGAGACCGTGCAGGACGCCGCCGACGACCCGGAGACCGTGCGCAGGTTCGCCGGCCGGATGATCGGCGAGGCGCAGCGGCTGTCCGCGCTGGTGCACGAGATCCTCGAGCTCTCGCGGCTGCAGGTCGCCGGGGCGCTGAACGACATCGTCGTGGTCGACGTGGACCAGGTCGTCGCCGAGTCGGTGGACCGCGCGCAGACCGGCGCCGCCGCGAAGAGCATGGCGTTCTCCGTCGGCGGCGAGACCGGGACGCAGGTGTTCGGCGACGCCACGATGCTCGTGCAGGCGGTCCGGAACCTCCTCGACAACGCCGTGCGGTACTCCTCGCCGGGCACCACCGTGGGCGTCGGCGTGCGGACCCGCGACGGCCTGGTGGAGATCGCCGTCGTGGACCAGGGCGTCGGCATCTCCGCCGAGGAGCAGGACCGCGTGTTCGAGCGGTTCTACCGCGTGGACCCGGCCCGCAGCCGCGAGACCGGCGGCACCGGCCTGGGCCTGTCCATCGTCAAGCACGTCGCGGCGGACCACGGCGGCGACGTGCAGGTGTGGTCGCAGCCCGGTCGCGGCTCGACGTTCACCCTGCGCCTGCCCGTCGCGGCGCGCCCCGCCGACGAGCCCGACCCGATCTCGAGCCCCACCCCGACCCCGAGCGCCGCCGCACCCGCGGCGGCCCCCGACACCGCACCGGAGGCCTGACCCCGTGACCCGCATCCTGCTCGTCGAGGACGAGGAGTCGTACCGCGACCCCCTGGCGTACCTGCTCGGCCGGGAGGGCTTCGAGGTGCGCACCGCCGCCACCGGGCCGGAGGCCCTGGCCGCCTTCGAGGCCGAGGGGGCGGACCTGGTGCTGCTCGACCTCATGCTCCCCGGGCTGTCCGGCACCGAGGTGTGCCGGCAGATCCGGCAGACCAGCGACGTCCCGGTCATCATGCTGACCGCGAAGGACGGCGAGATCGACAAGGTCGTGGGCCTGGAGCTCGGCGCGGACGACTACGTCACCAAGCCGTACTCCTCGCGCGAGCTGCTGGCCCGGGTGCGGGCGGTGCTGCGGCGCCGGCGCGGCGTCGCGGTCGGCGACGCGGGGGAGGAGGACGAGGTCGACGACGGCGTCCTCGTCGCAGGCCCGGTCAAGATGGACGTCGAGCGGCACACCGTGACCGTGGACGACCAGCCGGTGGCGTTCCCGCTCAAGGAGTTCGAGCTGCTGGAGCTGCTGCTGCGCAACGCCGGGCGCGTGCTCACCCGCGGCCAGCTCATCGACCGGGTGTGGGGCACGGACTACGTGGGGGACACCAAGACCCTCGACGTGCACGTCAAGCGGGTGCGCGCCAAGATCGAGCCCGACCCCGGCGCGCCGACCCTCCTGATCACGGTCCGCGGCCTCGGGTACAAGCTGCTCGACGACGAGCCGGCCTGAGCCGATCGTCCGCTCCGGGCGGCCCCTGAGGGGCGCTCGGAGCATTGTCCGGTCGTTCACCCTCCGTTCACCGGCGTACGGGAACCTGTTCGCCTGCGCTCCCTAGCGTCGGCGGCAGGTCGCGCACAGACGGGTGCGCGCCGCGTTTCGACAGGACGGACAACACTGTGAAGCTCAACCGCGGTCGTACGGGTGCCCTCGCCCTCGCTGGCGTCGTCGCCCTCTCCCTCACGGCATGTGGTTCGGACGACCCGACCGGCTCCGGCACCACGGGCGGCACCGACTCCGGCTCGGAGAGCACCCTCGCGGGTGAGCTCGTCGGCGCCGGTGCCTCCTCGCAGGAGTCGGCCATGGAGGCCTGGCGTGCCGGGTTCCAGAGCGCGAACCCCGACGTCACCGTCTCCTACGACCCGGTCGGCTCCGGTGGCGGCCGCACGGCGTTCCTCGAGGCCTCGGCGCTGTTCGCCGGCTCGGACGCCGCGCTGGACGAGGAGGAGCTGACCTCCGCGCAGGAGCGCTGCTTCGGCGCCTCCGCCGTGGACCTGCCGGTCTACATCTCCCCGATCGCCGTCGTCTTCAACCTCGAGGGCGTCACCGAGCTGAACCTCTCGGCCGAGACGATCGCGAACATCTTCAACGGCACCATCACGACCTGGGACGACCCGGCCATCGCCGAGGCCAACCCGGAGGCGACGCTGCCCGCGACCGCGATCACGCCGGTGCACCGCTCCGACGAGTCGGGCACCACCGAGAACTTCACCGAGTACCTGTCCGCCGCGGCGAACGGCGCCTGGGCCGACGAGGCCTCCGGCGACTGGCCGATCGAGGGCGGCGAGTCCGGCCAGGGCACGTCCGGCCTGATCCAGACCGTCCAGAGCGGCCAGGGCACCATCGGCTACGCCGACGCCTCCAAGGCCGGCGAGCTCGGCAAGGTCTCGATCGGTGTCGGTGACGCGTTCGTCGCCCCGACGGAGGAGGCCGCGGCCGCCGCGCTCGACGCCTCGCCGCGCGACGACTCCCGCGAGGAGGGCGACATCGTCATCTCCATCGACCGCACCACCACGGCCGACGGCGCCTACCCGCTGATCCTCGCCTCCTACCTCGTCGCCTGCCAGGCGTACGACACCCAGGAGGACGTGGACCTCGTCAAGGCGTTCCTCACCTACGTCGCGTCGGCCGAGGGCCAGGCGGCCTCCGAGTCCGCCGCGGGCTCCGCGCCGATCTCCGACGCGCTGCGCACCGACGTCCAGGCCTCGATCGACGCGATCACCCTGGCTTCCTGAGGGTGACGGACCGGCGGGCGTGACCCGCCCGCCGGTCCGGACCCCCGGCCCTGGCCGGTCCGCCCCCGGGTGGACCGGCCACAGCCACGAAAGAACGCCCTCTCTCCTCCCCTCCCCCTGGAGAACAGCGTGACCAGCACCCAGCCCCGCACCGCGGGCTCGACAGACCCGGACGCGCCCCCCGCGGGCACGACGGCGAAGCGCCTGAAGTCCGGGCACGGCGACCGCGGCGGCAGCCGCGTCTTCCGGTGGGTGTCCACCGGCGCCGGCGTCCTGATCCTCGTGATCCTCGCCGCCGTGGCGATCTTCCTGGTGCAGCGGGCCTGGCCCGCGATCACCGCCGACCCGGAGGAGCTCGCCTCCCGGATCAGCTGGTTCCGCGCTGACAGCCTGCTCGGCTTCGTCGGGCCGCTCGTGTTCGGCACGCTGCTCGCCGCCGCGCTGGCCCTGCTGATCGCGACCCCGATCGCCATCGGCATCGCGCTGTTCATCTCGCACTACGCGCCGCGCCGGCTCGCGAACGCCCTCGGCTACGTGGTCGACCTGCTCGCCGCCATCCCCTCGGTGGTCTACGGCCTCTGGGGCGGCCTGGTGCTCAGCCCGCTGGTGACGCCGGTGTGGCAGTGGCTCGGGGACTGGTTCGGCTGGATCCCGCTGTTCGGCGGCTCCGTGTCGCCGACCGGCCGCGTCATGATGACCGTGGGCGTGGTGCTCGCCGTCATGATCCTGCCGATCATCACCGCGATCTGCCGCGAGGTGTTCCTGCAGACCCCGCGCCTGCACGAGGAGGCCGCCCTGGCCCTCGGCGCGACGCAGTGGGAGATGGTCCGGATGGCCGTGCTGCCGTTCGCCCGCTCCGGCATCGTGTCCGCCGCGATGCTCGGCATGGGCCGCGCGCTCGGCGAGACGATGGCCGTGCTGATGATCCTGTCGCCCGGGTTCGCGTACTCGTTCCAGCTCCTGGTCGCCGGCAAGCAGCAGACCATCGCCGCGAACATCGCCGCCCAGTTCCCCGAGGCCAACCAGACCGGCGTCGCGACGCTGATCGCCACCGGCCTCGCCCTGTTCGTCATCACCCTGGCCGTGAACATGGCGGCCCGCGCCATCGTCGCGCGCCGCAAGGACTTCTCGGGGGCCAACTGACATGACGACGACGACCGCCCCGAAGCCGGCCCCCGAGGGCTCGGCGTCCCTGCGCGAGCTGCTGCAGACCAACGACGCGAAGCGCCGCCGCACCGACGTCACGATGCGCGTGCTCATCACCGCCGCGTTCGTGCTCGCGATGCTGCCGCTGCTGTCCCTGACGTACACCGTGGTGTCGCAGGGCATCGGCCGCCTCGACGGCTACTTCCTGATGAACTCCATGCGCGGTGTGTTCGGCGGCATGGACGCCGGTGGCATCTACCACGCCATCGTCGGCACCCTGCAGATCACGCTGTTCGCCGCGCTGATCTCGGTGCCGATCGGCCTGCTCACCGCGATCTACCTGGTCGAGTACGGCGGCGGCAAGCCGCTCGCCAAGACCGTGACCTTCCTGGTCGACGTCATGACGGGCATCCCGTCCATCGTCGCCGGTCTGTTCGCCTACGCGCTGTTCGCGCTGCTGCTCGGCCCGGGCGCCAAGTTCGGGTTCATCGGCTCCGTCGCGCTGTCCGTGCTGATGATCCCGGTCGTCATCCGGTCCAGCGAGGAGATGCTGCGGCTCGTCCCGAACGAGCTCCGCGAGGCGTCCCTCGCACTCGGCGTCCCGCGCTGGCTGACCATCCTCAAGGTGGTGCTCCGCACGTCGGTCGCCGGTCTGACCACCGGCGTGATGCTGGCCATCGCCCGCGTCATCGGCGAGACCGCCCCGCTGCTGCTCACCGTCGGCGTCATCGACTCGATCAACTTCAACCTGTTCGAGGGCCGCATGATGACCCTGCCGGTGTACGTGTACCGGCAGTACGCTCAGGGCCTGGTCCCGTGCTCAGCCGACGACGCCGCCTGCATCCCGGACATCAACATCCAGCGTGCCTGGGCCGCGGCGCTCACGCTGTTCCTCATCGTGATGCTGCTCAACCTCATCGGCCGCCTCGTGACGCGCTGGTTCGCCCCGAAGATCCGCTGAACCGCCCGCCCGCACCCGCAGCTCCCTGACCCTCCCCCAGAACCCAAGGAGACGACCGAGATGGCTCAGCGCATCGACGTCAAGGACCTCAACATCTTCTACGGCAGCTTCAAGGCCGTGGCCGACGTGAACATGACCATCGAGCCCCGCTCGGTGACCGCGTTCATCGGCCCGTCCGGCTGCGGCAAGTCGACCTTCCTGCGCACCCTCAACCGCATGCACGAGGTCATCCCCGGCGCCCGCGTCGAGGGGACCGTCGCCGTCGAGGGCGTCGACCTGTACGGCTCCGAGATCGACCCGGTCGCCGTGCGCCGCCAGGTCGGCATGGTGTTCCAGCGCCCCAACCCGTTCCCGACGATGTCGATCGCCGAGAACGTCCTCGCGGGCATCCGGCTGAACAACCGGAAGATGTCCAAGAGCGAGGGCCAGGACCTCGTCGAGCAGTCCCTGCGCGGCGCGAACCTGTGGAACGAGGTCAAGGACCGCCTCGACCGCCCCGGCTCCGGCCTGTCCGGCGGCCAGCAGCAGCGCCTCTGCATCGCCCGCGCCATCGCGGTCAAGCCGCAGGTGCTGCTCATGGACGAGCCCTGCTCCGCGCTCGACCCGATCTCGACCCTCGCGATCGAGGACCTGATCGCCGAGCTCAAGTCGCAGTACACGATCGTGATCGTCACGCACAACATGCAGCAGGCGGCGCGCGTCTCCGAGAAGACCGCGTTCTTCAACATCGCCGGCACCGGGCAGCCGGGCCGGCTCATCGAGATCGACGACACCGCCACGATGTTCTCGTCGCCCAAGGAGCAGGCGACCGAGGACTACATCTCCGGCCGCTTCGGCTGAGCCGCGGGGGGCCCGGTCGGGGCGCTGCGGTTCGGGAGGGAACCGCGGCACCCGCACCGGGGCCGGTACGACGCAGGCCCCGTCCGGGCGACCGGACGGGGCCTGCTGCGTGCTGGGGTGCTGGGGACGGGGGAGGGGTCAGCCCTCGGTGCCACCCGCCTGCTCGCCCTCGCCGCCGGCGGTGTCGCCGTCGGTGGGCGCCTCCGTGGCGTCCGTGCCCGGCTCCGCCGAGGCGGTGGCCGTGGGCTCGACGGACGGCTCCGGCTCCGGGACCAGGTCCGCGTACTCGGGCAGCGTGCCGTCCAGCACGGGCACCGGGACGGTCTCGCTGCCGCCGGGACCGGTGGTCAGCGTGAGGTCGGTGACGGCACCCGGGCCCACCGGGGTGTCGAGCACGACGTCCTCGCCCTGCGTGCCACCGAGGTACACGGTCTCGCCCGAGGCGACGCGGATCCGCTCGCTCGTGCCCGTGGTGGACAGCTCGACCGTGAGGGCGTCCTCGCCGCGGTTGGTGAGCGCGCCCTGCAGCGCCGCGGGGCCGTCGGCCTCGGCGGCGATGAGCAGCAGGTTCTCGGCGGTCAGGTCGCCGAGGGTGGCCCGGACGCCGTCGGAGGCCGCGTACGGCTTCTCCGTGGTGATCGGGTTGGTCGCCGAGCAGCCGGTGAGGACCGCCGCGACGGCCAGGGCGACGGCGCCGACGACGACGGGGCGGGCGGACGGGCGGCTGCGGGCCACGGGGACTCCTCGGTGCGGTTCTGGGCGAGCGCGTCGGTGCGCGGGGGGCTCGCACGCGCGCGGGCGTGCGACGTCGAGCCTACGGGGCCGCGAGGGCTCGGCGCACGACCGCGACGGGTGGGTCTGGGTCTTCGGTCCCAGGGAGCGCGTCACCGCTGGTCAGGGGCTCGCCGGTCCGCGTCGGGGGTCGCACGGGGCCCTGGTCGGAGACTAGCCACAGCAGCGCCTGCGAGCACATGCTGACACGGCGTGTCGCATCGCTGACCTGGCCCGCAACGCTCTGACCTGCGCAAATGTCGCGGATCTGCACAGAATCCGCCCGATTCCACGTGGTAGACTGGCATTCCGCGAAAGGGGACACCTGCAGATGACTTTCACTGTTGGGGAGACGGTTGTCTACCCGCACCACGGTGCAGCGCTGATCGAGGAGATCAAGACCAGGACCATCCGCGGCGAGGACAAGATCTACCTCAAGCTGAAGGTCGCCCAGGGTGACCTCACCATCGAGGTGCCGGCGGAGAACGTCGACCTCGTGGGTGTGCGCGACGTCGTCGGGCAGGAGGGGCTGGAGCGCGTGTTCGACGTGCTGCGCGCCCCCTACACCGAGGAGCCGACCAACTGGTCGCGCCGGTACAAGGCCAACCTCGAGAAGCTCGCCTCCGGCGACGTGATCAAGGTCGCCGAGGTCGTGCGCGACCTGTCCCGCCGGGACGCCGACCGCGGCCTGTCCGCGGGCGAGAAGCGCATGCTCGCCAAGGCCCGGCAGATCCTCGTCTCGGAGCTCGCGCTCGCCGAGCACACCGAGGAGGAGAAGGCCGAGGCCATCCTGGACGAGGTCCTCGCGTCCTGACGCGAGGCACCTGACCCCGCCGCACCCCGCGCCCGCGTGGCCACCGCCGCCGTCCTCACAGCCGCCGGCTCCGGCACGCGGCTCGGGCTGCCGGGGCCCAAGGCCCTGGTCGAGCTGGCGGGGGTCCCGCTGGTCGTGCACGCCGCCCGACGCCTCGCTGCGTCGGGCGTCGTGCTGTCCGTGGTCGTCACGGTGCCGCCCGGCCGCGCCTCCGGGTTCCGGGCCCTGCTCGGCGGACCCGTCCGACCCGGTATCGGCGTGCCCGTCACCGTCGTCGAGGGCGGTGGCTCCCGGCAGGCGTCCGTCGCCGCCGGGCTCGCCGCGCTCGGTGACGACGTCGACGTCGTCCTCGTGCACGACGCCGCGCGCGCCCTCGCCAGCCCCGCGCTGATCCGCGCCGTCGAGGCCGCCGTCCGCGCCGGGCACCGGGCCGTCGTGCCCGGGCTGCCCGTCGCGGACACCATCAAGCAGGTCGGCGCCGCCGTCGACGGGGCCGCACCCGTCGTCGCCACCGTGCCCCGCGCGACCATGCGCGCCGTGCAGACCCCGCAGGGGTTCGACCGGGCGCTGCTCGACGCCGCGCACGCCGCCGGGGCCGACCGGGCCGCCGACGAGGCCACCGCCGCCACCGACGACGCCGGGCTCGTCGAGGCGCTGGGGGAGCAGGTCTGGGTCGTCGACGGCGAGGAGTCCGCCATGAAGATCACCACCACCCGCGACCTCGCCGTCGCCGAGCTGCTGGCCCGCCCGTGACCGGCCTGCCCCGCACCGGCATCGGCGTCGACGTGCACGCCTACGAGCCGGACCCCGCACCCGGTGCGGTGCTGCACCTCGCCGGGCTGGCGTGGCCGGGGGAGCGGCCGCTCGCCGGGCACTCCGACGCCGACGTCGCCGCCCACGCCGCCGCCGACGCCCTGCTGTCCGCCGGGGGCGTCGGGGACCTCGGGTCCGTGTTCGGCACGTCCCGCCCCGAGTGGGCCGGTGCCGCCGGGACCGCCCTGCTCGCCGAGGCCGCGCGGCTCGTGCGGGACGCCGGGTTCGTGATCGGGAACGTCGCCGTGCAGGTGGTCGGCAACCGCCCGAAGATCGGCCCCCGCCGCGCCGAGGCCGAGGCGGCGCTCTCCGCCGCCGCGGGAGCCCCGGTGACGGTGACGGCCACGACGACCGACGGGCTCGGCCTCACCGGGCGCGGCGAGGGCGTCGCGGCCCTCGCGACGGCCCTGATCGCCCCCCGCGACTGACCCGCCCGCCCCGCCGCCCCGGCCCCGCCCCGCAGGGCACGCCGCGCCGAACGGTCACCAGGTGTGGGGTTCGTGCCGGGGACACCCGCACCTGGTGACCATTCGACGTGCGCGGCGGTGGGGTGAGGGCGGGGCGGGAGGGTGATGGGGGTGCAGGCGGGGTGGGAGGGGCGGGTGGTGTGGCAGGCGGGTGACATCCGGGTGGGTTGTGGGGGCTGGGCGTGGTGCGGGGTCGATACTCGGGGCGTGCGGAGGACAGGCCGGGGTGCCGGTGCGATCGTGGCGCTGCTGGTGGCCGGTGGCCTGCTGGGCGGGTGCGTGGCGTCCGGGGTGAGCGAGGAGCCCGACGAGGGGGCCGCCGCGGCCGCCGGGGGTCGGGACGGGACGTTCGGTCGCGACTGGAGCATCAAGCCCGAGGCGCCCGCCGGGGAGAAGGCCGCGAAGCCCACACCGGTCCCCGTGGTGACCGCACCGCCCGCCCCGGTCTCGACGCCGGACACCGCGCCCGCGCCCGCCCCGACGCCGGCCGAGACCGGCACCGGGTGGCTCTGGGAGGACCCGGTGCGGATCACGCTGCCGGACTTCGAGGACAAGGACCTCGGGGACGTGCGGGCGGCGCTGGAGGCCCTCGGCGCGGACGACATCAAGACCGTCGACGCGACGGGCGACGGGCGGTCGCCGTGGGTGGACTCGAACTGGAAGGTCTGCTCGCAGGACCCCCGCAAGGGCCGCGAGGTCGACGCCTCGGACCGGATCACGCTGGCAGTCGTCAAGGACGGCGAGCGCTGCCCCTGACGCGGTTTAGGGCGCGAGGGCGGGCGCGGTGGTCGGCGCGGGATCTGCGGGGGCGGCGCGGGTCGGACGGGGTGGCCGCGTGGCGACGAGGACGCCCCCGACGATGACGGCGCCGAGCGCGAGCTCGGCGACGGCGGGGCGCTCGCCGAGGAACGCCCAGGACGTCCCGATGCCCACCACGGGCACCAGCATGGAGAACGGCGCGACCACCCCGGACGGGTGCCGGGCGAGCAGGGTCGTCCAGATGCCGGAGCCGACGACGGTGGCGACGAGCACCGTGAACGCGAGCCCGCCGAGCGCCCACGCGGCGGTCGGGGTGCTCAGGGTGGTGAGCGAGTGCCCGATGGCGGCAGGCCCGTCGACCACCAGGGACAGCGCGAGCATCGGCAGCGGCGGCACGACCGACATCCACAGCATGAACCGCATCGGGCTGTCGGGGTGGGCCTGGCGGCTGGACACGTTGCCGAAGGCCCAGCCGAGCCCGCCGCAGAGCGTGAGCACCACGGGCAGCAGCCCGGCGGAGGCGCCGTCGCTCGCGCGCAGCGCCGCGATGCCGCCGAGCCCGCAGATCGCGACGCTGACGCCGAGGGCCTGCCGGGCGCTGATCCGCTCGCGCAGCCAGGCGGCGCCCAGCAGCACCGTGAACGGCGCGGACGCCTGCAGCACCAGGGACGCCAGGCCGGTGGGCATGCCGACGTCCATCGCGAGGTAGAGGAACGCGAACTGCAGCACCCCGAAGCCGAGGCCGTAGCCCAGCAGCCAGCGCACGGGGACCCGGGGCCGGGGCACGAGCAGCAGCGTGGGGACGGCGAGCAGCGCGAACCGCAGGGCGACGAGGAAGAACGGCGGGAACTGCTGGAGCGACAGGTGGATCGCCGGGAAGTTCAGCCCCCAGAGCACGGCGACGGTGAGGGCGAGGAGGCGGTCGCGCAGGGGCATGCCCGCATCCTGCGGCCTGACGACCGTGCAGCACCATCGCACAGTCGTGCACGGTGCCTGTAGCGTCGCTTCATGGATGTCGGGCACCTCGTCACCCTGCGCGCCGTGCGGGACCGCGGCGGGGTCACCGCGGCCGCCGCCGCGCTGCACCTCACCCCGTCGGCCGTCTCCCAGCAGCTGCGCGCGCTCACCCGGTCCGCGGGGGTCGACGTCGTGGAGCGGGCGGGTCGCGGTCTGCGGCTCACCGGGGCGGGGCACGCGCTCGCGGACGCCGCCCTCGACGTCGCCGTGGCGCTGGAGCGCGCCGAGGCGGCCGTGGACGCGTTCCGGTCGGCACCGCACGGGCTGGTGCGGGTCGCGGCGTTCCAGTCCGGTGCGGAGCTGCTGCTGCCGGGCCTGCTGACCCGGGTGGCCGGGATGGACGGGGTCCGCGTCGAGCTCGGGGACGAGGACGTCGCGCAGGCCGACTTCCCGGGGCTGACCGCGGACTTCGACGTCGTCGTGGCGCACCGTCCCGAGCCGCCCGTCACCGCGCCGCCCGTCGCGACCCCGGCGGCGCCCGTGGACCCGCACCCCTGGCCCCCGCACCTGCGGGTCGTGCCGCTGCTGCGCGAGCCGCTGGACGTCGCCCTGCCGCCGCACCACCGCCTCGCGGGCCGGGCCGAGGTCACCCCCGCGGACCTGGTGGGCGAGGACTGGATCGCCGTGCGGGCCGGGTTCCCCGTCGCGGGTGTGCTGGACGCGGTCGGCGCGGCGGCGGGCGCCCCGCTGCGGGTCGTGCAGCGGTTCAACGACTTCGGGGTGGTCGAGGCGCTGGTCGCCGCCGGGCACGGCGTCTCGCTGCTGCCCCGGTACACGGCGGGGCGGCGCGGGGCGGTCCTCGTGCCGCTCGCGGGCGTCCGCGCGGCCCGCCGCGTCGAGGCCCTGGTGCGTCCCGACCGGGCCGAGCGGCGGGTGGTCCGGCGGGTGCTGGACGCGCTGCGGGCCGAGGCGGCGAGGTTCGCGGGGCCACCCGACCCCGGGCCGGGGCCCGGTGACCGGTAGCCTTGCCCGTGTGACCCTGCGCCTGTTCGACACCGCCACCCGTGAGGTGCGCGACTTCGTCCCCGTGGTCCCGGGCAAGGTCGGCATCTACCTGTGCGGTGCGACGGTCCAGGCGCCCCCGCACGTCGGCCACGTGCGGTCGGCCGTCGCGTTCGACGTCCTGGTCCGCTGGCTGCGCCGCACCGGGCACGACGTGACCCTGGTCCGCAACGTCACCGACGTGGACGACAAGATCCTCCACCGCTCCGCCGAGGCCGGCGTCGCGTGGTGGGCGTGGGCGATGCAGAACGAGCGCGCGTTCACCGCGGCGTACGACGCGCTCGGCGTGCTGCCCCCGACCTACGAGCCCCGCGCCACCGGGCACGTCCCGGCGATGATCGCGCTCATGCAGCGCCTGGTCGACACCGGGCACGCCTACGCGGCGGGCGAGGGCGACGTGTACTTCGACGTCCGCTCGTTCCCGGAGTACGGCGCGCTCACCAGCCAGCGGGTCGACGACATGGCCCCGGCGCCCGACGGCGGCGCGGGAGACAAGCGCGACCCGCACGACTTCGCGCTGTGGAAGGCCGCCAAGCCGGGCGAGCCGGAGACCGCCGCCTGGGACACCCCGTTCGGGCGCGGGCGGCCGGGCTGGCACCTGGAGTGCTCCGCCATGGCGCAGCGCTACCTGGGCGACGAGTTCGACATCCACGGCGGCGGCCTGGACCTGCGGTTCCCGCACCACGAGAACGAGCAGGCGCAGTCCCGCGCGGCCGGGTACGGGTTCGCCCGGTACTGGCTGCACAACGGCTGGGTCACCCAGTCGGGCGCGAAGATGAGCAAGTCCCTCGGCAACGGCCTGCTGGTCAGCACGCTGCTCGAGCAGGTGCGGCCCGCCGTCGTGCGGTACGCGCTGACCGCCGTGCAGTACCGCTCCATGCTGGAGTGGACGCCCGACACGCTCGCCGAGGCCGAGGCCACCTGGGACCGCCTGGCCGGGTTCGTCGAGCGCGCCACCGAGGTCGCGGGCGACGCGGGGGACCTCGCGACGGCCCCGCTGCCGGACGCGTTCGGCGCCGCGCTGGACGACGACCTCAACGTGCCCGCCGCGCTCGCGGTGGTGCACGAGCACCTGCGGGCCGGCAACACCGCGCTCGCGGCCGACGACGTGCCCGCCGTCCGGGTCGAGCTGGTCGCCGTGCGCGCGATGCTCGACGTGCTCGGCCTGGACCCGGCAGGTGCCCGCTGGGGCGCCGGCCGCACCGACGACCGGCACGCCGCCGCGCTGGACGCGCTGGTGCGGGCCGAGCTCGACGCCCGAGCCGCGGCCCGTGCCGCGCGCGACTGGGCCACCGCGGACGCGATCCGCGACCGCCTCGCTGCGGCCGGTGTGGCCGTCGAGGACAACGCCACCGGCGCGCGCTGGTCCCTCGCCGCGCGCCCGACGACCGAGGACGAGGACTGATGGCCGGGAACTCCCAGCGCCGGGGCGCGACGCGCAAGCCGGGCAGCAAGAAGGGCATGACCGTGGGCTCCGGGGGCAACAGCCGCCGCGCGCTCGAGGGCAAGGGCCCCACCCCCAAGGCGGAGGACCGCTCCTGGCACCCCGCCGGCAAGCGCAAGGCCGCCGCCGAGCGCCGCGACGCCAAGCGTCCCTCGGGCAACCGCCCCGCGGGTCGCGGCGGTGCCGCTGCCGGGCGTGCCCGGGGCGCCGGGGCGACCGAGGTCGTCTCGGGCCGCAACTCCGTGGTCGAGGCGATGCGCGCCGGGATCCCCGTGTCCGCGGTGTACGTCGCGACCCGGCTGGAGGCCGACGACCGCACGCGCGAGATCCTGCGCACCGCGGCGGACGAGGGCTACCCGCTGCTCGAGGTCACCAAGCCGGAGCTCGACCGGTTGACCGACGGCTCCGTGCACCAGGGCGTCGCGATCCAGGTGCCGCCGTACGACTACGCCGACGTCGAGGACCTGCTCGACATCGCGGCGTCGAGCGACCGCGCGCCGCTGGTCGTCGCGCTGGACGGGGTCACCGACCCCCGCAACCTCGGTGCGGTGCTCCGCTCCGCGGGCGCGTTCGGCGCGCACGGCGTGCTGGTGCCGGAGCGTCGCGCGGCGGGCGTCACCGCCTCCGCGTGGAAGGTGTCGGCGGGAGCCGCGGCGCGGGTTCCGGTGGCGCGGGCGACCAACCTGGTGCGGGCGCTGGAGCGGCTGCACGAGGCCGGGTGCTTCGTCGTCGGGCTCGACGGCGGCGGCGACGTCGCGGTGGGCGAGCTGCCCTACTCGACCGACCCGCTGGTGCTGGTCGTCGGGTCCGAGGGCAAGGGCCTGTCCCGCCTGGTGCGCGAGCACTGCGACGCCATCGCGTCCATCCCGATCGCCGGCGAGGTCGAGAGCCTCAACGCCGGTGTCGCCGCGGGCATCGCGCTGTACGAGGTCGCCCGGCAGCGCCAGGGCTGACGACGTCCGACGCCCGCGCGCCCGCACCGGGTGCGCGGGCGTCGTCGTGTGCGGCCCCGGTCGCGCGCCGGGCCCGGCGGGGTGAGCATGGCGGCATGAGCACCGACAGCACCGACCCCGTCCGCACCGTCGCCGACCTGCTGCGCGAGCACCGGCTCGGCGTGCTGACGACCGTCGCCCCGGACGGGACGCTGGTCGCCCGCCCGATGGCGCTGCAGGAGGTCGAGTTCGACGGCGACCTGTGGTTCTTCGCGGAGCGCGGCTCGCGCAAGGTGGCGCACGTCGGGGCGCACCCCGGGGTGAACGTCGCCGTCGGGTCCGGCGCGACGTGGGTCTCGCTCGCGGGCACCGCGGAGGTCGTGGACGACGTCGCGAAGAAGCGGGACCTGTGGAGCGCGGGTGTGGAGGCGTGGCTGCCGGAGGGGCCGGACTCCCCGCAGTCGGTGCTGCTGCGGGTGCACGCCGAGTCCGCCGAGTACTGGGACGCCCCGGGCGGCCGGGTGGCGACGCTCCTCAGCTTCGTCAAGGCGAAGGTCACCGGGGACCGCCTCGACGGGACGAACGAGCGCGTCGACCTCTGACGCGGGTCAGTCCGGGACGACCGGCAGCGTGGTCGTGTCGGTGTCCTCGCGCAGGTCCGCCGCCGAGACGCCCATGACGGACTCCTCGTCGGGGCGCAGCGGCAGGATGTCCCGCACGTAGGACGCCACGGCCTCGCGCATCGGGACGTCGCGACGCTTGGCCTCCGACAGGAACCAGCGGTGGTCCAGCAGCTCGTGGTAGATCTGCGCGGGCTCGAGCTTGGGGCGCAGGTCGCGCGGCACGGCCCGCACGGCGGGCTCGAAGATCTCCGTCAGCCAGTCGTGGGCGACGAACGTCTCGTCGTCGTTCTGCCGGTCGGTGGCCGCGCGGAACTGGTCGAGGTCGTTCAGCAGGCGCCGCGCCTGGTTCTCCTGCACGTCCAGGCCGGTCAGGCGCATGAGGCGCCGCGAGTGGTGCCCGGCGTCGACGACCTTCGGCTGGATGCGGACGGTCGTGCCGTCGAGGTCGGTGGTGATGTCGAGCTCGCCGACGTCGAAGCCCAGGTCGTTGAGCCGCTCGATGCGGGCCTGCACCCGCCAGCGCTCGTCCAGGCCGAAGGACTCGGAGCTGGTCAGCGCGGTCCACAGCTCGCCGTACCGCTCGGCGAGGGCGTCGCCGATCGCGACGGCGTCGACGTCCTCCTCGAGGAACTCGCCGGCCTGCAGGTCCATGAGCTCGCCGATGATGTTCACGCGCGCGACCTCGAGGTCGTAGGCGCGCTGCCCGTCGGTCAGGGTGTCGTGCAGGTCGCCGGTCTCGGCGTCCACGAGGTACGCGGCGAACGTCTCGGCGTCCCGGCGGAACAGGGTGTTGGACAGCGACACGTCGCCCCAGTAGAAGCCGACGAGGTGCAGCCGCACGAGCAGCACCGCGAGGGCGTCGATGAGGCGGGTCGCGGTGTCCGGGCGCAGCGACTGGCTGAACAGCGCACGGTACGGCAGCGAGAACCGCAGGTGCTGCGTGATCAGCACGGCCTCCAGCGGCTCCCCGTCGGGGGCGGTGCGGCCGGTGATGACGCCGACGGGCTCGACGGACGGCACGTCCAGGCGGCTGAGCTGGCGCAGCAGCTCGTACTCGCGGTACGCGACGGTCTCGCCGATCTCCTTGATCGCGACGACCCGGCCGGACAGCCGCGCGAACCGCACGGTGTGCCGGGAGATACCACGGGGGAGCGCGGCCAGGCGCTCCGCGGGCCAGTCGACCAGCGGCACGTCCCAGGGCAGGTCGAGGAGCGCCGGGTCCGGCGCGGCCGCGGTGATCTGCAGGCGCGTGCGAGGAGTCATGGTGCTGATTCTCCCATCGGACGACGAAGGGGCGGGACCGCGGTCGTGCCGGTCCCGCCCCTTCGAGCGTGCTGTGCTGGTGCGTCAGGCGGTGATGCGCTGGCCCGAGCCGGCGTGGAACAGGTGCTGCTCGCCGGTGCGGATGCGGACCCAGATCTTCTCGCCCTTGGCGGGGACCTTGCGCGGGTCGACGCGCACGATCACCTGCGAGTCGCCGGCGCCCGAGTGGACGTCCGCCGCGCCGGCCTCGCCGACGAGCGCGCCGTACACGAACGCGTCGGAGCCGAGCTCCTCGACGATGTTGACGACGACCGGCAGCGCGTCCGGGGTGCCCTCGGTGACGACGTCCAGCGCCTCCGGGCGGAACCCGATGGTGATGGAGGAGTTGTCGTCGGCCACGAGGCTGTCGAGCGCGGTGCGCGGCACGGCGATGCCGGCGGAGCCGACCTTCGCGATGCCGTCGGCGACCGGGAACGTGCCGATGTTCATGGCCGGGGAGCCGATGAAGCCGGCGACGAACACGTTGGCCGGGGTGTCGTACATGTCGCGCGGCGTGCCGACCTGCTGCAGCAGGCCGTCCTTGAGGACCGCGATGCGGTCGCCCATGGTGAGCGCCTCGGTCTGGTCGTGCGTGACGTAGACCGTGGTGACGCCGAGGCGGCGCTGGAGCGACGCGATCTGGGTACGGGTCTGCACCCGGAGCTTGGCGTCCAGGTTCGACAGCGGCTCGTCCATGAGGAACACGCGCGGCTGGCGCACGATCGCGCGGCCCATGGCGACGCGCTGGCGCTGACCGCCGGAGAGCGCCTTCGGCTTGCGGTCGAGGTACTGGGTGAGGTCGAGGATCTTGGCGGCCTCCTCGACGCGGGTGCGGATCTCCGCCTTCGGGGTGCCGGCGATCTTGAGCGCGAAGCCCATGTTGTCGGCGACCGTCATGTGCGGGTACAGCGCGTAGTTCTGGAACACCATCGCGATGTCCCGGTCCTTCGGCTGGACGTCGGTGACGTCACGGTCGCCGATGAGGATGCGCCCGCCGTTGACGTCCTCGAGACCCGCGAGCATGCGGAGCGAGGTCGACTTGCCGCAGCCCGAGGGGCCGACGAGGACGAGGAACTCGCCGTCCTCGATGTGCAGGTCGAGAGCGTCCACCGCGGGACGCTCGGTGCCCGGGTACACCCGGGTGGCCTTGTCGAAAGTGACCGTAGCCATGCGTGATCAATCCCTCCACCGGCAGGTACGTGCCGGACGATCCGTCGTGAAAGGTGTCAGGGTGTCTGCGCTGACACGGCACGAGGGAGGTCGGGTGACCCCCCTCGGTCCACGGTCATCCTGCCACAGGTGCGGCCCGCATGGAGACCCAGGTCACGTCGGTCTCCTCAGTTCAGCAGGACCACGGCCTCGTCGCCCCAGCCGACCAGGTCGCCCTGGTCGGACCAGACCGCGCGCACGCCCGCGGGCAGGGCCGTCGCCCACGCCGGGGCGCCCGACGCGAGGTCGAGGGCGACCAGCGCGCGGGCGGGGACGTCGGCGGCTCCCCGCAGGCCCGCGGCCGCCCCGGGGGCGACCGTCACGCCCGCCCCGGCGAGCTGGTCGGGCAGGGCCGTCAGCAGCAGGTACCGCCCGTCCGTGAGCACCGTGGACCCCATCTCGGCCGTGAGGCCCACCCCCGTGCGCCAGACCTCCCGCCCCGTGGCGGCGTCGCGCGCCCACACGCCGTCGGAGCCCGAGCCGTACAGCAGCCCGTCCAGCAGGACGAGCCCGCCGTCGGACCACCCGTCCGCCGGGGCGGACCACCGCTCCTCGCCGGACGGCACCGCGACCGCGACCAGCCGCCTGCCCTCGCCCGACCGGCCCGGGGACACGACCAGCTCGGTGTCCGGCAGCGCCCCGTCGTCCACGACGAGGAACACCGGCTGCCCCGGCAGGTCCAGCAGGGGCTCACCCGCGTCGTCCAGCAGCCGCGAGCCGTCGGTGGTGAGGTGCCCGGTCCGGGAGACGGTCAGGAAGCCGTCCGCCCGGGTCGCGACCGCGCCGGTCGCGGGGTCGAGCGCCCAGGTGCCGACGTCGGTGTGCACCAGCACGTGGTGCGCGCCCA
This sequence comes from Cellulomonas triticagri, assembly GCF_003696205.1. GTDB lineage: Bacteria > Actinomycetota > Actinomycetes > Actinomycetales > Cellulomonadaceae > Cellulomonas > Cellulomonas triticagri. The sequence goes on from NZ_RFFI01000032.1 coordinate 32,143, forward strand.
CCACGGGGCTCGGCGGGTAGGTGAGGCGCTCCACCGGGATGCTGCCGCCCGGTCCGTCGTCCAGGGGCTGCTCGGTGCGCCACAGCGGCTCCGTCGCCAGCAGGTCCGTGCCCGGCGGGACGGCGTCGGCCGCCCACGCGGTCACGCGCAGCGTGGCGTCCACCACCGACGCCAGCACCTGCACGCCGTCCTCGCCGTCGAACCCGGACAGCGGCGGCGCCTCCCCGGACGCCAGCGGCTCGCCGGTCGCGAGGTCGAGCGCGACCAACCGGGAAGCCACCGGCGCGTCGACCATCCACCCCGACGCGTCCTCGAGCTCGTCCGAGGTGTCCCGGTCCACGACCAGGCAGCGCAGCACGGTGCCCGCGGGGTCGGCGGCGCACGACGGGAACTGCAACGTGGGCGCCCCGGCGCCGTCCGGGTCCAGCGACCCCTCCCAGACCGTGCGGCCGGTGCGGTCCAGGGCGACGACCTCGCGGGCGTCGCCCCACGACCCCGTCGCGAACGCGATCCGCAGGCCACCGGCGACCACGTCGGTCAGCGAGAGCTCCTGCTGGTCGTCCCGCAGCGCGTGCGCCGGGGTCAGCGCCGGGTCGACGGTGCGCAGCACCCCGGGGACCTCCTGCCGGGCGGCGACGCGGTCGCGCTCGCGGGCGTCCAGCACCACCTGCGTCGTCACGGCCGCGGCGACGAGCACGAGCGGCACGGGCCACCACCGGCGCAGCAGCCGCCGGCGGCGGGCCACCCGCGCGCGGTGCTCCTCGTCGGAGACCGGGTCCGCGGCGGACGCGGTCCCGGACGCCTCGCCGGGCAGGGGGACGTCGACCTCGACGACCTCCACGTCCTGCCCCGCGTCCCGCGCGCGCCTCATGCGGGCAACCTATGCCCACCCGCGCCCCGCGGCCCGCGCGCGGGTCAGCCTGCGGCGGCCTCGTCCAGGGCCACCGCGAGGTCGGCCAGCAGGTCGGCGACGTCCTGCGGCTCCGGCACCCGGAACCGCGCGCTCGTGGGCCCCGCGCCGACCTTCAGCGTCAGCCCCTCGGGCGCGACCGCCTCGAACGCGTGCTCGTCGGTCACGTCGTCCCCGGCGACCAGTACCGCCCCGGCCCCGATCTCGGCGCGCAGCGCCGACAGAGCAGCCCCCTTGTCGGCGTCGAGCACCGAGACCTCGACCACCTTCTTGCCGTGCAGCACCGCCGAACCCAGCCGACCGCCGACGGCGAGCGCGTCGCGCTCGGCCGCCTCGGCGGTCGCGGGGTCGGCCATGCGGGTGTGCACCGCCACCGCCGCGGGCTTGGACTCCACCCACACGCCGTCCCGGCCGCGCGCGACGGCCTGCATCTCGCCGCCGAGCCCGTCGAGACGGTCCTGCTGCTCGTCGGTCAGCGTCATGACCGCGCGGTCCAGCCCGTGCTCGGCGACCCGGGCGCGCTCCGCGCCGTGGCTGCCGATGAGCACCGTGCCGGGCGGGACCTCCGCCAGGCGGTGCAGGTCGCCCATCGAGCGCCCCGACAGCAGGGCGAGCCGCACCGTGCGCGGGTGCGCGGCCAGCGCGCGCAGCGCCGTCACGGCGTCGGGGAGCACCCGCGACGCCTGCGGGTCGTCCTGCAGCGGCGCGAGGGTGCCGTCGAAGTCCAGCGCCACCAGCAGCGGGTGGCGTGCGGGGTCGGCGACGGCCTCGCGGAGCGCGGCGCGCAGGGCGGCGCCGTCCAGGGGGTCGGGCACGGGGGTCCTCTCAGACGTGGTGGTCGCGCGTGGGCACGGCCGTCAGCACGGACAGGAACGAGGCGGACCAGTGGGCCACGTCGTTCTCCAGGACCCGGCGGCGCAGGCGGCGCATCCGCTTGCGGGCCTCGCGCGGGTCGATGTTCGCGGCGTGCTGGATGGCGTTCTTCAGCCCGACGATGTCGTGCGGGTTCACCAGGATCGCCGCGCCGCCGAGCTCGTCGGCCGCACCGGTGAACTCGCTGAGCACCAGGGCGCCCTTGTCGTCGGACCGCGCCGCGATGTACTCCTTCGCGACGAGGTTCATGCCGTCCCGCAGGGCGGTGACGAGCATGACGTCCGCCGCGAGGTACAGCGCCGCCATCTCCTCCATCGGGTAGGAGTGGTGCATGTAGTGCACGGCCGCGTGGCCGAGCTCGCCGTGCTCGCCGTTGATCCGGCCGACCTGCGCCTCGACGTCCTCGCGCAGCTGCTGGTAGGCGCCGACGTTCTCGCGGCTGGGCGACGCGACCTGCACGAGCGTCGCCTCCGGCACGGACATCCGGCCGTCCTCCAGCAGCTCCTCGAACGCCTTGATCCGGTGCCGGATGCCCTTGGTGTAGTCGAGGCGGTCCACGCCGAGCAGCAGGATCTCCGGGTCGCCGAGCTCGGAGCGGATCTCCTTGGCACGCGCCTGGACCTCGGGGGTGCGGGCGAGCCGGTCGAACGCGTGCGAGTCGATGGAGATCGGGAACGACGCGGCGCGCACGTGCCGCTCGGTGCGGCCCTCCGCGTCGGTGAGCGTGATGACCTGCCCGCGGGTGGTCTTGTCCGTGAGCCGGCGCACGATGCGCACGAAGTTGGCCGCGTCCCCGCCGCGCTGGAACCCGATGAGGTCCGCGCCGAGCAGCCCCTCCACGACCTGCTTGCGCCACGGCAGCTGCGCGAAGATCTCCAGCGGCGGGAACGGGATGTGGTGGAAGTAGCCGATCCGCACGTCCGGGCGCAGCTCGCGCAGGTACCGGGGGACGAGCTGCAGCTGGTAGTCGTGCACCCACACCGTCGCTCCGGGCGCGGCCTGCGCGGCGGCGGCGTCCGCGAACCGGCGGTTGACCCGCTGGTAGGCGTCCCACCACTGCCGGTGGAACGTCGGGGGCTGGATCACGTCGTGGTACAGCGGCCACAGCGTGTCGTTCGAGAAGCCCTCGTAGTAGAAGGTCAGGTCGTCCTGCGACAGCTTCACCGGGACGAGGCGCATGTCGTCCGCGTCGAACGGCTCGAGCTCGAGGTCGGCCGAGCCGCCCCAGCCCACCCAGGCGCCGTCGGACTTCTGCACGACGGGCTCGAGGGCGGTCACGAGGCCGCCCGGGGAGCGGGTCCAGCTCGGCTTGCCGTCCTCGTCCAGCGTCACGTCGACCGGGAGGCGGTTCGCGACGACGACCAGGTCATAACCAGCAGATGTCACGGATCTTCAGCTCCTTGGTGTCGACCTGACCCTAACGTGACCCCTCCTGGACCGCCCGGGATACGGGTGCGCCAGGTGGGGGAACCGTGCAGGTCCGGGCGCGCGCCGCGCGGCGACCCCGGTGGGGCGCGCACCGGCGGCTACCGTGCGGGCATGGAGCGCATCGGGCTGGCACCCGGCGCCGAGGTGGGCGGGTACACGATCCTGGCGCCCCTCGGCTCCGGCGGCATGGGCACGGTGTACCGGGCGGTGGACGGCGGCGGCACCCCGGTCGCGCTCAAGCTGCTGCACCCGCACGTCGGCGCGGACCCGTCCTCCCGGGAGCGCCTGCGTCGTGAGGTGCTCGCGCTGCAGCGTCTGCGACACCCCGGCGTGGCCGCGGTGCTCGACGCCGAGGCGGACTCGACCGAGGCGTTCCTGGTGACCGAGCTGGTCGGGGGTCCGGACCTCGCGGAGCACGTCCGCCAGCGCGGGCCGCTCGACGCCGCCGCCCTGCACCGCCTCGCCGCCGGGCTGCTCGACGCCCTCGACGCCGTGCACGCGGCGGGCGTCGTGCACCGCGACCTCAAGCCCAGCAACGTCCTGGTGACCCCGGACGGCCCGGTGCTCATCGACTTCGGCATCGCGCAGTCCGTCGACGAGACCCGCGTGACCTCCGCCGGGTTCGTCGTCGGCACCCCCGGCTACCTCGCGCCCGAGCTCGTCGACGGCGCCGAGCCCACCCCCGCCACCGACCGCTGGGGGTGGGCCGCGCTGCTCGCCTACGCCGCCACCGGGCGCGCGCCCTTCGGGACCCGGCCGCTGGAGGCCGTGCTGGTCCGCACCCGCAGCGGCGACGCCGACCTCGCCGGGCTCGGACCCGTCACCGCCGGGGCGCTCTGGGACGCGCTCGCCGCGGACCCCCTCGACCGTGCCGAGCCCGAGGAGGTCGTCGCCGCGCTCGCCGAGGCCGAGCGGCGCGGGGAGCGGTACTCGTCCGAGGCGGCCGCGGCCACCGCGCGGCTCGCGACCCGCGGGGGGACCGCGGCGACCGCGGCGCTCGCGGGCACC